>NZ_CAKZRO010000090.1 GCF_937146585.1 uncultured Halorubrum sp. | reverse complement strand
CGTCGACCGGCGGCTCCCGCTGGCGACCACGTCGCTGGTCGCGGACGACCCGACCGCCGACCTCGCGGCGCTCGCCGCCGACCTCGACCTGAGCCTGGCGGCGGCCGACCCCGGGTTCGACGAGGGCGACCACCCCGCGATGGCGGCGTACGCCCGCGGCGAGGCGAAGGAGGGCGTCGGCATGGGCGGGGCGCTCGCGCTCGCGGACCGCGCCGGGGTCGACGACGTCGCCGTCCGCGAGAGGGTCGCCGCCGTGACCGACCGACTGCTCGCCGAGGGCGCGGGAGCCGACGGCGAGGACGAACCCGCCGTCGCGAACAGAGGCGATCGGCAATGAAGGGGCTCGTCCTCGCCGGCACGGCCTCCGGCGTCGGCAAGACGGTGGCGACCCTCGCGGCGATCCGCGCGTTCGAGAACGCCGGGCGGACCGTCCAGCCGGCGAAGGCGGGCCCGGACTTCATCGACCCGAGCCACCACGCCCGCGTCGCCGGGCGACCGTCGCGCACCCTCGACCCGTGGCTTCAGGGGGACGACGGCCTCCGGCGGAACTACGCCCGCGGCGACGGCGACGTCTGCGTGATCGAGGGGATGATGGGACTGTACGACGGCGACGCCGCGAGCACGGCGAGCGTCGCCGCCGCGCTCGACCTCCCGGTCGTCCTCGTCGTCGACGCGAGCGCCGGGATGGAGAGCGTCGCGGCGACCGCGCTCGGCTTCGCGACGTACGCCGACCGGACGGACCGCGACCTCGACGTGGCGGGCGTCGTCGCCCAGCGCGCACACGGCGGCCGTCACGAGGCGGGTATCCGCGAGGCGCTCCCGGACTCGCTCGCCTACTGCGGCCGGATCCCACCCCGCGAGGATCTGGAGATCCCCGACCGTCACCTCGGACTCCGGATGGGCGAGGAGGCCCCGCTCGACGACGCGGCGCTCGACGCGGCCGCCGAAACGCTGCGGACCGACCGGCTGCTCGGCGTCGCGGGCGAACCGACGCTCCCCGCGACCGGCCCGGAGGCGAGACCGGCGGGCGGCGAGAGCCGAGCGAACCCCGGAGACGGCGACGCCCGCCCGCGGATCGCGGTCGCGGACGACGCCGCCTTCCGGTTCGTCTACCCGGCCACCCGCGAACGGCTCGCCGAGCGCGCGGCGGTGGTCCCCTTCGCGCCCGCGGCCGGCGACGACCTCCCGGCCTGCGACGGCGTCTACCTCCCCGGCGGCTACCCGGAGCTCCACGCCGCGGCGCTCGCCGAGGGGCCCGCGCTGGGGTCGATCGCCGACGCCGCGGCCGAGGGGACGCCCGTCCTCGGCGAGTGCGGCGGGCTGATGGCGCTCGCGGAGACGCTGACGACCGCCGACGGCGACGCCCACGAGATGGCGGGCGTCCTCCCCGCGAGCGTCGAGCGCCGCGAGCGGTATCAGGCGCTCGACCACGTCGAACTCCGCGCGCGGCGCGGCGCGCTCACCGCGGACGCCGGGGCGCGGCTCCGCGGCCACGAGTTCCACTACTCCGCGGCCGACGTCGCGTCCGACGCCCGGTTCGCGTTCGACGTGGAGCGCGGGACCGGCATCGACGGCGACCGCGAGGGGCTGACCGAACACCGCACGCTCGGGACGTACTGTCACGTCCACCCCGAGAGCGGGGCGTTCGACGCGTTCCTCGACGAGGTGGAAGGATGACGGGAGTCGCTGCGAGCGCCGGGGTCACCGAGTTCACCGTCGCCGCCCCCGTCGCCCCGGCCGCGACGCTCCTCGCGCCGGTCGCGCTCGCCGTCGCGCTGGACCTCGCGGCCGCGGAGCCGCCGCGCCGCGTCCACCCGGTCGCGCTGTTCGGAACCCTCGTCGGGCGGTTTGACCGGGAGTGGGCCCGCCCGCGGCTCGTCGGCGTCGCGGTCGCGGTGATGCTTCCACTCGCCGCGGCCGCGGTCTGTGCCGGGATCGTCTGGCTCGCCGCCGCGCACGGCCCGCGAGTCGGCGGGGTTCCGATCCTGGCCGTCGCCGCGGCGGCGGCCGCCTGCTTCTCGGTCGCGAGCCTCCGCATGCTGCTCGACGTGACCGGCGAGGTCGTCGCCGAGACCGAGGCCGACCCGGACGCGGCCCGGCAGTCGATCCGGGCGCTCGTCGGACGCGACCCGGCCGACCTCTGCCCGGCCGCGCTCCGCAGCGCCGCGGTCGAGAGCGCCGCGGAGAACCTCGCGGACGGGTTCGTCGCCCCCCTCGTCTGGTTCGTCGCCGGCGCGACCGGCGCCGTCGCGGTCGGTGCGGTCGCCGAGAGCGCGCTGGTCGCGGGGGTCGCGGCCGCGGCCTGGGTGAAAGCGGTGAACACGCTCGACTCGATGCTCGGCTACCGGTCGAAGCCGGTCGGCTGGGCCAGCGCCCGGCTCGACGACGCCGCGATGTTCCTGCCGGCGCGGGTCGCGGCGTGCTGCCTCGCCGTCGCGGCCCGGTCGCCTGGGAGCCTGCGGCACGCGCGGTCGCTGGCCCGCGAACCGGCGTCGCCGAACTCGGGCTGGCCGATGGCGACGGCCGCGACGGCGCTCGGGGTCCGCCTGGAGAAGCCGGGCGCGTACGTCCTCGACGGGGGACCGGAGCCGCCGTCCCCCGCGGCCGCCCGCGACGCCGTGCGGCTCGTCGGCGTCGCGGGCGGCGTCGCGGTCGCGGCCGCGGGGGCGTGGCTCCTCGCGCTCGCGGGGGTGGTCGCGTGGTCCTGACGGGACCGGTCGCGGCGCTCCGCGGCGCGCTCGGCTTCCTCTCTCGGATCCCGATCGGTCGCACCGACGAGGACTGGGAGGCGTTCCGGCGGACGCCCGCGTCGATGCCGGCGGTCGGGTACGCGATCGGCGCGCTCGCCGCGCTCCCGATCGCCGCGGCCGCGCTGGCGCCGGTCCGGGTGCAGTCGCTCGTGGTCGGCGTCGCGTTCGCCGCGTGGCTGTCCATCGTCACCGGGATCACCCACCTCGACGGCGTCGCGGACGTCGGCGACGCGGCGGTCGTCCACGGCGACGCCGACCGCCGACGGGAGGCCCTGAAGGACTCGGCGCTCGGCGTCGGCGGGACCGTCGCGCTCGCGCTGGTCGTCGTCGGGCTCGTCGCCGCGGGGGCGGCGGTCGCGGACGTCGCGACCCGCTCGCTCGCCGACGCGGTGGCGCTCGTCGTCCTCGCGGAGGTGGGCGCGAAGGCCGCGACGGCGGCGCTCGTCTGCCTCGGCGACGCCCCGCACGAAGGGCTCGGGTCGGCGCTGACCGCGGCCTCCGGCCCGCGGGCGCTCGCGGGCGTCGCGCTCGTGACGACGCCCGCGACGCTGGCCGGGGCGTCCGTTCTCGGAGCGGGCGGCGCCGGCGTCGTCGCCGGGGTGTTCACCGCCGCGATCGTCGTCGCCGCGCTCGCGTTCGCGTGGGCGCGCTCGCGGCTCGGCGGGGTCAGCGGCGACGTGCTCGGCGCGACGAACGAGATCGCCCGCGTCGTCGGGCTCCACGCGGGGGTGATCGCGTGGACGCTCTCGTGATGTGCGGCGGCCGCGGCACGCGGCTCGACCGCGACGGCGAGAAGCCGCTCGCGCCGGTGGCCGGACGGTCGATGGTCGACCGGACGCTCGACGCCCTCGCCGCGAGCCGGGTCGAGACCGCGTACGCGGCCGTCTCGCCCCACACGCCCCGGACCCGCGAGCGACTGGTCGAGCGGTCGAGCGGGGGCGGACGGATCGGTGACGGCGCCGAACGGACCGACGAATCGGTCGAGGTCGGCGTCGTCGACACTCCGGGCGACGGGTACGTCGCGGATCTTCAGACGGCGCTGGCCGAGGGCCCGGAACGGCCGGCCCTCACCGTCGCGGTCGACCTCCCGCTGCTCGACGGGCCGGCGATCGACGCCGTCCTCGACGCGCACGCCGCGGCCGGGAGCGACTCCCTGTCGGTCCGCGTCCCCGCCGCGCGCAAGCGCGGGCTGGGCGCGAGCGCCGACGCCGCGACCCGGTACGACGACGGCGACGGCGACGAAGCGGCTGGCGAAGCCGTGGACCCGCCCGACGGGCGCGTCCCGACCGGCGTCAACGTCGTCGGAGCGATCGACGGCGCGGGCGACGAGGCCGTCCGCGCGACCCGCGACGCCCGCCTCGCGCTCAACGTCAACCGCCCCGGAGACCGTCGGCTCGCCGAGCGGATCCTCGCCGGCGAGTGCGACGCCCCGACCCTCCCGACCGGCGGGGTCGAGTGGCTCGGCGAGCCGGGAGCCGCCGGGGGAGGTGACCGGTCGTGAATCGCGAGCGCGCGGCGGCGCTCGGACGCGAGCCCCACGGGAGCACCGACGACCCGGACCTGCTGGATTTCAGCGCGAACACGAACCCCGAGGTCCCGGCGGGCGTCGAGCGCGTCTACCGCGCGGCCTTCGAGACGGCGCGGACGTACCCGCCGGAGCCCCCGGAAGCGTTCCGGGCGGCCGCGGCCGACTACGTCGGCTGCGAGCCCGAGAATGTGGTCCCGACGCCCGGCGGACTGGCCGCGATCCGGACGGCGATCGCGCTCGCGGTCGACCCGGGCGACACGGCCCTGCTCCCCGCGCCGAGCTTCGGCGAGTACGCCCGCGAGGTCCGGCTTCGGGGCGGCGAGCCGTCGTTCGTCGACGCCGAAGAGATCCTCGACGCCGACCCGCGCGGGAACGCGCTGGCGGTCGTCTGTACGCCGAACAACCCGACCGGGACCGGCTACGACCGCGAGTCGCTGCTCGCGTTCGCGGAGCGCTGCCGCGCGGCCGACACCGTGCTGCTCGTCGACGAGGCGTTCCTCGGGTTCACCGACCGCGAGTCGCTCGCGGGCGTCGACGGCGTCGTCGTCGCGCGGGCGCTCACCAAGCTGTTCGGGCTCCCCGGGATCCGGGCCGGCTTCGCGGTCGCGACGGGGGAGCTCGGCGCGGCGCTGCGCGGCGCGCGCCGCGCGTGGAACGTGAGCGCCCCGGCGCTCGCCACCGGGGAGTACTGCCTCCGGCAGACGGCGTTCGTCCGCGAGACCCGCGACCGCGTCCGGCGCGAGCGCGGGCGGATGCGGAGCGCCCTCGGCGAGCGCTACGACGTCGCGCCGAGCGACGCGCCGTTCCTGCTCGTCGACGTCGGCGACCGCGACGTCGACCGCGTCGTCGAGCGCGCCCGGGATCGGGGCGTCGCCGTCCGCGACGCGCGGACGTTCCGCGGGCTCGACTCGCACGTCAGGGTCGCGGTCCGCCGCCCGGCGGAGGACGACCGGCTCCTCGCGGCGCTCGGCGTCGGCGACGAGGGAGACGGCGACGAGGGGGATGGCGAGACGGGAGACGGCGGGGGTGAGGCCGACGATGTTTGAGGCGGCCGTCAGCGAGGGCGTCCTCCGGCTGCGGCGACCGGGGACCCGCTGGCTCTCGACCGGCTGGGACGGGGGGCGGTCGCGGGCGGCGACCGCGTACAACGTCACCGTCCCGAAGGGGTTCGCCCGGACGGACCTCGGGACCTACCGCGACGAGCGGCTGGCGCGCGCTGGGTTCGCCGACGATGAGGACAGGCGGAGTGCGGAGGGGTCGCCGAACGACCGCGACGCGCCGCCGACGCTGTTCACGGGCGTCTCGATGGAGCACGCGCGCGGCGCGCGGCTCGGGCCGGTCGTCGCGTACGCGACGGTCGGGCTCTCGAACCCCGCGATGCTGCCGATGGAGCCGGCGGACGAGGGCGGGTCGGGCAGTTCGGGACCCGAGGCCACCGGGTCGCCGGTCGATCCGCCCGGAACGGTGAACCTGATCGTCGGCGCGACGCGGCGGCTCGGCCCCGGGGCCGCGGCGAACCTCGTCGCGGTCGCGGCCGAGGCGAAGACCGCGACGCTGCTCGCGGCGGCGGGGATCCCGGGGACGACGAGCGACGCCGTCGTCGTCGCCGACGACCCGGAGGGCGAGCGGGCCGAGTTCTCCGGCAGCGCCACGGCGGTCGGCGGGGCGGCCCGCGCCTGCGTCCGGGACGCGGTCCGCGCGAGCCTGCGGTCGCGGTACCCGGACGGCGACGTGCCCGGGCCGGCGGCCGACGCCGAACACGGCGTCGTCACCGACGACCGGGCGGAGGTCTTCGACCCATGACCACGAACCACGACGACACCGACGACGAGGCATCGAGCGGCGACGGCAGCGAAAGAGTGACCGACGCGGACGAGGGAGCCGCAGGCGACCGCGCCCGCACCCCGGGCGGCGGCGCGGCCCCCGAGCCGGAGCCCATCGAGCCCGCGGCCCCGGAGGAGTTCGGGCTGGTCCAGGCGTTCTGGGGCGACGGCAAGGGGAAGACCACCGCCGCGATGGGGATGGGCTTCCGGGCCGCGGGCCACGGCTACCGCGTCCACATGCTCCAGTTCATGAAGGGCGGCGCGGACAGCGTCGAGGGCGTCAGGGGCGAGTACAACGCGATCTCGGCCGTGCCGGGATTCACCTACGAGAACGCCGGCCACTACGGCTGGCACGGCCTGCTCGACGGGTCGGCCGACGACGAGCACGAGGCGAAGGCGTCGGCCGCCTTCGACCGCGCGGAGGCGCTCGTCGCGGGCGCCGCGGACGCGGACCTGACCGAGCCGCTCGGGCTCGACGGAGAGCCCGAGGCGGGCGTCCACATGCTGATCCTCGACGAGCTGCTGTACGCGGCCGACCGCGGGCTCGTCGACCCCGACGAAGTCGTCCGTCTCGCCGAGTCGAAGCCGGAGGGCCTCGAACTCGTCCTCACCGGGAGCCACGCCGAGCCCGCGTACTTGGACGGCGTCGCCGACCTGATCACGAACGTCCGGAAGGTCGCGCACCCGTTCGACGACGGGCAGCGCGCGCGCCGGGGGACGGAGTACTGACGATGGGGGTCGCGAGACCGTGAGCGACGCCGGCGCGGACGAGGGCGACGGCGGGGCCGAGGCGGACCCGGAGCGCGACGCCGAGACGGTCCTGATCGCGGGCACCGCGAGCCACGTCGGGAAGAGCACGCTGGCGGCCGGCCTCTGCCGACTGCTCGCGCGGCGTGGGATCTCGGTCGCGCCGTACAAGGCCCAGAACATGAGCAACAACGCCCGGGTCGCGCTCGCGCCCGACGGCGAGTGGGGCGAGGTCGGCGTCTCCCAGCACGTCCAGGCGCGGGCGGCCGAGACGGTGCCGACGACCGACATGAACCCCGTCCTGCTCAAGCCGCGCGGCGGCGGCGAGAGCCAGCTGATCGTCGACGGCGAGGCGGTCGCGAACGCCCCGGCGTCGACGTACTACGAGGACCACTGGGCGGACGCCCGCGACGCCGCGGTCGCCGCCCACGGGCGCCTCGCGGCCGACCACGACGTGATCGTCGCGGAGGGGGCGGGGAGCATCGCGGAGATCAACCTCCGCGACCGCGACCTCGCCAACGTCGAGTGCGCCCGGTTCGCGGACGCGGCGGTCCTGATCGCGGTCGACATCGAGCGGGGCGGCGCGTTCGCGAGCCTCTACGGGACCCTCGAACTCCTCCCCGACGACGTCCGCGACCGCGTCCGCGGCGCCGTGATCACGAAGTTCCGCGGCGACCCCGCCCTCCTCGAACCGGGGATCGACGAGATCGAAGAGCGAACCGGCGTCCCGGTCGTCGGGGTGGTCCCCCACGACGATCCGGGGCTGCCGGCGGAGGACAGCCTCTCGCTGCCCGACGGGGCAGGCGCGGGAGTCGGCAGCGACGAGGGGGGCGACGGCGGCGTCCTCGGCAACGACGACGGGGTCCCGGAGGAGGCGGCCGTCCGGATCGGGGTCCCGCGGCTCCCGCGCATCTCGAACTTCACCGACCTCGAACCGCTGGCGCGCGAGCCGGGGGTCCGCGTCGCCTACCTCCCGCTCGACGCCGACCTCGACGGCGTCGACGCGGTCGTCCTCCCGGGGTCGAAGAACACCGTCGACGACCTGCTCGCGGTCCGGGAGGCCGGCTTCGACGACGCGCTGCGCGCGTTCGACGGCCCCGTGATCGGGGTCTGCGGCGGCTACCAGCTGCTCGGCGAACGGCTCGTCGACGCGGCCGTCGAGGGCGTCGGCGACCGCGAGACGGTGCCGGGGGTCGGCCTCCTGCCCGTCGAGACGCGGTTCGCGACGGAGAAGCGCGTCGAGCGGGTCGAACGCGTCGTCGACGGGGCCGGGCCGATCGCGGGCGCAGACGGCCGCGCGACCGGGTACGAGATCCGCGCCGGGCGGACGCGAATCCTCGACGACGCGGAGCGGGACGTCGCGCCGCAACCGCACGCGACCGAGCCGCTCGGTGCCGAGAGCGTCGCCACCGACCGCGTCCTCGGGACGTACCTCCACGGCCTCTTCGAGACGGCGGCCGTGCGGGACGCCTTCGTCGAGGCGGTCTTCGCGGAGGTCGGCCGGACGCGCCCGGACCCGGCGACGGGCGGGCGGTCCCCGTACGACCGCGCCGCCGACCTCGTCGCGGACAACGTGGACCTCGCGGCCGCCGGGCTGACGCGGCCGGCGGGGGCTGTCGACCGGCGCGGGCCGGAGCGCGAGTAGGCACCCCCGGGCGCGATCCGGTGGCGGAAGGTATATTGTTCGATAAGCCCAATACAGTCGCATGAGCGACGCAGCCGAGACAGACGATCCGACGGGAGACGAGGCGAAGACCGAACGAGAGCGCATCCGCGAGCGGAAACGCCGGGAGCTGGAAGCGCGCCTCGGTGACGGCGAGACGCTCGACGATGCCGGAGCGGCGGCGGACGAAGATGGGGCGGCGACGCCGAGCGAGCCGATCCACGTGAACGGACTCGACGAACTCCAGCGGACGGTCGACGACAACGACGTCGTCCTCGTGGACTGTTACGCCGACTGGTGCGGTCCCTGTCAGATGATGGAGCCGACGATCGAGGCGCTCGCGGCCGAGACCGACGCCGCGATCGCCAAGGTCGACGTCGACGCGAACCAGGCGGTCGCCCAACAGTTGGGCGCGCGCAGCATCCCGACGCTCGTCCTGTACGCGGGCGGCGAGGCGGTCGACCGGTTCGTCGGCGCGCAGGACCGCGCGACGCTCGAGTCGGCGATCGACGAACGCGCCGCCTGAGGCGGGGCGGGCCGTCAGTTCGCGACGAGCGTCTCTTCTAAGAGCTTCCGCTGTGCGGCCGCGAGGTGTTCGGCGAACGTCGACGGGGCGATGTCGAGCGCGTCGGCCACGTCGCGCGCGTTTGCGTCGCGGGGGCGCTCGAAGTAGCCCATGCGGTAGGCCGTCCGGAGCACCTCGCACTGGCGGTCGGTGAGCCGCCCGCGGTCGACGAGGGTGCGGTCCGACACCCCGTCGCCGCGCGCCGCGCCCTGGACGAGGTACCGGACCTCGACGCGCTCCGCGGTGCCGTCGAGCGCCGAGACGACGTCCCGGAGGCGTTGGAGGTCGGGGAGGTGGAGCGTGAGGAGCAACACCCCGTCCTCGGCGCGGGCGTCCGCGATCGGGCAGTCCAGTTCCTCGATGATCCGGCAGGCGCACTCCCCGTCGCGCGGGCGGTCGTACCGGTAGACGCGCTCGTCCCCGAGGTCGACGACCGACGCCGCTTCCGGGACCCCCTCCGCGCGGTCGACCGCGTCGGGGTCGCGGGCGCGGAACTCCTCGGTGTGCGTGTCGCCCGCGTGGGTCCAGTTGACGCCGGTGATCGGGCCGTCGTGGGCGGCCGAGGCCGCGACGACCGGGCAGTTGGTCGTCCCGTGGATCGCGACGCCCGCGCGGACGCCGTCGGGCGTGCTCTCGGAGCCGTCGGCCGGCGATCGCTCTCCGGTTCCCATCTGGTCGGCGTTGGAGTGACGGACACAAAGGCCTGATCCCCGACGGGTGAGACGCTCCGGCGGACCCCTCCGAGAACACCCGCAGTACTGGGGGGCGGTCGGTATCGGTCCGCGGCCCGGAGTCGCGGCCGTGAACCGAGCGATTCACGCGGTCGGGGCGGGCGCGCTGGGCACCGCCGGAGCGGGGATGGTCGTCGCGTCGATCGTCGGGTTGGCGACCGCGGTCGGCGGGGGTCCGGCGACGGTGACGGACGGCGGCGGCGGGGCGTTCGTCGTCGCCCTCGTCGGCGCGCTTGCCGCGACGACCTTCGGATACGCGGCCCTCGCGGAGGCGCGACAGGCGCTGCGAACGGAGGGGTTCGAGCTGACGCGGACCGACCTCGGCAACGCGGCCGCCGTGGCCGTCGCGGCGCCGATCACCTTCGCCCTCTCGGTCCGGGTCGGCGTCGGGCCGGTCGTGGCGTCCGCGCTCGTCGGGCTCTGCGCGGCCCTCCTGACGGACGCGTACGACGCCCCCGCGTACTGCGGCTCGTTCGTCGGGATGGCGACCCCGGCGGCCGACGCCGACCTCGGCGCGGTGGTCGCCGCGGGGGTCGCGGCCGGCGCCGTCTTCGTGCTCGCGAAGCGCGTCTTCAACGGCTTCGGCGGGAAGCTCGGCACCACCGCGTTCGTCGGCTGCCTGTCGGTGGCCGCGCTCGGCGGGCTCGCCCCCGGAACGGGGACCGTCCCGGGGCCGACGACCGCGGCGGGGCTCGTCGTCGCGGCGGCCGTCGCCGCGCTCGCCACGTTCGCCGTGAGCGTCCGGTTCGGTCACGGCCCCGTCGTCGGCTCCGCGGTCGTCGGCCTCGTCGCCGGCCTCGTCTGCCCGCCGCTCCTCGCCGGCGGTGACGCGGTCGCGGCCGTCGCCTTCTGCGCGTCGTTCGCCGGGATGGCCGCGCCGGCGCGGATCCCGAGCCCCGGCGCGATGCTGCTGGCCGGCGGGACCGCGGGCCTCGCGTTCGTCGGCGCGACCCCGTACTTCGTCGGCTTCGGGGGGAAGCTCGGCACCATCGCGTTCGCCGCCTGCCTCGCGACCGCCGGCGTCCTGTCGCTGGGGCGCCTGCTCGCGCCGACGGGGAGCGACGCGGTGACCGGGTGACCGCCGCCGCGCTGAAGAGCGGATAAAACACCACGCTACGCCGGGAGTGGTCGGACGTGCGTGGGGCGCGTACGGACCGCTGATGACCGATCCGACCGAGCGGGAGTTCGAGTCGAACCCCACCGTCTGTCCGTTCTGCGGCGTCGGCTGTCAGATCGAGTACGCCGAGCGCGGCGGCGCGACCGGCGTCGAGGGGCCGGTGAACGCCCGCGGAGAGATCTGTCCGAAGGGCGCGGCCGCGTTCGACGTCGTCGACCACGAGGACCGCCTGACGGAGCCGCTCGTCAGACACGGCGGGCGCTTCGTCACCGCGCCGTGGGCGGAGGCGCTCGACCGCGTCGTCGACGGGATCGGGGGCGTCGTCGACGAACACGGGCCCGACGCCGTCCAGTTCTTCGCCTCCTCGAACTGCACGAACGAGGAGAACTACGTGCTCCAGAAGCTCGCGCGCGTCCTCGGCACGAACAACGTCGACAACTGCGCGCGGCTCTGTCACTCCTCGACGGTCGCCGCGATGAGCGAGCGGCTCGGCGCCGGCGCGATGACGAACACGCTCGACGACCTGAGCGAGACGGACTGCCTGTTCGTCAACGGGGCGAACCCGGCCGAGCAACACCCCGTGGCGTTCCGGTCGTACCTCCTCCCCGCGATCCGCGACGGCGCGACGCTGGTCCACGTCGACCCGCGCGCGAACGACACGACCGAGGCGGCCGACGTTCACCTGCCGCTGCGCCCCGGGACCGACATCGAGGTGGCGAACGCGATCGCGGCGGTCCTCGTCGAGGAGGACCTCGTCGACGAGGCGTTCCTCGCGGAGCGCACGACCGGCTTCGAGAAGCTCCGCGACCGCCTCGCCGAGGTGGACGTCGCCGCGAACGCCGAGGCGGCCGGCGTCGACCCCGAGGCGATCCGCGAGGCGGCCCGGGCGTACGGCGAGGCCGACCGCGCCGCGATCGTGACGGGGATGGGGACGAGCCAGCACCGCTGCGGCACCGACAACGTCCACGCGCTGCTCAACCTCGCGCTGCTGACCGGCAACGTCGGCCGGCCCGGGACGGGCGTGAACCCGCTGCGGGGCCAGAACAACGTCCAGGGCGCGAGCGACGTGGGCGGACTGCCGGGCGTCCTCCCCGGCTACGAGCCCGTGACGGACGCGGCCGCCCGCGAGCGGATCGCCGACGAGTGGGGCGTCGAGCCGCCGAGCGAGCCCGGCCTCACCGAGGTGGAGGCGACCCACCGCTTCGGCGACGAGGTGCGCGCGGCGGTCGTCTTCGGCGAGAACCCGGCCGTCACCGAGCCGAACGCGACAGCGGTCGCGTCGGCGTTCGAGGACCTCGACTTCTGCGTCGTCATCGACCTGTTCGAGACGGCGACGGCGAAGCACGCGGACGTGGTCCTCCCCGGGAGCGCGTGGGCCGAGAAGGCCGGCACCGTGACGAACACCGACCGGCGCGTGATGCGGATGCGACCGAACGCCGACCTGCCGGGGAACGCGCGGCGCGACTTCGAGATCCTCGCCGACCTCGGCCGGCGGCTGACCGACCGCCCGGAGGCGTTCGACTACGACGGGCCGGAGGCGGCCTTCGACGAGCTGGCCCGCGTCGCGTCCATCTACGAGGGGATGAGCTACGAGGGGATCGGCGACGGCTACCAACGGTGGCCGTTCTCGGCGAGCGACGGGACCGGGACCGACGTGTTACACGCGGAGACGTTCGCGACGGGCGAGCGCACCGCCCCGCTCGCGGTCGTCGACCCGGTCCCGCCCGCGGACGAGCTCGACGCCGGCGAGCTGACGCTGACGACCGGCCGCGTGCTCCAGCACTTCAACAGCGGGGCGCTCAGCCGGCGCTCCGACCGGCTGATGGCGATGCGGGGCGAGGACGCGCTCCAGATCCACCCGGACGACGCGGCCGAGCGCGGGATCGACGACGGCGACCGGGTGACCGTCTCGAACGAGCGCGGCAGCGTCGAGGTGACGGCCGACGTCACGCCGGCGGTGCGCGAGGGCGTCGCGTTCTGTACCTTCCACTACGCGGACCCGCTCGCGAACGCGCTGACGGGCGACGCGCTCGACCCGGAGGCGAAGATCCCGGAGTTCAAACACTCGGCGGTCGCGGTCGAGCCGGCCGCCGACGGGGACGCGCCCGCGGAAGGCGACGCGGCCGGTGCCGACTGAACGGACGCCGACGCGGGGTCGGCCGTCCGTCGCGGATAGGCGGCACGAATCGCCGGTATCAGCCGTGAGACCTGGGGGTGGCCGTTTATATAACCCAAGCGGAGAGGTCTCAGTATGGCTACATCGGGAGAGTACGGCCGGCACGACTTCGGTCAGGGCGGCTTGAACGACGGGCTCGACGTGGGTGAGCTGGTCGACGAGATCGGTCTCGACGGGGACGAGATCGCGTGGCGAAAGGAGTTCGTCGGCTTCGACGACGAAGACGAGCGGCGACTGAGCCGGTACGAGGACGCGTTCGCGGAGAACGCGGAGCAGATCGCGGACGACTTCTACGAGAACCTCACCGGCCACCAGCAGACCGTCGACGTGATCGGCCGGTCGGAGAAGGGGCTCGAACAGCTCAAGCGGACCCAGTCGGCGTACCTCGTGACGCTCGCGGAGGGCGAGTACGGGGCGGAGTACTTCGCGGACCGGGCGCGGATCGGCAAGATCCACGACATGCTGGAGATGCCGATGAAACACTACCTCGGGCAGTACGGCGTCTACTACGACCTGATCCTCCCGCTCATCGGCGACCGCCTCATCGACTCGCTCACCGACCGGCTGGCCCCCGACGCCGCCGGCGCGACGGTGGACGACGAGACCGCGGCGGCGGTCGAGGCGGAGGTCGACGACGCGATCGAGGACCTGCTCTCCGTCCTCCGGATCGTCAACCTCGACATGCAGGTCGTCACGGACACGTACATCCACTCGTACAGCGAGAAGCTCTCGGCGGCCGTCGAGCGGAACGAGGAGCTGATGGCCGAGGTGGAAGCCGAAGTCGAAGGGCCGATCGGCGACCTCCGCGAGTCGGCGGGCGACGTCGCCGAGAGCGCCGCCGAGGTGGGCGACGCGGCCGAGGACCAGTCGCAGCGGGTCGCCGAGATCTCCTCGGAGGTCGCGAACCTCTCGGCGACGGTCGAGGAGGTGGCGTCGACCGCCGACGAGGTCGATCGGACGAGCAGCCGGGCGGAGGCCCTCGCTGAGGACGGCCGGGACGCGGCCGACGACGCCGCGGCGGCCATGGACGACATCGGCGCGGCCGTCGACGACGTGGCGGACGACGTCGAGGCGCTTCAGGAGCGGGTCGAGGAGATCGACGAGTTCGTCGACGCGATCAACGGGATCGCCGACCAGACGAACCTGCTCGCTCTGAACGCCTCGATCGAGGCGGCGCGGGCCGGCGAGGCCGGCGCCGGGTTCGGCGTCGTCGCCGACGAGATCAAGTCGCTGGCGGAGGAGTCGCAGGGGCACGCGAGCGACATCGAGTCGATGGTCGACGGCATTCGCACCGACACCCAGGAGACCGTCGAGAGCCTCTCCGAGACCACGGGCCGGGTCGACGAGGGAAGCGAGCGCGTCGGCGACGCGACGGAGAGCCTCACCGCCATCGCCGAGGCGGTGACGGAGACGGCCGACGGGATCGACGAGGTCTCGGACGTGACCGACGAGCAGGCCGCGGCCGCCGAGGAG
The DNA here is from genome assembly GCF_937146585.1 of uncultured Halorubrum sp. Taxonomy (GTDB): domain Archaea; phylum Halobacteriota; class Halobacteria; order Halobacteriales; family Haloferacaceae; genus Halorubrum; species Halorubrum miltondacostae. The sequence continues at coordinate 8,184 of NZ_CAKZRO010000090.1, read as the reverse complement.
ATCGCCGCGACGATCGACGGGGTGGTCGAGCAGTCGAACCGGATCACGGAGCGGATGGGGGATCTCGCGGAGGAGAGCGAGTGCCAGTCCGCGGCGGTCGAGGAGGTCGAACGCAGCGTGCGCCGTCTGTCCGCCGACGGCGCCGACGGCTTCCAAGCGGCGTCGGTGACTGACGGCGGCCGGTCGATCCCGGACGGGCTGCCGGAAGGGATGCCCGAGTTCGTGATCGACCGCCTCTCCGACGAGGAACTGCGGGCGATCGCGGCCGGCGACCTGGAGATGGACGACCTCCGGTGAGCCGGTCGGGGTGACCGGCGCGTCGAAGGCGCGGGAGCCCCGGCTCGCGGGTCGAACTCAGGGCGAGAAGTACGCGTCCGGTCCTCGCACGTCGGAGAGCTCGCGGAGCGCGCGGGCCCCGCACCGGTCGCAGGCCTCCGGCGCCGCGGCGGCGTCGGCACGGGCGAACACCGTCTCGCAGTCGTCGCAGGCGACGTAGCGGAGCGCGAGCGACGGGGTGTCGGTCATGCCTCCGGTAGGCGGCCGACGCACTTGAACCGACGCCTGCGTCGACGCGGCTACTGCCCAGATCCGACGTCGCCGGTCGGGCCCTACTGCCCGGACCCGGCGTCCCCCGACGACGCGATCCGGGACTCGTACTTCGCCAGCGACTCGTCGAGCGCCGCGGCGGCGTCGACGTCCGCCGTCTCGGCGAGCGCGAGCAGCGCGAACAGCGCGTCGCCGACCTCGTCGGTCGCGACCGCGGCGGCGTCCGGGTCGCTCCCGTAGCCGGTGGAGGTGTTCACCTCCTTGGCGATCTCCCCGACCTCGCTCTCGAGGTCGAGGACGCGGTGCGCGAGGTCGGTCTCCAGCCCGTGCTCGGCGACGAACGCGGCCACGTCGTCCTGCTCGTCCATACGCTCGCCTCCCGCGGCTCGATGAAGAAGCCTGCCGTTCCGAACGGTGGCGAGGACGGCCGGTCACGCAACCCCTAAGACGCGAGCGACCCCACCGTGCGTATGAAGATAGCGATACTCGGCGGCACCGGCGACATCGGTGAGGGGCTCGCGCTGCGGCTGGCGGCGGACACTCCGCACCGGGTCGCGGTCGGGTCGCGGGAGGCCGAGAAGGCCGAGACCAAGGCCGAGGAGTACACCACCGAACTGGAGAGCCGCGGGCTCGACGCCGCGGTGACCGGCGGCGAGAACGCCGCGGTCGCGGCCGACGCCCGGATCGTCGTCCTCGCGGTCCCGCCGTACCACGTCGGCGACACCGTGGAGGCGGTGGCGGCGTCGCTGGACGACGGCGACGTGCTCGTCTCGCCGGCCACCGGGATGAAACGCGACGACGAGGGGTTCCACTACCACAAGCCCGGCGCGGGCTCGGTGACCGCGATCGTCGCCGGCGCGGCGCCGGAGGGCGTCGCCGTCGTCGGCGCGTTCCACAACCTCGCGGCCGCGCGGCTGGCGAACCTCGACGCCGACCTCGGCGTCGACACGCTGGTCATCGGCGACGACGGGGACGCGAAGCGGACGGTCGCGGACGTCGCCGAGGGGATCGAGGGGCTGCGCGCGCTCGACGCCGGCGGGATCGCAAACGCACCGGAGATCGAGGGGTTGACGCCGCTGCTGATCAACGTCGCCTCGAACAACGACGGACTCAACGACCTCGGCGTCCGGTTCCAGTAGCGGGCGAGCGCGGGGGCGGCCGGGAACGACCGGACGGCGAGCGCCGAGCGGCGACGAAGCGCGGACCGACCGCGCCGCCGTCGCTCGAATCCCGCCCGCGGACGGCGTTCCGTTAGGCCTTTGCGCGCCGGGCCCCTCCGAACGGTAGATGGAGTACTTGCAGCGTCGGGTCGGGCTGGTCGAGGACCGCATCGAGTCGGTCATCGACGACGTCGAGCCCGACGAGCTGTCCGAAGACGTCGGGCACGTCGTCCTCGCGGGCGGCAAGCGGGTCCGGCCCGCGGTGACCGTCCTCGCCTGCGAGGCGTTCGACGGCGACCCCGAGGAGGCGGTCGACTTCGCGGCCGGCATCGAGTTCGTCCACAACGCCTCCCTCGTGATCGACGACATCATCGACCGCTCCGAGGTCCGCCGCGGCACCCCCGCCGCGTGGGCGGAGTTCGGCTACGGCCCGGCGATCATCGCGAGCGACGGCCTGCTCGGCGAGGCGTTCGCGCTGTTCTCCGCCGAGCCGCGCGCGATGCGCACCGTCGCCGAGGCGATGGTCGAACTCGGCGAGGGCGAGGCGACCGAGCTCGCCGCCCGCCCGACCAACGAGGCGGAGTACATGGAGCTCGCGCGGCGGAAGACGGGCGCGCTGTTCCGCGCCGCCGCCGAGCTGGGCGCGGTCGCCGGCGACGCCGACCCGCACGCGGTCGACTCGTTCGGCGAGTACGCCGAGCGCGTCGGCGTCGCCTTCCAGATGCGCGACGACGTGTTGGACGCCACCGCCGACGCCGACGACCTCGGCAAACCCACGGGGCAGGACGCGGAGATGGACCGACCGAGCGTCCTCCAGGTGACGTCGCTGTCGCCCGAGGAGATCAACGAGCGCGCGCGGTCCGAGTCGGAGCGCGCGCTCGCCGCCCTCGACGACGCCGACCCGCCGGAGACCGAGGCGATCGAGTACCTGCGCGACTTAGCGGAGTTCGTCGTCGTGCGGGAGCGGTAGGGAGAGCAGCGCTCCGCGGACGGTCCGCTTACTTGGTGCTCAGAGTTCGTACTCCGCCTTCTCCATGAGGTCCGCGAACACCTCGGTCCCCATCGCCCCCTCGTAGACGATGGCGGTGAGCATCCCGCCGGGGTAGACCCCCCCGTTCTGGACGTGGTCCACCTTGTGACAGTGCATCGGGTAGATGCCGGGGTCCGCGTCCGCCTCGAACTCGACGGTGTACCGCTCCGCGGGCGCGACGTTCACCACGTCCTCGGGGAGTTGCAGCACCTCGGGGTACGGCGCGCCGTCCTTCTCCACCGTCCGGAACCGGTGGTTGTGCGTGTGCATCGGGTGCGACATGAACCCCGCGTTGACCAGGTGGAGCCGCACGGTGTCGCCCTCGCTGACGACGATCGGCGAGCCGCGGTCGGGGTTGAACGTGTACGGCGCGACGCGCCCGTTGATCGTGAACGCGTCCGGGCGGCGGTCCTGGACGTCGTAGCTGGCGTCCGCGCCGCCGTACGACCGGGAGAGCCGCGTGTCCCAGTCTTTCAGCGTCATGAACCGCTCGACGTCGGCCTCCTCGTAGCCCTCGGGGTCGATCCGGAGGATCCCGTACATCCCCATGTCCATGTGCATCGGGGTGTTGAAGTGGCAGTGGTAGAGGTGGGTGCCGGGCACGTCCGCGCCGATCTCGTAGGTGTGCTCTTCGCCGGGCATCACGGTGAGCCCCGTCGTGGACGGGACCCCGTCGTCCTTCCACGACTTCGAGACGCCGTGGAAGTGGAGCGTGTGCGGCATCTCCCCGTCCGTGTTGTCGAGCGTGATCGACAGGTCGTCGCCCTCGGTCGCCCGGAGCACCGGGCCGGGGACGCTCGGCGTCCCGTCGTCGGCCTGGAACGCCCACGTCACCGGCATCTCGACCGGGCCGCCCAGCGAGCCGCCGGGGTGGGCGGCGTGCCGGGCGTGGACCGAGCGGAGCGTCACCTCGCGGCCGCGCTCGTCGAGGTCGACGACCGCCGGCGACCCCGTCTCCGGGAGCGTCGGCCCGTCGTCGGTCTGCGCCGCGTCCGCGTCGCCGCCGGCGCTCGCGGTGGTGGTCACCTCGCTCAGACAGCCCGCCAGGCCGGCGACGCCGGAGAGGCCCGCGGCCTGGAGGATCGTTCGCCGCGCGAAGCCGCCGTCGGAGCCGGAGTCGTTCTGCCTCATGTCCGAAGCGAGGGCCGGGGGAGAGATAACCCGGGCGCGGCTTCCCGATTCGAGGCACGGCCGACGAACGAGTTCGCCCGCGAGCACATAAATGAAACAGCGGTCGCGGCGACCGGGCCGCGCGGTCGCCCGCGGGTGTGTTCAGTCGTCCGCCGGCTCCTCGACGGCCGCGTTCTCGCCGATGGGCTCGCTGTCCCAGTAGGCGTGGTCGTCGTCCGTCCGGAAGCAGGTCGCCGTCCGGCCGTCGCCGAGGTCGTACGCCGGCGGCGGCGACTCGCGACAGGCGGCTCGGGCCTCCGGACAGCGGGTGTGGAACCGACAGCCAGCGGGCGGGTTCCGCGGCGAGGGCACGTCGCCGCGGAGCGTGGTGAACTCCTCCTCGCGGGCGTCCGTGCTCGCGCGGGGGACGCTCGACAGCAGCGCCCTCGTGTACGGGTGCGCGGGGTCGTCGAATATCTCCTCGACCGGTCCAATCTCGACGATCTCGCCGAGGTACATCACCGCGACGCGGTCGCAGACGTGGCGGACCACGCCGAGGTTGTGCGCGATGAAGAGGAACGTGAGCCCGAAGTCCGTCTGGAGGTCCTCGAGCAGGTTCAGAATCTGCGCCTGGACGCTCACGTCGAGCGCGGACACCGGCTCGTCGAGGACGACGAAGTCGGGGTCTAAAGCGAGCGCGCGGGCGATCCCGATCCGCTGGCGCTGGCCGCCGGAGAACTCGTGGGGGTACCGGTCCATCTGGTCGGCGGACAGCCCGACGCGTTCGAGCAGGTCGCGGGCCGTCTCGCGGCGCTCCGCTCGGTCCGCCACGTCGTGGATCCGGAGCCCCTCCGTGACGATGTCGCCGGTGGTCATCCGCGGGTCGAGGCTGGAGAACGGGTCCTGGAACACGATCTGCGCGCGCCGCCGGAACTCCGTCAGCTCGCGGTCGCTCATCCCGCGCACGTCTTGCCCGTCGAAGGTGATCTCGCCGGCCGTCGGCTCGCGGAGCCGCAGCACCGTCTCGCCGGTGGTCGACTTGCCGCAGCCGGACTCGCCGACCAGCCCGAGCGTCTCGCCCTCGCGCACGTCGAAGGAGACGCCGTCGACCGCTTTCACGCTCGCCGACTCCTGCCCGAGCAGGCGGTCGACGAGCGACGGGTCGTTCGCGTAGTACTTCTTCAGCCCGTCGACGGAGAGCAGCGAGTCGCTCACTCGCCGTCACCCCCGCCGCCGGCGGCGGCGTCCGGCCCGGAGCCGAAGTGGTCGTCCGGGAGCGCGTCGGCCTGATCGTACTCGCGGTCCGCGAGCACGCACTTGACGCCGTGGTCCGCCGCGGCGTCGACCGTCGCCTCGGCCGGCTTGTCGAGGCACGCCTCCATCGCCTTCGGGCACCGGTCGGCGAAGTAACACCGGTCGCCCATCTCGGCGTCGAGGAGGCTCGGGACGTTGCCCGCGATGGGTTCGAGCCGCGCCCGCGGGTCGTCCACGTCCGGTATCGAGCCGAGGAGCCCCTGCGTGTACGGGTGGACCGTGTCCTCGAAGACGGAGTCGAGCGTCCCGCGCTCGACGACCTCGCCGGCGTACATCACGCAGACGCGGTCGCACATCTCGGCGATCACGCCGAGGTCGTGGGTGATGAGCACGATGCTCATCCCGCGGTCCGACTGGATCTCCGTCAGCAGGTTCAGGATCTGCGCCTGGATCGTCACGTCGAGCGCGGTCGTCGGCTCGTCGGCGATCAGCACGTCCGGCTCCCCGGCGAGCGCCTGCGCGATCATCGCGCGCTGGAGCATCCCGCCGGAGAACTGGCCGGGGTACTCGTCGACGCGCTCCTCGGGGTCGGGGATCCCGACCTGCCCGAGCAGTTCGACCGCCCGGTCCATGCTCTCCTCGCTGGTGTAGTCGCGGCCGGGGACGATCCCGTCGAGCAGGTACTTCCCCAGCCCGTACCCCTGCGTCCGCGAGCGCGTCGAGCGGGGGTTCGCCCGCGCCCGACGCTGGACCTCGACCGCCTCGGCGATCTGCTCGCCGACCGTGATCGAGGGGTTGAAGCTGCTCATCGGGTCCTGGAAGATGACGCTGAACGAGGGGCCGCGCAGCGAGCGCCGGACGCCCGGGGGAACGGTGCGCAGGTCGACGTGATCGCCGTCGACCCGCACCGCCTCCGTCCCGCGGAACTCCTCGGCGAGGTCGGGGTCGCGGTACCACACCTCGCCGGCGGTGATCCGACCGGGCGTCTCGACGAGGTCGACGAGCGACAGCGCGGTCACGGACTTGCCGGAGCCGGACTCGCCGACGACGCCGAGGATCTCGTCTTCCCGGAGGTCGAACGACACCGACTCCACCGCGTTGATCTGGCCCTCCTCCGTGAAGAAGCGCGTCGAGAGGTCCCGGACCGACAGCACGTCGTCGGCCCCGGGAGCCCCGGTCGGCGCCGCGTCCCCGACCCCGCGGGGCTCGGTCATCGCGGCGTCGCTCGCGCCGCCGTCGGTCGCCGCCCGGTCGTCCTCGCTCCGCCCGGCGTCGGTCATGCGGCACCCCCTTCGCCCTCGATGCCGGGGTCCAAGGCGTCACGCAGCCAGTCGCCGAGCAGGTTGATCCCGATCACCGACAGCATGATCGCGAGCCCGGGGATGGAGGCGATCCACCACTGGCCGGAGGAGACGTAGTCGCGCCCCTGCGCGATGTCGAAGCCCCATGACAGCGTCGTCCCGGAGAACCCGAGGAACGACAGCGAGCTCTCCAAGAGGATGATCGCCGCCACCTGTACCGTCCCGAGGACGATGATCGGCGTGACGGCGTTCGGGAGGACGTGCCGGAGGATGATCGTGTTGTCGTCCGCCCCGAGGGCGCGCGACGCCTTCACGTACTCCTGCCCGCGTAAGGAGAGCGCCTCCCCGCGGGCGACGCGGGCGAACCACACCCAGTTGACGAGGCCGACGACGATCACCACCGTTATCGGCAACACGAAGCTCTCCGGCATCTCCGGCGCGAGCCCGGCGACGACGAAGGGGTCGGGGACGTTCACCGCCGCGCGGCCCCACAGCCCGATCAGCGCGACCGCCAACACGAGCGAGGGGAACGCGAGGCTGATGTCCGCGATCCGCATCAGCGCGTCGTCGACGCGCCCGCGGTGGTAGCCGGCGAGCAGGCCGACCGGGACGCCGATCGACGCCGCCAGGAGCGTGCCGAGTACGCCGACGATGAGCGAGGTCCGGGCGCCGTACACCACCCGCGAGAACATGTCGCGGCCGAGCCCGTCGGTGCCGAACACGTGGTCGGGGTCCGCGGTGATCTCGACCTCCTCGGTGACGGTCTGGATCTCGCCGTCGACCATCTGCGAGGAGGTCCGCTCGGCCGTCTCGGAGAAGCCGATCGGCGGCAGCTCGCTCTGGTTGAGCTGTTGGTCGGTCGGGTTGTGGGGCGCGATAAAGGGGGCGAACACGGCGGTCAGCAGGATGACCACCACCAGCGCCAGCCCCAGCTTCGCGAGCCCGCTGTTCTTGAACTCCTTCTTGAGATTGCGTATGACACGTGAAGAGACCATGTTAGTCGGTCACCACCTCCGGGTCGAGGTAGGCGTACACCACGTCGACGAGGATGTTGACGAGGACGAAGCTCGTCCCGATGACGATCAGGCTGCCCTGGAGCGCGGGCCAGTCGCGCTGGTTGATGCTCTCGATGACCAGCGTGCCGAGCCCCGGCCACGAGAACACCGCCTCGGTGATCACGGCGCCGCCGATCAGCGTCCCGAGCTGGAGCCCGAGGACGGTGATCACGGGGATCAGCGTGTTCCGGAGCGCGTGCTTGTACCGGATCAGGGTCCGCGGGAGCCCCTTGGCCCGCGCGGCCTGGACGTACCCCTTGCTCAGCTCGTCTAACATTCCCGACCGCGTCAGCCGGGTGATGAGCGCCATGAAGTACGTTCCGAGAGCGATCGCCGGGAGCGTTATGTACGCGAGCCACGTCAGCAGCGTCCCGACGAACGGCTCGGCGTTGATCACCGACATCGCGACGTCGCCGACGTCGACCCCCCGGCCGCTCGTGTTGAAGATGTTGAACTCCACGGCGAAGATCAGGATGAGCATGATCCCGAGCCAGAAGTTCGGCGTCGAGATGCCGCCGAGCGACACCAGCGTCGCGCCGTAGTCGACCGGCTCGTTGCGCCGGGTGGCGCTGATCACGCCGAGCGGGATCGCCAAGACGATCGCCACGACGCTGGCGGCGAGGGCGAGCTCGATGGTGGCCGGGAGCCGCTCGAACACGAGCGTGGTGACCTCCTGCCCGCGGATGTACGAGCGACCCATGTCGCCCTGGAGCAGTTCGAAGACGTAC
>NZ_CAKZRO010000089.1 GCF_937146585.1 uncultured Halorubrum sp. | reverse complement strand
GAGGGCCGCGCGCAGGCGGTCGGCCGCCGCGGCGTCGTCGCCGCGTTCCGCCTCGGCGGCGCCCAGCGCCGCGAGCGCCTCCGCTTCGGACTGTCTGAACCCGCCCGCCTGCGCGGCGTCGACCGCGGACCGAAGCGCCGTCGCCGCGGCGTCCCCGTCCCCGCGCGCGAGCGCCAACCGCCCCCGGACGCGGTCCAACTCCCCCAGCCGCTTGTCCCCCGCGTGGTCGTCGAGCAGCGACGCGGTCCGCTCTACTCGCCGTTCGGCCGCGGTCAGATCGCCGCGGTCGATCGCCACCTCCGCCTGGATCGCCGTCACCATCGCGCACCGGGCGTCGGCGTCGAGCGCGTCGAAGCGTTCCGCCGCGCTCGCGAGGAACCGGTCCGCGCGCTCGAGGTCGCCCGCGAACTGCGCCGCGCTGCCGAGGTGGCTCAGGGCGAACGCCTCGTACATCTCCGACCCCACGCGCTCGGCGACCGTCCGCGCCTCGGACGCGCGGGCGACCGCCTCCGCGACGGCGCCCCGCTGCTCGGCGAACGCCGCGAGGTTCAGCAGCGAGATAGCCTCCCTGTGCTCGTCCCCGACGGTCCGGTAGCCGTCGAGCGCGCGGCTCGCCGTCCGCGTGGCGGCGTCGAGGTCGCCGCGCCGGCGCAGCGCGACCGCGAGGTTTGTCCGGACGTTCGCCTCCCCGTGGGTGTCGTCGTGCGCCCGGAACAGGTCGCCGGCGACGCGGTAGTGGGCGAGCACCGCGTCCGTCGCGTCGAGCGCGTCGAGCGCGTTCCCGATATCCATCAGCGCCTTCGCCATCGCGATCGGGTCGTCGAGCGCCGCGGCGATGGCGAACGCCCGCGAGGCCGCCTCGTAGGCGACCTCGTAGTCGCCGTCGAAGTGGGCCGCCTGCGCCCGCCCCCGGACCGCCGCCGCGAGGCCGCCGCGGTCGCCAGCCGCCGCGAACAGCTCCTCGGCCCGTTCGTAGCGCTCGCGGGCAGCGTCGTACTCCCCGCGTCGTCGCGCGACGTCACCGTACCCCCGCTGTCGCTCGGCCGCGCCGGCCTCGTCGACCGGGCGCCACGCGTCGAGCGCCGCCGTCGCGCCGTCGAGGTCGCCGGCGTCGACGTACATCCGCGCGACCCACTCGGGCGGCCGGTCGCGGAGGTCGGCCGGGCACGCGTCCGGGAGGTCGATCCAGGCGTAGCGGACCCGGCCGTACAGCCCCGCGAGCCGCGGGTAGCGCCGGCCGACGCCGTACACCGCGCGGACCGTCTCGGCCGCCCACGCGCTCGGGTCGCGCTCGATCCGATCAACCGTCGGGGCGTCCCCGCCGACGGCCCGGCGGACACGGGCGCGCCGCACGGGGTCGTCCGCGAGCGCGAGCACCTGCGAGACGCCCCGGCCGACGTACTTGGCGACGACCGGCTCCGGCTCCCGCTCCAGGAGCCGCTCTAGGAACGACACCGACCACTCTTCGTGGACGGTCCGGTACTCGCCGTCGCCCGACCCGACGAGCGCCGTCCCGACGAGCCGGTCGAGCGCGCGGCGGACCGCGTCGACGCTCGGCGAAGTCCCGTCGTCCGCGCCCGCCGCGCCGCCCTCCTCCGGGTTGTCGACGAGCGCGTACGCTAACGTCCGGGCGTCGCCCACCCCGGCGACGTTGAGGAGGTTCACCAACACCGCGACGCCCACGGTCGGCGGCGGGCGGTTCCGGAGCTCCCGGACTGCCTCCTCGACCGCCGTCTCCAGCCCGGACCGGGGGCCCGCGTCGCCGGCCCGCGTCGCGTCCGCCGCGTCCCGGTCCGTCTCCGGTCCGTCGTCGGGGGCCTCGACCGCCTCGTCGACGCGGCCGGGCCGACCCTCGGTCGCGCGCACGAGCCGGTGAACGAGCGCGAGGAGCTCGCCGACGCGCTCGTCGTCGGCGCGGCGCACGTCGGCGAGCAGCGCCGCGGGGTCGGCCGCGGGCGTCGTCCCGGTGCGGTCGGCGACGTGGCGGACGAACCGCTCCACCTCGCGCTCGTCGAGCCGCGGCATCCGGACGGTCTCGATCGACCGCCGGTAGCGGAGGTCCGCGGGCGAGAGCGGGAGCCCGTCCGGGTCGTCGTACGGCTCCTCGCGCGCGTCGAACAGGAACGAGACGTCGTCGCGGTCGGCCAGATCGCGGGCGACCGCGACCGCCTCCGCGGCCCCCGGGTCGACGACGTCCTCGACGACCACGAGGTGGTGGCCCTCCCCCTCGACGACCCGCTCTCGCAGGCGCTCCGTCGCGGCGAAGGCGTCGCCGCCGTCGCTCCGTCGGTACGTTACCGGGCCGCGTCCCGACCGGAACCACTCGACCGCGACGCTCCGGCAGACGGTGCTCTTCCCGCTGCCCGGCGGTCCGACCAGCGCGTGGTCGGTCCCCGCCGCGAGCCCCTCGACGAGCAGTCCGGCGATCGAGCGCCGCTCGCCGTCCCGCACCGCGGTCCTGTCGAGGACGTGTCCCGCGTCGACCTCGGGGAACGACGCCGTGGCGCGCAGCGGACCGTACGGGTCCGGGTCGCCCGCGAGGCGCTCCTCGTCGACCGCGTGGAACCCCTGCGCCGAGAGCGCGCCGTCCCCCTCGTCGCCCGACCCGATCCGTCCGAAGAGCCCCCCGGCGTCGCTCCGTCCCCTCGGCTCCGGGCCGCCGTCCCGACTCGCCCGGTCGGTCGCGTCCGGGGTACCGTCGCCGGTCGCTTCGCCCGAACCGTCGCTCTCGGATCGCTCACCGCCCGCCTCCCCGGTTTCGGTGCCGCCGATCGCGGCGAGCGCCTCGCCGGCCTCGCGCCCGCGATCCACCAGATCGTCGACCGCGGCCTCCGCCCACGCGACCGCCTCCGGGTCGGTCGAGGCCGCCGCGCCGTGGAGCGTGCCGTCGCCGTCGAAGGTGAGCAGGAGCGCGGTGTCGTCGGCCGCGACCACCCCCGCGTCGACGGCATCGACCGCGGCGATCCGGCAGTCGTCCCGCCGCGCGACGGCACCGAGGTCGTCGGCGAAGCGCTCGCTCGCGTGTCGGTACGCCCGCTCCGCCAGCGCGAGGTCGACGCTCCCGCCGGCGGCGGCCACGCGCCGGAGCCGGTCCGCCACCCGCGGGTACGGGAACCCCGGCAGCGCGGCCGAGACCGCCTCCGCGTCGGCGAGCGCGTCGTCGAGCACCTCCAGCGGTCGGTACGGATCCGGGGCGGCGGCCCGGTACGTCGCCGCGCCGCGGAGGATCGCCGGCGAGACGTCGACGTCCGCGCCGAGGGGGTCGAGCACGTCGCCCGCGGCCGCGAGGTCGTCGGCGACCGTCAGGAACTCGCGGTAGCTGTTCGCGAGCAGCCGCCCGGAGAGCGTCGTCCGGTAGCCGTCCGTCTCGCCGGCGACCAGCCCGGCCGCCTCCAGTTCGTCTATCGCGCGGTTCACCGTCGACCGGGAGTGCCCGAGCGCGTCGACGAGCTCGTGCTTGCGGAGCGGCTCCGCCGCGAGCCGTTCGAGGAAGTCGAGGCGACGTTCGACGACGCCCACGAGTTCCGACGGCTCGCTCATACGTCCGTCCGCACCGCAGCCACCGACATAATTGTTTCTTCGATGACGACTCGCCGCGCGGGGTGACACAGTGTTCCACGGGGTGAGAATAAGCCGGATGCCGCCGCAGTGGGCCCCATGGACGGGGACCCCACCGGCGAGAGCGACGAGCCGAGTTCCGCGGACGGGCTCGGCGGGGCGGCGACGGACGAGCGCGGCGAACCGAGCGCGACCGGTTCCGGGGGCGCGACGCCGGCGGAGGCGGGGCGCGGGGCGGGCACCGCTGACCCCCCGTGTCGCGCGTCGCGCGCGGTCTCGGCGGCGCGGACGGCGGCGGACGAGCTAGCGACGTGGAGCCCCGAGGACGCGGCGTCCCTCGTGCGCTCGGTCGGCGAGCGGCTGGCCGACAGGGAGACGGTCAGCCGCCTCGCGCGGTCGGCGGCCAACGAGACGGGGCGCGGCCACCCGGGGACGAAGGCGGAGAAGGTCGCGACGGCGCTCGACGCCGCCCGCCGCTCGCTCCACGACGCGCCCACCGCCGGCGTGGTTGAGCGCGACGGCGCGGCCGGCACGGTGACGGTCGCCGGGCCGATCGGTGTCGTCGGCGCGGCGGTCCCCGCGACGCACCCGGTCGTGGTCCCCGCGGTCCTCTCGCTGTACGGGCTCGCGGCCCGGAACGCGGTCGTCTTCGCGCCGTCGCCCGCGACCGTCGAGACGTGCGACGTGGTCGTCGAGACCGTCCGCCGCGTGCTCGCCGACGCCGGCGCGCCCGCCGGCGCGGTGTCGATGCTGCCGGCGCCGGCCTCGAAGCCCGCGGCGGACGCGCTGTTCGAGCGGGCCGACTTCGTGGTCGCCGCCGGCTCCGAGGCGACGGTCGCCGCGGGACAGCGCTGCGGGACGCCCAACGTCGCCACGAGCGCCGACGGCGTCGTCGCCGTCGCCGACGGCTCGGTCCCCGCCGCGGCCGTGGCGACGCGGGTCGCCGTCGGGGCGACCTACGACTTCGGCGCGCACCCCGCGGGCGACGCCGCGGTGGTCACGGTGTCGCCCGCGGTCGACCCGCTGTGCGCCGCGCTCGAAGACGAAGGAGGGTACGTCCTCGACGCGGACGAGAGCGACCGCCTCCGTGCGCTCCTCGACGGCGACGACGAGACTGACCTGCGCGGGAACTCGCCGCGGTGGTTCGCGTCGGCGCTCGACCTCCCGAACGCGGCCCGCGACGCCGCCTTCCTCGTCGCCGCTCCCGACGCCGCCGCCGACCCGCTCGCGACGCTCCCCGGGATCCCCGCGGTGGCGGTTCACGGCCGCGGCGGGTTCGACGCCGCGACCGCGCTCGCGGCCGACCTCGGCTCGCCTCACGCCGCGGCGGTCCACACCACCCAACAGCGTCGCGCGCGCCGGGTCGCGGAGCGGCTCTCCCCGGGGCGCCTCGTCGTCAACCAGCCCGGCGTCGCGGCGGCCGGCGGACGGACGAACGGGTTCGAGGCGGCCCCGGTACTTGGCGGCGGCACGGCGGAGGGGAGCCAGCTGTGCGGGGGGCTCACGCCGGACCGCTTCGCGCGGACCGCGACCGTCGCGGCGACGAGCACCGCGGACCGGGCGCCGCACCGCAACGGCGCGGGCGACACGCTCCGCGGTCCCTGAGCGCGACGCTGTTCCGCTCCGGGTCGGTCCTCAGAGCTCGATCCGGTCCACGATCGAGCCGTTGCCGTCCGTCCCGTCGCTGTGGGTGTTGATCGCGACGGTCCGGATCCGGTCTTCGAGGAGCGACCCGTCGATCTTCGCCTTCAGCAGCGAGTCCACTTGGTAGACGCCCGCGGCGTTGTTCATCCGGATCACGACCTGGACCGGGGTCTCGTCGCCCTCCCGCAGCGAGACGCGCTCGATCGCCTGCGAGGAGACGGTGTTGATCCCGCGGCCGCCCTCCTCGTAGGGGACCCGCGAGCGCCCGCGCTCCATGTCGAGCCCGTCGGCGATCCGGACGACGCCCGCCTCCAGCGTCAGCGGCTGTTCCTCGGTGTGGTGACAGAGGATCGCGTGGAGCACCTCCGCCTTCACGCGGACCCGATCGGCGACGCCGTAGAAGGAGGGGAGGAGGTCGTCCAACAGATCCGCCGCGAGCGGGATCGAGTAGTACGGGTGGTCGTGGCGGTGGACGACGTGGCCGATGTCGTGGAGCGTCGCCGCCAGCGCGACGATCACCGGTTCGTCGGCCTCGTCGAGCCCCTGCTGGCGCGCGCCGTTGAACTCGACGCCGCCGGACTTGAGCAGGTCGTACAGCCGGAGGGCGCGGTCGCGGACGATCTCGACGTGCTTGGCCCCGTGGTCGTTGTACCCCTTCCTGGCGACCGGGTTGACGTTCTGCGCCTCCAGGTAGGTCGTGACCTCCTCGTCCGACGTGAGCCGCGCGAGGACCTCGTTGAGCCGCTCGTCGGGGAACGCGTGCGCGGCGTCCGGGTCGTACTCGTGGCGGTCCGCGCCGGTGTCGTCGGCGATCTCGTCGCGCCCGGCGGGCGCGCCGCTCGCTGTCGGATCGGGGGCGTCGTCGGAAGAGTCGCTCATGCGTCGCACAGAGTCGCCCGGCCGGGATAAATGTGCGAGGCGCACGGGTCGGCGGGCGCACGGTCGCCTGTCCGCGCCGGCGTCCCCGACGGCCCGGCCGCTTATGCCGCCGCCCGCTGTGGGCACGGGCATGACGCTCGACGCCGACCGCGTCTCGACGGTCACGTTCGACTCGTACAGCACCCTCGTGGACGTGGAGGCCGCCGAGGCCGCGCTCGCGGACCGCGTCGCCGACCCCGAGCCGGTGTCTCGGCTGTGGCGGTCGCGGTCGCTGGCGTACACGTTCGTCGCGAACGCGGTCGACGCCTACCAGCCGTTCTACGAGATGAACCGCGACGCCCTGACGTACGCGCTCGCCGCGCACGGCGTCGACCTCCCGGAGGCCGAGCGCGACGAGATCCTCGCGGTGTACCACGAGCTGGAGGTGTTCGACGACGTGCGCGACGCGATCGGTCGGCTCCGCGAGGCGGGGTACGACTGCTACGTCCTCTCGAACGGCGACCCCGAGATGCTCGCGTCGATGGTCGACCACGCCGACATCGCGGACCTGGTCGTCGACACCGTCAGCGCGGACGAGGTGGAGACGTTCAAGCCCGCGGCCGAGCTCTACCGCCACGGCGCGGCCCGGACCGGGACGCCCATCGACGAGGTGGTCCACGCCACCGCCGGCTGGTTCGACGTGCTGGGCGCGCGCCACGCCGGGATGCAGGCCGCGTGGGTCGACCGGAAGGGGACGCCGTGGGAGCCGTTCGGCGGCGACCCGGACGCGACCGTCGAGACGCTCCACGGGCTCGCCGACCTGCTCGGAGCCTGACCGGAACCCGGTTGCGGGGAACACGCGGAAACGCCCCGGCGGCCGCCCCGTGGCAGTTTCGGCCCGAGACACAACGCATAAGCGCGTAACCGTCACATGTGCCGGTGTGACCCGACCCGCGTTCGCCTGCGGTCAGCCGTCCGCGCCAGCGACGCGGCTCTTCTCGAAAAAACGCGCGTGAGCCGTCCGCCGGCGGGAGTGGCGACCCCGTCCCGGACGACCCCCGACTCGCGGCGCGCCGGGCGCGCGGGCGCCTCGCCTCGCGACCGGACCCCGCGACCGTCTCGTCTCACGACCGACACCGCATCCCACCCACCCACACCGAACCCATGACGGACACGACGACAACCACGCCGTACGCGACGACCGACGCGACCGACCGAGAACCGACCGACGCGCCCTTCGAGGGCGTCTACCCGGCGATGACGACCCCGTTCACCGAGGACGACGCGGTCGATCACGACCAGCTCGCCGAGAACGCCCGCTACCTCGAACGCGCGGGCGTCGACGGCGTCGTCCCCGTCGGCTCGACTGGCGAGTCGGCGACGATGAGCCACGACGAACACGTCGCGGTGATCGAGACGGTCCGCGACGCGCTAGACGACATCCCCGTGATCGCGGGGACCGGCTCGAACAACACCGCGGAGGCGCTCTCGCTGTCGCGGCGCGCGGCCGACGCGGGCGCCGACGGGCTCCTCCTCATCTCGCCGTACTACAACAAGCCCGAGCCGCAGGGGTTCCTCGACCACTACCGGACCGTCGCCGACGCGGTCGACCTCCCGCAGATCGTCTACAACGTGCCGAGCCGCACCGGCGAGTCGATCCCGGCGGACGTGACGGTCGAACTCGCCGAGCATCCGAACATCCGCGGGTACAAGGCGGCGTCCGGCGACCTCAACCTGATCAGCGAGGTCGTCGAGCGGACCCGCGACGAGGAGTTCGCGGTCCTGTCGGGCGACGACGGGCTCACGCTCCCCGTCCTCTCGATCGGCGGGACGGGCACGATCAGCGTGGTCGCCAACGTCGAGCCCGAGCGCACCTGCGCGATGGTCGGCGCGGCGCTCTCGGGCGACTACGGCCGGGCGCGGGCGCTCCACCACGAGCTCTCGCCGCTCGTCCGCGAGCTGTTCGCCGAGACGAACCCCATCCCGGTGAAGGAGGCGATGCACGTCCGCGGGCGGGGCGGCCCCCGCGTCCGCTCGCCGCTCTCGCGGCTCTCCGCGGACCGCCGCGAGTCGCTCCGCGAGCTGCTGACCGCGTACGACGAGCACGCGCCGGGCGCGCTCGACCCGACGGTCGCCGACCCCGCGGCGACGGGGGACGCGGAATGAGCGGCCCGGGAGACTCGACCGCCACCGACCTCCGAATCGCCGTCACCGGCGCGGGCGGTCGCATGGGCCGCAAGGTGATCGAGGCCGCCGCCGACCGCGACGGCGTCGCGGTCGCGGTCGCCGTCAACCGGACCGCGACCGACCCGGTGGCGGGCGTCGCGGTCGAGGACGCCGACCGCCTCGCCGACCTGCTCGCGAGCGGGGAGGCGGACGTCTTGGTCGACTTCACCGGCCCTGACTCGGCGGTCTCGTACGCCGAGGCCTGCGCCGACGCCGGCGTCCCCCTCGTCACCGGAACGACCGGGTTCGCGGACGCTCAGGTCGACGCCCTCCGCGCCGCGAGCGACGCGGTCCCCGTGCTCAAGGCGTCGAACTTCGCGCGCGGCGTGGCCGCGCTCCGCCGGGCGGTCCGCGAGGCGGCCGCGGCGCTGCCGGGCTACGACGTCGAGCTGACGGAGACGCACCACAACGGCAAGCGCGACGCCCCCTCCGGCACCGCGAAGTCGATCCTCGACGACGTGGAGCGCGTGCGCGACGACCTCGACGAACGCGTCCACGGCCGTGAGGGCGATGCCTCGCGAGAGTCCGGAGAGATCGGGGTCCACGCCCGGCGTGCGGGCGACGTGACCGGCGAGCACGAGGTCCTGCTGGCCGGCAACCGCGAGACCCTGGCGCTCACGCACCGTGCCGGCGACCGCGGGGTGTTCGCCGAGGGGGCGCTCGACGCGGCCGCGTGGCTCGCCGACCGCGACCCGGGCTGGTACGGGTTCGACGACGTGCTGGACGCCGGAGGAGCCGATGAATAACTCCGGAACATCCGAGTATCGACGGGTAAATACCGCCACTCATCCATACACCAGCCAATGAGCCTCGAATCCGACGTCGCCGACCTCTGGAACCGCTATCGAGACGGGCTGACGGGCGCGGACGCGACGGCCGACGACGCCGACGTCATCGACGCCTTCCTCGCCGCCCTGGAGGCCGGCGAGGTCCGCGCCGCGGAGAAGACCGGCGACGACGTCACCTCGTGGGAGGCCAACGAGTGGGTCAAGCGGGGTATCCTGCTCAACTTCGGCCTGCGCGAGACGGAGCCGCGCGAGTACGGCGGCGTCACCTACCACGACGTGCTCCCGCTGCGCGACACCGATGACCTCGCGGCGCGCGGCACCCGCAACACGCCGGACGGGACCGTTATCCGGCGCGGCGCGTACCTCGGCAGCGACTGTATCATGATGAGCCCCTCGTTCGTCAACATGGGCGCGTACGTCGGCGACGGGACGCTCGTCGACTCCTGTGACACCGTCGGCTCCTGCGCGCAGCTGGGCTCGGACGTCAAGCTCGGCGCGAACACGCTGATCGGCGGCGTGCTCGAACCCGTCGAGGACGCGCCCGTGATCATCGAAGACGGCGTCTCGCTGGGCGCGGGCTGTCGGGTCACCTCGGGCTTCCGCGTCGGCGAGAACTCGGTCGTCGGCGAGAACACGCTGCTCACGCCGCGGATCCCCGTCTACGACCTCGTCGAGGAGGAAGTGATCTACGGCCACCTCCCGGCCGAGCGCCGCGCGTTCACCCGGATGGTGGAGTCGTCCGTCGGCGACCACGACCTCTTCGAGGGCGGCGCGTACAAGCCCGCGGTGGTGGCGACGCACGTCGAGGAGGAGACGCTGGAGGCGACCCGGCGGGAGGACGCGCTCCGCGAATGAGCGACCCCGACGCGGCCGCGGCGGCGACGGACGGGGAGACCGGCGACGACCCCTCGGTCCGTCGCGTGAGCGACTGGGACGCCGCCACCCTCCGCGAACTGGCCGACGTCCACGAGACGCCCCTGTACGTCCAGGACCTCGACCGGGTCCGCGAGAACTGCGGGCGCCTGCGCGCGGCGTTCCCCGACGCCGACGTGCGGTACGCGGTCAAGGCGCACACGGGTCAAGCCGTCTTGGAGGCCGTCCGCGACGCCGGCCTCGACGCGGAGTGCGCCTCGGCGGGCGAGGTCGACCGCGCGCTCGCGGCGGGCTTCGACGGCGCGCGGCTCCACTACACCGCGGTCAACCCGCCCGCCCGCGACCTCGACTACGTCGCCGGCGTCGCCGAGACCGACCCCGCCCTCACCGTCACGGTCGGCGCGGTCGACACCCTCGACCGGCTGGCCGAGCGGGGCTACGACGGCCGGGTCTGCGTCCGCGTGAACCCCGGCGTCGGCGCGGGCCACCACGAGAAGGTCACCACCGGCGGGGCCGCGAAGTTCGGGATCCCCTACGACCGCGCCGCGGAAGCGGCGCGGGACGCGGCCGAGCGCTTCGACGTGGTCGGGGTCCACGCCCACGCGGGCTCCGGCATCGACCCGGACCAGCTCGACAGCCACCGCGAACTGGTCGCGCGGATGGGCGAGTTGGCGCGCGAGCTGACCGACCCGGACGACGCGGGCGTCGCCCCCCTCGACCTCGAGTACGTCGACGTCGGCGGCGGGTTCGGCGTCCCCTACCGGGAGGACGCCCCGGCGCTCGACCTGCCAGCCGTCGCCGACGCCACCCGGGACGCGGTCGCGCCGCTCCCCGAGGGCGTCGAGCTCGCGGTCGAGCCCGGCCGCTACGTCGTCGCGGACGCGGGCGTCCTCCTGACGCGGGTGAACACCGTGAAGCCGACGCCGGACGAGGCGGTCGTCGGCGTCGACGCCGGGATGACGGACCTCCTGCGCCCGGCGATGTACGACGCGTACCACCCGATCCGGAACCTCGGCGGCGCCGAGGGGGAGCCGGCGGTCGACGAGCGGGAGGCAACCCCTGTCACGGTCGCCGGACCTATCTGTGAGACCGGAGATACCCTCGCTAAGGATCGCGCGATCGCCGCGCCGGCCCGCGGGGACCGCCTCGCGGTCGGCGTCGCGGGCGCGTACGGATACGAGATGGCGAGCCAATACAACTCACGACCGCGGCCCGCGGAGGTCGCGCTCGACGACGGATCTGTGACCACGACCCGACGCCGAGAGACGCTCGGGGATCTCCTGACGGTCGAACGCGAGGCGGGGCGACCGGGAGGCGATCGATGAACACGCACGCCGTCCCGGTGGAGAAGTACCACGGCACGGGCAACGACTTCCTCGTCGTCGACGCGGCCGCCGAGAGCGTCGGGGACCGCGCGGCGTTCGCGCGGGCGCACTGCGACCGCGAGACGGGCGTCGACGGCCGCGACTTCGACGCCGACGAGCGCGGCGCGCGCTCGGACCGACGCGGCGCCGACGGCGTCCTCTTCCTCAGCGTCGCGGAGCGGTTCGACCCGACCCGCGTCGTGATGACGCTGGTCCAGCCGGACGGCTCCACCGCGACGATGTGCGGCAACGGCGCGCGGGTCGTCGCGCGGTGGGCCCACGACCGGACCGGCGACCGCGAGTTCATGATCGACACGCAGGCCGGCACCCGCCGCGCCACCGTGACCGCGGACGCGACCGCGGCCACCATCGAGATGGGCGTGCCGACGTTCGACCCCCGCCGCGTCCCGGTCGCCCGGGAGGGCCACGACGCGGACGACCCCCTGGTCGACGAACCGGTCGAGGGACTGTCCGTCACCGCCGTCAACACCGGCGTCCCGCACGCGGTCGCGTTCGTCGACGGCGGCCGCGACGACCCCGACGGGATCGACGCCGTCGACCTCGACGCGGTCGCGCCCCCGGTCCGGCACGCCGACGTCTTCCCGGAGGGCGCGAACGTGAACCTCGCGGCGGTCGTCGACGACGGGAGCGGCGACGGGCCCGCGGTCGTCGACCAGCGCACCTTCGAGCGCGGCGTCGAGGGCGAGACGCGCTCCTGCGGCACCGGCGCGGTCGCGGTCGTCGCGGCCGCCCGCCGGCTCGGGCTGATCGACGGCGAGGCCGCGGTGAGTCGGCCCCCGGGCGGCGAACTGGAGATCGCCGTCCCCGACGCGGGCCACGCCACCCTGACCGGGCCCGTCGCCCACGAGTTCTCGGGGACGCTCCCCGCCGATCCGCGATGAGCGACGGGAGCGACGCCGGCTCGGCCCGGGAGTCGGCGTTCGACCCGGTCTCGTTCCTCGAGGACGCGGTCGCGATTCCCTCTCACGAGTCGGTCGACGAGATGCGCGAGTTCGTCGTCGGGACGCTCGAACGGCGCGGGGCCGACCCCGCGGTCGTCGCGGACGGCTGCGTCCTCGCGGAGACGCGCTCCCCGGCCCCCGAGGCGGGCCCGCACCTTGTGTTGAACACGCACCTCGACACGGTGACGCCGCACGTCCCCTTCGAGCGGGGCGAGGCGACCGCCGACGAGCGCGGCGGAGCCGAGTCGGACGCCGCGGCCGGCGAGGACGTGATCCGCGGTCGCGGGTCGTGCGACGCGAAGGGGCCGCTGGCGGCGCTCCTCGCCGGCTTCCTCGCCGCCGATCCGGACCGCGGCCGGATCACGCTCGCGCTCACGCCCGACGAGGAGGCGCTGTCGCTCGGCGCGGCGGCGCTGACCGGGCGGCTCCCGGGGACCGACGACCGGCTCGACGGCGACCTGTTCCTCGTCGGCGAGCCGACCGGGCTCGACGCCTGTACCGCCGCGAAGGGGCGGTTCCAGGCGACAGTGGCGCTCTCCGGGACCGCCGCCCACGCCGCGGAGTTCGCGGGGGCGAACGCTGTCGCGGCGGCGGCGGACGCGCTCGCCGCGATCCGGACGTTCGACGCGGACGCGACCGATCACCCGCAGCTCGGATCCCCGAAGCTCACGCCGACCGTGATCGAGGGCGGCGCGGCGACGAACCAGGTGCCGGCCGACTGCGAGATAACGGTCGACCGCCGGAGCGTGCCGCCGGAGGGCGCCGCGGAGTTCCGGGAGTCGCTCGCGGACGCGGTGCGGGCGTCGCTCGCCCCCGACCGCGACGTCGACGCCGCGGTCGCGCTGACCGACCGGGAGTCGCCGTTCTTGGAGGCGTTCGCGACGGACCCGGACCACGAACTCGTCCGGACCGTCGCCGACGCGGCGCGGGAGGCGAGCGACGCGGTCTGCCTCCCGGGGGAGCGAGGCGGCGAAGTACACCCCTTCGGCGCGGCGACCGAGGCGTCGTACTTCGCGCCGGCGCCGACAGTCGTGTTCGGCCCCGGCGACCTCGCCGACGACGCCGGCGCGGTCGCACACGCCGAGCGCGAGTACGTCCGGGTTCGCGAGGTCGAGGCGGCCGCGGCGACCGTCGAGCGTGTGGTGGCGGCGCTGCTCGGGTAGTTCTCTGGGTACGGTGCCGCCGACGGTCCTCCGGCCGCGCCGCCGTCGGTGGCTCCTCTGGCGCGGTACGCTCGGCGACCCCTACAGCAGGTACTTCTCTTCGTCCTCAGCGAGGTCGACGAAGTCGTCGGCGGCCTCGATCAGCTCGTCGGCGGCGGAGTTGCCGAACCCCATCGCCTCCACGCGGACGCCCTCGTGCCGGAGGTGCGAGCAGAGGCGCGCGAAGTCGCCGTCGCCGGTACAGAGGACGACCGTGTCGACGTGGCTCGCCAGCGAGACCGCGTCGAGGCTCATTCCGAGGTCCCAGTCGGCCTTCTTCGAGCCGTCGGCGAACGTCTTGATCTCCTTGATCTTCGTCTCGAAGCCGATGTCGCGGAGCGCCTCGAAGAAGCTCTCCTCCTCGGGCGAGTCGGCGCGGATCACGTACGCGATGGCGCGGACGAGCGACCGGTCCGCGACGGCCCCCTCGAGGAGCCCGGAGTAGTCGATGTTCCGCGAGTAGACGCTCTGCGCCGAGTGGTAGAGGTTCTGCGAGTCCGCCAGCACCGCGACGCGCTGGTCCGGGTGAATGTCGGTCATACCCCCCACTTCAGCGCCCGCCGTTAGGGGCTTTGGGATCCGCGCGACGGGTCCGCGGGACCGCGGTGACCACCATGGTTTATACCGGACGCTGGAGACCGTGGTCCATGGACGAGAAGCGGTTCGTCGTCGCCCTCTTCGGCCTCGCAGTCGCGGTCGTCGCCGGCTACGTGGCCTATCGGTTCGTCGCCCCGCTCACGGTCGCCGTCTTCCTCTACTACTCGACGCGGCGGTTCTACCACCGGCTCGAACGCTTCCGGCTGCCGACGCGCGTCCGCGCGGTAGTGTCGCTGTCCGTCATCGGGCTCCCGCTCATCGGGCTCGTCAGCTACACGTTGGTGCTGCTCGTCTTGGAGGCGCGGCGGTTCATCGAGGCGTACCCGGTCGCCGACACCATCGGCGCGGAGAACTCGGTGATCGGCGACCTGGCGGCGCTGTCGAACCCGACGACGGACGAGCTGCTCGCGGCGTACCGCTCCGGCCAGTTCGACCCCCTCATCGAGCTGGTCTCCGAACAGGCGTCGCTGCTGGCGAGCACCCTCTCGGGGCTCGCGCTCAACCTCCTCATCACCGTCGTCGTCACCTACTACCTGCTGATCGACGGCTCGCGGTTCCACGAGTGGCTCCTCCGGTTCGACGACGACGCGGTCGTCCGCGAGTACCTCGAGACCGCGGACGACGAACTGGAGGCGGTGCTGTACGGGAACCTGCTCAACGTGATCGCCATCTCGATCATCGCGGTGGTCACCTACCTCGGCTACAACGCGGTCGTCCCCGCCGCGGTCGAGATCCCGTATCCGACGCTCGCCGGCGCGCTCACCGGCGTCGCGAGCCTGATCCCGGTGATCGGGATGAAGATCGTCTACGTCCCGATCGCGGCCGCGATGTCGATCCCGATCGCGCTCGACGGCGACGTCTCGCTGCTCGCGTACGTCGCCGGCTTCCTCGCCGTCGCGGCCGTGGTCGTCGACACTATTCCCGACATCGTCCTCCGGCCGTACTTCAGCGGCGACACGACCCACGTCGGCCTGCTCATGCTCGCGTACATCTTCGGCCCGGTGGTCTTCGGCTTCCACGGGCTGTTCCTCGCGCCCATCATCCTCGTGTTGGCGCTGACGTTCGCGAACACCGCGCTGCTGCGCCTGCTCGGCGTGGAACCCGAGCCGGCCCCGGAGATCCCCGACCGACAGCGCCGCATCGACGAGTTCTGAGGCGGTCCGCGGTCGGCGCGCCGCGTCTTCTGCCCGGGTCCGCGACGCCGCCCGCCCGGCGCTCGTTCGCGGCGAGCCGAAGTCATATATCCCCGCTCGCCGACCGGGCCACGTATGCGACTACACGTCATCGGGCTCGGCGGGGCCGGCGGCCGGATCGCCGACCGGCTCGCCGCCGCGCACGACGCCGACCCGTTCCTCGCGGGCGTCAACGCCTTCGACACCGACATGGACGCGCTCGGGGCGCTGGACGCGCTCGGCGAGGAGCGGCGGTACCGGTTCGGCGACGCCGCGGGCGGGGACGGGCTCGAGGGCGACCTCCACGCGGGACGCCGCCTCGGCGACGCCCACGCCAGCGAGCTCGGCAGGGCGATGGACGACCAGCAGCCCTCCCTCGCGGAGGCGTTCCTGATCGTCGTCGGCCTCGGCGGCGCGGCCGGCGCGGGCGCGGCCCCCGCGCTCGCCGAGGAGCTCTCGCGGCTCTACGACGCCCCGGTCTACGCCTTCGGGTTCCTCCCCGTCCCGGCCGAGACGGAAGCGCCGGACGACGACGGCCCGACCGGCGGGCCCCGGGAGCGCGAGTCGCCGCCGACCCCCCACCGCCCGCTCGCCGAGCGGAACGCCGCGCGGACCCTCGGCGCGCTCTCGGACCGCTGTGCGGCGGTCTTCCCGTTCGACAACGCGGCGTGGCTCCGCCCGGGCGAGACGCTCGCCGGGGCCCGCGACCGGCTCGACGAGGCCGCGGTCGAGCGGATCGCGGCGCTGTTCGGCGCCGGCGAGACGCCGGACGGGACCGAGACGCCCCAGCAGGTGCTCGACGCGAGCGACGTCGCCCGCGCGGTGGGGAGCGACGGCGAGATCGCGGCGATCGGCCACGCGACGCAGGCGGTGGAGCCGCCCGACTCCGGGTCGCGGTTCGGGCTCGGGCTGTTCGGCTCCGACGAGCCGGCCGAGGTGGACACGAGCGCCGCGGTGTCGGCCATCGAGACGGTCATCCGCAAGGCGACCCGCGGGAAGAGCACCGTCGAAGTCCCGGACGGGCGCGCCGACCGGACGCTGCTCGTCGTCGGGGGGCCGCCCGCGTGGCTCAACCGGGAGGCGATCGCCGACGGGCGGCGCTGGCTGGCCGAGGAGACGGAGTCGGACGCGATCCTGAGCGGCGACGCGCCGGTCCGCGACGGCGACGCCGTCTCCGCGGTCGTGATCCGGTCGGGGATCGACGAGCCGGAGCGGGTCCGCGAGCTGCGCGAGACGATCGCCTGACGCCGGTCGATCGGGCGCTGCCCGCGACTCGGGGGTACCCGAACCGATTAACCGCGTGGCGCGCCGAACGATCCCGTGACGACGCAGGCAGACCTCGGGATCGACGTCGACGTGCGGGACGCCGCGGCCGTCGCGGAGCACCGCGACGAGCTCGTCGCCGCCGTCCGCGACCACGCGGGACAGATCGCCTACCAGCTCGCGCGGCTCCAGGGCGGCGACTACGGACGGGAGACCCTCTCGACGCCGGGCGGCGAGTGGACGGTGAAACACGAGGCGGGCGAGCTGGAGTTCCTGCTGTTCTCGCCGAAGTCGGGATCGGACACGTACGTGATCTCCACGAAGCAGCCGCCGGAGCCGGGCGCGCTGGCGACCGCGCTCGACGACTACGCGGCGTTCGTGACGGCGTGGAACGACCACGTCGACTCCCTCTCCGGCGTCCTCGACGGCGTGAGCGCCGAGTTCCCCGAGCCGGCGACGACAGACGGCGTGGTGGCCGAGCGCGACCGCGTCCTCGGCGCGATCCGCGACGTCTGCTCGGTGATCGCGGGGGAAATATACCGCTACGAGAGCGACGACTACGGGACGTTCACGACGCGCGTCGAGGGCGACCGCTGGGAGCTGAAGTACGACGAGGGGGCCGTCTCGTACCTCCGGGTCGGCGGCTCGGGCGGGCTCTACCTCCTCTCGCAGTACGAGGCCCCCTCCGCGGCCGACGTCCGGGCGTACGCCGACCGGTTCCGCGGGTTCGTCGACGCGTACAACGAGTTCGTCGACGAGTTGGAGGCGGACCTCGAACGCGTCTCCCTCTGAGCCGGGGGTCGCGTCTCTCGTCCGCTCGTCCCGTACCCGGCGGACTCACCGGTCCGTCCCGTCCGCGGCGCGCAGGAGGTCCCCGAGGCGGACCGGATACCGACGCGAGACCACCGCCGCGTACACCGCGGCCGAGACCGCGACGCTCACGCCCACCGACGCCCCGAACCCGGCGAGCGAGAGCGACCCGAGGACGGGCGCGCCGAGCGTCCAGCCGACGCCGACGACGCCCGCCGCGGCCGCGAGCGCACCGGTGGCCGCCCGGGCGACGGCCCGCGAATCGACTTCGATGGCGAGGAACCGCTGTCGCTCGGCCGCGGCGACCGCCTCGACGGTCGACTCCTCACGGTCGAACTCGATCGCGCCCGCCTCGGCCATCACCGGACAGTGGTGCTGGTACAGCGACGCGTACACGCTCTTCCGCTCCCCGCTCGCGACGGCCGCCGGCTCGACGCCCCGCTCCCGCGCCGCGACCCGCCGAGAGGCGTCCGCGAGGTCGACGGGGCCGTCGCGGCGGTGGAGCAGCGCCCACAGGAGCCGCCGCCGACGGTTCCCGAGTAGCTCGAGTAGCGTCGCCCGGTCGACGGCCCGGTCGCCGCCGTCGCCGCGACAGCGGGGTCGCCCGCCGTCTCCCCGGTCGCTTTCCGTGCCTGTTGGTAACATATCACTCTCTACGGCGACCCCCGTCGTATGTATTGGCCGATATGATCGCGAACATGAGGGATTGTCGCGGCCGCGTGGCGGCGCTCCGTTCCGAAGACGGGGGCCGCGTCCGCCGCGCCGCCGGGGTTCGACGGTCGCGCTCGGAAACCCCCCGACGGCGTCCCGTCGCGCGCCGCCGAAACGACTCGTTACCGCGGCCGCCGCGCCGGTAATCCGTCGTGGCAATCGGTTAATAACTACTTATATCGGGCCGTTTGGTGTCGCCCGTCCCTCCCCCCGCGACGTTCGGACGCCTCCGACGGGCCGATCCGTTCGAACCGGCGTGGGACGTTTCCCCATGTCACGAACACGCTCGCCGCCGACGACGGTCGTCATCGCCTCGCTACTGGTCGTCTCCGCGGTCGCCGGCGCGCCGGCGGCCGTCGCACAGGACGGGCCCCCGCCGACGCCCGCGGCCTACTTCGGGGACATCACTATCGACGGGGAGCCCGCCCCGGAGGGCGTCGAGGTCACCGCGTACGTCGACGGCGAACGGCGCGGGAGCCTCACCACCACGCAGCCGGGCGCGTACGGCGGGTCCTCGGCGTTCGACCAGAAGCTCGTCGTCGAGGGGACGAGCGACGACGCGGGCGCGACCGTCGAGTTCCGCGTCAACGGCGAGGTCGCCGCGACCGACGAGGCGATCGAGTGGGAGCCGGGCGAGGTCCGCCGCGTCGACCTCGCGGTCGGCGACGGTTCGGACGGTTCGGACGGCTCCGACGGTTCAGGCGGCAGCGGGGGCTCGGATGGTTCCGACGGCTCCGACGGCAGCAGCGGCTCGGACGGCGGCGACGGTTCCGACGGCTCCGGTGGCTCCGGCGCCACCAGCGGGGGCGCGGTCGCCCCGCCGCCGACCGGCGACACCGTCGAGACGACGACGGCGTCCGTCGAGATGGCGAACGGCACGGCGACCCTCTCCGCCGGGAGCGTCGCGGCCGACGAGGTCGTCGAGGCCGAACTCCCCGCGGAGGCCGCGGCGTCGAACGCGACGCTCGTCGGGCTCTCCGTCTCCCCGTCGTCGGAGATCCTCTCGTTCGGGACCGACGTGACGCCGATGGCGCCCTCCGCGATGCCCGACGACGTGCGCGACCACGAGGACGCGGAGGTGGTGTCGGTCTTCGAGATCGCCCCGACGACGTTCGACTCCGGCGACGTGGAGACCGCGGAGATCCGCTTCGAGACGGAGATGTCGGCGTTCTCGGACGCCGAGTCGCCCGAGGACGTCTCGCTGTACCGCTACGTCGACGACCGGTGGCGCGAACTGCCGACGACGTACGAGGGCGACGGGACGTACGTCGCCGAGACGCCCGGCCTCTCGTACTTCGCCGTCGGCGGCCCGCAGTCCGACGTGTCGGTCGCGGAGGCGTCGCTCGGCGCCGCGGAGGTCGCCCCCGACGCCGAGACCGAGGTCGCCGTCCGCCTGCGCAACGAGGGCGACGCCGAGGGGTCGACGAACGTCGGCCTGCGGATCGACGGCGAACTCGTCGCCGACAGGACGGTGACGATCCCCGCCGACGCGACGCGGCGCGTCACGTTCACGCCGCGGTTCCCCGAGGTCGGCGAGTACGACGTCGTCGTCGGTTCGACCGAGGTCGGGACCGTCTCGGTCGTCGAATCGGCGTCAGACGACGCCGACTCCGGTGACGGCGACGGGAGCGGCGCGGCCGGCGAGGATGCGGCGACCGAGTCGACCGGCGGCGGCTCCGGCGAACTACCGCTCGAAGGCTTCGGGATCGGCCTCACGCAGGTCGTCGGGCTGGTGAGCCTGCTGCTCGTCGTGGCCGGCGGGTTCCTCCTGCTGCGCCGGGAGTAGCCCCGCGACGAGCGGCCGTCTCCGACCGATCGATCCGTATTCGCGCATATCTGTCTCGACCTTTGGCAATACTTATCCACTTCTGTCGGGTACCGGCTCCCGTATGTCGATCACTCTTCCGGGACCGACGCTCGGCGTCGTCGGCGGCGGCCAACTGGGTCGGATGCTGGGCGAGGCGGCCGCGCCGCTCGGCGTCGACCTGGTCGTGTTGGACCCGACCCCCGACTGCCCGGCCGCGCCCGTCGCGACCGACCAGATCGTCGCCGACTTCGACGACGCGGACGCGATCGACGAACTGGCGGCCCGCGCCGACGCCCTGACGTTCGAGATCGAGCTCGCGGACCCGGACCGCATGGCGGCCGCGGCCGCGGCGCACGACGTGGCGGTCCACCCCGACCCGGCCACGCTGGAGACGATCCAGGACAAACTTGTCCAGAAGGAGGCGCTCGCGGACGCCGGGATCCCCGTCCCCGAGTTCGTCGCGGTCGCGACCGCAGAGGGGCTCGAACGGGTCGTCGAGGAGTTCGGCGGCGTCATGCTGAAGGCCCGCGAGGGCGGCTACGACGGCCGGGGGAACGTCCCGGTCGAGTCGCCGGACGAGGCCGCCGCCGCGCTCGACGAGATCGGCGGGGCCGCGATGGCCGAGGAGTTCCTCGACTTCGAGCGGGAGGTCGCCGTGATGGGGCTGAAGGGCGCGGACGGCGAGACGCGGACCTACCCCGTCACGGAGACGGTCCACCGCGAGGAGATCCTCCGCGAGAGCGTCAGTCCCGCCCGGGCCGACGACGCGGTCGTCGCCGAGGCCGAGTCGGTCGCCCGCGACGTGCTCGACGTGCTCGACGGCCGCGGCGTCTACGGGATCGAGCTGTTCGAGACCCGCGATGGCGACGTGTCGGTCAACGAGATCGCGCCGCGCCCGCACAACTCCGGCCACTGGACGATCGAGGGCGCGCGCACCTCGCAGTTCGAGAACCACGTCCGCGCCGTCCTCGGCTGGCCGCTCGGCCCGACCGACCTCGTCGCGCCAGCAGTCACGGCGAACGTGCTCGGCGACGTGGACGAGACCGGACCCGCCACGCTCCGGAACGTCGAGTCCGTCCTCTCGGCGCCCGACGCCGACCTCCACTGGTACGGCAAAGACGACGTGTACCCCCTCCGCAAGATGGGACACGTGACGGTGACGGCCCCGGACGCCGACGCGGCGGACGACGGCGCGGACGGCGACGCGCTGCTCTCGCGGGCGCGAGCCCTCCGCGACGGGCTGACGTTCCGCGACGCGTAGCCGGGTCGGGACCCCTCCGTCGCGAGCGGCGTTCGGACTCCCCGCCTTCCACCTCGCCTCGCCCCGGCGTCGCCGCATCCGGGAGTTCCTTGTAGCCCTCCGCCGAACGCCCGACCATGACGACGGTGGACGACCTGATCGAGCGGCTCGAATCGGAGGCGGCGGCGGACGCCGACCCGGCGACCACCCCCGACGTTGGGATCATCATGGGGTCCGACTCGGACCTCCCGACGATGGAGGGGGCGTACGAGGCGCTTGACGACCTCGGCTTCGCGGAACAGACCGACTTCGCCGACCCGCCGGACGCGCGGTTCACCTACGAGAGCTACGTCGTCTCCGCGCACCGGACGCCGGAGCTGATGTACGCGTACGGGGAGACGGCGACGGCCCGCGGGTTAGACGTGATCGTCGCGGGCGCGGGCGGGAAGTCCGCCGACCTCCCCAACATGACCGCCTCGATCGCGTACCCGGTCCCCGTGATCGGCGTGCCGGTCCAGGAGAAGTCCGTCGACTCCGTGATCGGCATGCCGACCGGGGCCCCGATCGTCGCGGTCGACGCCGGCAAGTCGTACAACGCGGCGCTGTCGGCGGCGCAGGTCCTCGGGCGCGAACACGAGGTCGTCGCCGAGCGCCTGATCGACCTCCACGACGAGCAGAAGGCCGGCGTCGCGGACGTCTCCGTCGACCTCCACGACCTCGGTATCGACGGGTTCCGCGACCGGTAGCGGGCCGCGGTTCGAGGGCTCCGCCCCGCCCCCGTTCCGGGCCTCTCGACGAGTCGGACGGCGGACGCTCCGTCGCTTGGCGGGCGCTTCGACCGCGAACGGCCGGTACCGGCCCGCACGCCCGCGGACGCACAAGACTCAACGCTTATGAGGGGGCGGTCCAAACCCCAGCACGTTACGGAGACCTATATGAGCGATTGGATAGCGATTGGCGCCTTGGCGGTCGTCGGCCTGCTCATCCCGATAGCGATGATGACAGTGTCGGCGCTGCTCCGTCCGAGCGTGCCTGAGACCGGTAAAAGTACCACCTACGAGTCCGGCGAGACCCCGACGGGCGGGACGCGGATCCGGTTCAACATCCAGTACTACATGGTCGCGCTGTTGTTCGTCGTGTTCGACATCGAGACCGTGTTGCTGTTCCCGTGGGCGGTCATCTACCGTCCGGCCATCCAGGCCGGCGTTCCGATGGCCGACCTGCTGTGGCCGATGTTGGCCTTCGTCGGAATCCTCGCGGTCGGACTCGTCTGGGCGTGGCGGTCGGGGGCGATCAGCTGGGCCCGCAGTCCCCGCGCGACCAGCAGAAAAACCACGGAGGACATCAACTAATGAGCAGCGATCAACCGTTTATCACCGACGAATCGCAGGTCGTAACCGAGACCAGAGACGCCCGGATGACCGGGCAGGGGGACCGGTTCAACTCCCGGCTCCGAGAGGCGTTCGGCTCCTCGCCG
>NZ_CAKZRO010000088.1 GCF_937146585.1 uncultured Halorubrum sp. | reverse complement strand
TCCGCGATGCCCGACTGCTTGTTGGTGTCGTCCTCGAAGATCGACTCCAGCGACTGGTCTAACACCTTCAGCCGCTGTTTCGTGTAGGGGCGGCAGTCGAACCGCTCCGCCACCTCGATGGCGGTGTCGACGTACTTGCTCACCGACCCCTCGTGGACCGTGAGGTTCACGCGGCCGCCGCACTCGCGGCACTCGCCCGTCAGGGGCATCCGGCGGTACTTCTCGCCGCAGTCGAGACAGCGCGTCTCCTGCCGCGAGAACGCCCGGAGGTTCCCGATGATGTCCGGCAGGAAGTGGTACTCGATGACGCGCTCGGCCACGTCCGTCTCGTCGACCGCGCGCAGCTTCCGGGCCAGCTCCAGCTGCGCGTCCATCTTCTCCATCATGTCGCCGAGCGTCTTGTACGCCGACAGGTCCGGCCCCATCGCGATGTCCGTCGTGTCGTGGGTGTGGTCGAACCCGTGGTACTCGTCGTCGGTCCCGAGCGTGTCCTCGCCGATCTGGATCAGCTCCTCGACCTCCTCCGGGTCGGCCATCTCCCGGGACGCCTCGTACAGCTCTTTGGGGTACTCCCGCACGATGTCGACGTTGTGCGCCTCGTCGTCGATCTCGGAGGGATCGATTCGCGAGGACATCACCAAGGGTGCATCCATGCGACCACCGCGTTGGTCCGGTAAAAATTCTTTCGAGAAGTTGAGAAGACCGTCCATAAGAAGCATCACGCAATCCTCGTCACCGTCACACTGACCGGCGTACACGTCGTTCGCGACGAGCGTGTTAGTCTCCTCAACGGTCAGACAGTATGTGGATTCGATGTCGGACTGGACCGTCTCGACAGAGACGACTTCGTCAACCCAAACCTCGCCACCGTCACCGAAGAGTCGCTGTGTTCGGGTATCGACGCGGTCCAGCACGTTAGTAAGCGTCTCCTCCTTGCGGTCGAGATGGAAGCCGACTTTTTCGGCGAACCGCAGGGCGTTCTGTGATGTGACTTTGAGAACCCAGGATTCGAACGACTGCTCGCCGTCGTAGAACTCGGCCACCGCACCCGTCTTCGGGGTACGCTCCTCGCGATACACTTTCGTAGCGATACCGAACCGCTTGAGGGCTGCGACTAGGTCGGACTGTAGGTCGTCGCTCACCGTATGTGCGCGAACCTCGACGCGTTCGCTAGACGTACTTCCGTCGCCGGAGAAGTACGCCGCGAGGAACGTTCGGAGAACCGAGTCCGGTGCGGAGAGGACGCAGTCCGGGATTCGTTTCGTCTCCGCACGACTCCCGGCGTCAAGAACATCCGAGAACAGCGTCGTGACGAGGCGACTGGAAACAGTAATCTTCCATTCGTTCTCCTCGAACGCCTCAACCTCAAATACGTCGTCAAAGACGTCAATTATCTCGTCGCGTGGCACGTCGTCCGGCGTACAGATTGTCGTCTGGTAAAACGACCCAGCCTCCTGCCGGGTGAACCCTTCTGCAGCGTAGTATCCGAGCATCGTGCCGACTGTCTCGTTGACATCGAACTGACGCGAAATCGAAGCGCTGTCTCGACGGATTCCAAGTGTCACGTCGGTGGAAACGCGTTCGACGACAGTGTCGCGGTCGTACAGTTCGAGCAGAACGCCAGCCGAGATGCTATCGCGAGACACCCAGTTGTACACCGTCGACTGACTAACGTCGAGGAGTTCCGCAACAGGCTTCAGGTAGTTCTCGGCGTCTGTCGCGTCGTCGAGGAGTTGTTTGAGGGTAGACTCGCCGATCCCTCGGATCATCAGGTCGTCGTTCGAAACGGCGTCCGTGTCGAGGAATTCCGCGAGCAGGTCGAAGGTCGCTGTTTCCCCGTCGACCGGGATCTGTTTCGGCGCGGGAAGCGCATCTTCGGTGGTTAAATCTCGGGCAGACACGCGCTCGACTCCATCACCGGTCCACCGACGCATCGAGTGGTCGGGCGTCACCGTCAGCTCCTGTCCACTCTTGGTTTCGACGCGGACGAGGTGGTCGGGCGAGGGATGCTTCGAGAGTGCTTCGACCCGTTGGAGCGTATCCTCGCCATCCTCAGTTACGGACGGTACGTACACGTCGTCATCGAGTTTCTGGACAAGCGTCCCGACGTCGTCCTCTTCAGCCGTTTCGGCGTCAAGTCGATCCTCAACGAGTGCCTCGATGGGGTCGTAGTGCCACTTTCCGGCTTCGTCCTCGTACCAGATTTTCGTCTCCGGGTGGAAGCAGTTCCGACGTTTCGCGGCGTGAAAGTACGGATGTGCGTATCCGACCGCGGCCGACGTGAAACCTACCACTCTCCCGACAGTCGCGGCGCTCGTGTGCGGCGCCATGCCGAAGACGAGCTCGCCGACGAGGTCGTCGCGCTCGTTCACCTCGTAGAAGCGGTCGAGCCCGTAGAACTGTTCGAGGAGGTCGTCGACGAAGTCCGCGGTCTTGAGCATGTGCTCGGCCGCGCCGTCCGAGAGGACGATGTCCTGGACGCGCAGTTCCACCACCTGGTCGTCGTGGCGCAGGGGCTCGCCGTCGACGTCGGTCTCATAGCCGAGCTCGCGGAAGTGGTCCGCGGTGACGTCGAGTTCCTCCGGGCGGACCGCGGTGACGGGGAGGTCCGTCATGTCGTAGCGGACCGTCCCGTCCTTGAACGACGTGACGCCGTTCTTCGCGCGGAGGACGCCCTTCTCGATCGGCTCCGGCGTCTTGTTCCGCGAGGTGAGCCCCTGGACGCCCTTGAGGATCTCGAAGGCGGACTCGCGCTCGCCGACCGTCTCCAGCGCGGTGCGGTACGCGTCGTTGACGTCGACCTCCTGATACCCCGCGGCCGTCACCTCCCACTCGCAGTTCGGGCACTCGACGCGGCCGGCCTCGTCGGGCTCGCAGACGGTGCCGCAGTCGTTGCACTCGTAGTGCGGCTCCGTGTGCGTCTCGCAGTCGGGACACAGCGCGGCGTAGGTGTGCTCGCCGCAGTCGGGACAGACGCGGTCGGAGACCTCCAGCTCGTGTCGCCCCCGGCGACCGGTGTCGTCCATCACGTTCGCGGCCTCGGCGACGTCGCGCTGGGGGCCGCCCGCCTCGTTGATCGGGAAGAGCGTGTGGACCGCCGGCGAGAGGTCGCGGCTCTCCGACTTCTCCGGGCGCCCCATCCGGTTGCCGATGCGGGTCGGGGCGCGCTCGCGCACCTCGAACGGGGCGACCTCGTTCACCGCGCGGATCGCGTTCTCGCCGTCGGCGTAGTCCCGGGCCGCCGCCGAGAGGTCGGCGGCGTCCCACTCTTTCCGGAGTCCGTCGTCGATCCCGAGCGACCGCGCGAGCGGCCGCCACGTCGGGATCCGGAGGGCGTCAGGGGTCGCGGCGTGTTCGATCAGCAGCGACTCCAGCGCGTCCTGGACCCCGTCGGTGCGCTCGATCGCGAGGACGCCCTCGACGACGTCGCCCGCGGCGACCGCGTCCGCGAGCGCCGCGACGGCGTCGACCGACACGTCGTGCCAGAGGTACGTGTACTCCGGGTGGAGCGGGCAGTCGTACTCCTCGGCCCACGAGAGCGCCCGGTCGACCGACGGGTGTTCGAGGTCGACGTGGGGGTCGTCGCGGAGCGCGCGGACGTCGGCCCCGGCCGCCTCGAACTCCTTGACCCACCACTCGGGGGCGTACGACGCGGGCGCGAGCGGGTGGTTGTTCTCGACGAACTCGCCGTAGTTGACGAGGTACTCGCCCAGGTCGAGCACCTTCTCGACGCCGTTCCGGAGCTCCTTCGCCTCCTCGGGGTCGTCGATCCGGCGGACCTCGCCGTTCGCGAGCCGGACCGTCGGACCCTCGATGGAGTCGACGGGGACGACGCCGTGCGCCTTCCCCGGGCGTTCCGTCTTGATCTGCGTCCCGGCCGCGAGGAAGTCGTCGACGATGTGCATCGTCGCGGGGTGGACGCCGCCGGTCGCGAAGCCGTGGTTGCGGGCGCGACCGTACCGGAGCCGGAAGCCGCCCGCCTCGCTGGGGTGGGTGAACACGGGCCGCCCCGCGATGAGGTCCCGGAGGAACTTCTGCGAGGGGTCGGCGCGGACCGGCCCGTCCGCGCCGGACTCGGTCGAGTCGTCGGCCTCCGGTTCGCTCTCCGCCTCGTCGCCGTCCTCGTCCTCCTCCGCGCCGTCGCCGCTCTCCGCCTCTTCACCGTCACCGTCGCCCGCCCCGTCCTTCCCGATCGTCCCGTCGATCAGGTCCTGGAGCCACGGCCAGTCGACCTCCTCGAGGTCGCGGGTGTACCGCTGGATCTTCGGGGCCTTCAGCGCGATCCCCTCTGCGGCGACGAGGCACATCCCGCCGCGCGCGGAGTTGGTGTCGACGCGTTCGAGGTCGCGGAACCCCGAGACCTCCTCGTCGCTCGTCGCCTCCCCGTCGAGCATGACGGGGATGTGCTTGGCGATGAACTTCGACTCCTTGTCCTTCGGCGTGTACTGGAGGCCGGTGTCCTTGTCGTAGAGGGCGATCTCCTCGGCGTAGCGCTCGACCTCCACGTCGCGGGGCTTGTACTCGTCGACGTCGAGCAGCGACCGGGCGTAGTCGGCGACGAGCACGGACAGCGCCTGCGCGGTCCCGCCCGCAGAGCGGATCGGACCGGCGTAATAGACGTTGACGAACTCCGTGCCGTCGTCGTTCTCCAGCAGCTCGACGCGGTCGATCCCCTCGATCGGCGCGGCGACGACCCCCTCGGTGAGCAGCGCGACCGCGGTCCGGACCGCCCCCTCGATCTTCCCCTCGCGGGAGTCGTAGTCACCGACGTTGCCGTCGACGAAGTCGGTGACCAGCTCCAGGGCCGCCTCCTCGCGGGACATCTCGCCCTCCAGGTCGCGGACGCGCTCCGCGACGCCGTCGATGCCGAGGATGTTCTCGACGCGGTCGGCCATGTCGCGGGCGATCGGGATCTCGATCTCCGGCTCGGGGTCCCGACCCTGCTCTTTGGCCGTCTCCGCGACGTCCCACGCCTCGTCCAGGCGCTCCTCGATCCGCGCGAAGTAGCGCTCGTCGTCCGGTCTCATCGGGCTTCGAGAGTGGGGCGACGCGCTCGGCGGGTCACAGCCACAGGTCGAGGTCGGTCGCCTCGTCGTGCGAGCGCTCCAGCGGCTCGGCGAACGCGCGGAGGTGGCACTCGCCGGCCCAGACGGTCGCCGAGTCGAGGTGGCCCGCGAGCGCCTGCCCGCTCGGCCGGGAGAGGACGACGTGGGTGTGTGCGAACACGTCCCCCTCCAAGAGCGAGACGTTGCCCACGCAGGCGGCCACCTCGAGCGGTTCGTCGAACGTGACCGAGCGGTACTCTGTTTCGTCCTGATCGTAGAACCAGACGTCCGCGTCCTGGACCGCCCCGAGCGCCGTGAACCACCCGGCCTCGACGTCCTCCGCGCGGGCGAGGGACTCGATCTCCTCGCGCCAGTCGGCCCCCGTCTCGAACCGCGCGACGTACTCCGCCGTGGGTTCGACCTCGCGATGGTACATAGCAACTCCCCATGACGGCCGGGGAGAAAAAGGCTTCAGTCGGGCCGAGTTGAGCCCGCGGTCCGAATTCGATATAGCGTTATGAGATACATGCGCTCGGCGGTGGGGGAGACTCGTGGAACGACGCTAGTCCCGAAACGTGGCGTCTCCCGGGTCGAAACGGCGGGTCAGCGCGAAACGGCGTTGCGACTCGCGAGGCGGAAAGAGAGAAGGTTCGGGTCGGCCGGGCCGACTCAGAACGGCGCTTGCGGGCCTTCGTCGTCGCCGTCGTCGTCGGTCGTCTCGCCGGGGAAGGAGGGGGACATCCCGCCGCCGCTGCTGGTGCCGCCGAGGTCGCCGTCCGCGCCGGCTTCCGCGCCGGTGTCGGCGTGGACCGTCTCGATCTCGGGGATCTCCTTGACCATCCGGGACTTGATCGCCTGAATCGTCATCGGGGAGATGCCGCAACCGGAGCAGGCCCCGCCGAGCTGGACCGTCACCTCGCCCTTCTCGCGGTCGAGGTGGGCGATGGCGGCGCTCCCGCCGTGCATCTGGATCTGCGGGAAGTTGCGCCGCAGGAAGTTCGTGATCCGCTCGCGGAGTTCGTTGTCCGCGTCAGCCGTGTCCGTGCTCATGCCCGCGAGTTGGCGGGCACCGGGCTTATGCCTTTGGTTCGCCCGGATACGGCGGGGAGACGCGCCGCGCCGGACCTCACTCCGGCCGGTCGACGCCGAGCGTCCGGTACAGTTCGGACTCGATCCGCTCGACGTACTCCTCGAGGGTCTCCTCGAACGTCTCGTCGTCGACCGCGACGGCGCCGCGGATGCGCTCGCGCGGGTCCTCCGGGAGTTCGACGCGGAACTCGCCGTCCTCGTAGAACGGCTCCGACTCGTTGAGCACGGTCTGGTCGATGCCGTGGATCAGCTCCGAGTCGTACCGGTCGTTCATCTGGTTGAACGCGTTCTTGTACGCCCGCTGGAGCTCGTTGAAGTAGTGCGCGTACTTGTCCTCGAACTTCTCCGGGTCGAACTCGTCGGCCATGTCGCGAGCATGGGTCCGGCGGGAAAAAAGGCGGTCGATCGCCGCCGAGACGGCGGAACGTCGGGAGTGCGGTCAGGCGAGGCGACCCGAGCGAATCGAGCCAGTAAATTGTATGTCGCGATATAGAATTGGTGAGCCGCGGGGGAAGTCGGCGATCGACGACCTGCGTAGCGAGACGCGAGCGGCGGAGCTACCCGGTTCGAGCGACTCGAAAAGAAAACCGACTGCGACGGACGTTACTCGAGGTCGAAGCGGTCCGCCTGCATCACCTTCGTCCAGGTGTCGACGAAGTCCTCGACGAACTTCTCTTCGCCGTCTTCCGCCGCGTACACCTCGGCGATCGAGCGGAGCCGGGAGTGTGACCCGAATATCAGGTCCGCACGGGTCGCCTTCCACTTGAGATCGCCGGTGTCGCGGTCGTAGCCCTCGAACACCTGATCTTCGTTGGACGGCTTCCACTCCGTTTCCATGCTCAGGAGGTTCGCGAAGAAGTCGTTCGTTAGCGCCTCCGGTCGGTCGGTAAGCACGCCGTAGTTCCTGTCGCCGTACGTCGCGCCGAGCGCCCGCATGCCGCCGACTAGCGCAGTCATCTCGTCGGGAGTCAAGTTCAGGAGGTCGGCCTTGTCGACCAACAGCTCTTCGGCCGGCCGGTCGGCGCCGTCCGGAACGTAGTTGCGGAACCCGTCGATCTCCGGCTTGAGCGCCTCGAACGAGTCGGAATCGGTCTGTTCGGCGGTCGCGTCGGTCCGACCGGGCTCGAACGAGACTTCGACGTCGTAGCCGGCGTCGGCCGCGGCCTCCTCGACGGCCGCGTTTCCGCCGAGCACGATGAGGTCGGCCAGCGACACCTGTACCTCGTCGTGCGACTCGTTGAACTCCGCCTGAATGCGTTCGTACGTCTCTAAGACCGTTTCCAGTTTCTCCGGCTCGTTGACCTCCCAGCCGCGCTGCGGGTCCAGACGAACCCGAGCCCCGTTCGCACCACCGCGCTTGTCGCTGTCGCGGTACGTCGACGCGGAGGCCCAGGCGGTCTTGACCAGCTGTGCCCGCGTGAGATCCGTCTCGAGGATCGCTTCCTTGAGCTGAGCGATCGCTTCGTCGCCCACGAGCTCGTACTCCGCGTCGGGGAGCGGGTCCTGCCAGACCATCGTTTCCTCCGGGACCTCGGGACCGAGGAACCGCTCCGGCGGACCCATGTCGCGGTGAGTCAGTTTGTACCAGGCCTTGGCGAACGCCATTCCGAACTCCATCGGGTTCTCCTGGAACGTCTCCATGATCTCCCGGTAGTCCGGATCCTTCTTGAGCGCGACATCCGTCGTGAGCATCATCGGCGTGACCCGCTCACCGTCGTCGAGAGCGTCCGGCGCGGAGTCTTCGAGTTCGCCGTCCTTCGGCGTCCACTGCCAGGCACCGCCCGGTCCCTTCTCCGGCTCCCACTCGTAATCGAGGAGGTTGTTGACGTACCCCATGTCCCACTCGGTCGGCGACTGGGTCCAGGGGCCTTCGATCCCGCTCGTGGTGACTTCGCCGTCCTCGACCGCGGCGTCGTTCTGCCAACCGAGCCCCATGTTCTCCATGGGTGCGGCCTCCGGCTCCGGTCCGAGCACCTCCTCGGGGTCGTCCTTGCCGTGGACTTTCCCGAAGGTGTGGCCGCCGGCGATGAGTGCCGCCGTCTGCTTGTCGTTCATCGCCATGCGGGAGAACGTCTGCCGGATGTTCTTCGCCGACGCCTCGGGGTCGGGCTGTCCGTTCGGTCCCTCGGGGTTGACGTAGATGAGCCCCATCACCGACGCGCCGAGCCCCTTCTGGATCTCGCCGGGTCGCTCGAAGCGGTTCTGGGTCTCCAGTTCGTTCTCCGGGCCCCACTTAACGGCCTTGTCGGTGTCGAAGTCATCCTCGCGGCCGCCAGCGAACCCGTACGTCGGGAAGCCCATCGACTCGACGGCGACGTTCCCGGCGAGGACGATCAGGTCGGACCACGACAGATTACGCCCGTACTTCTGCTTGACGGGCCAGAGCAGACGCCGAGCCTTGTCTAGGTTCGCGTTGTCCGGCCAGCTGTTGAGCGGCGCGAACCGCTGCCGAGCGCCGGCGGCTCCGCCGCGTCCGTCGTAGGCGCGGTACGTGCCGGCGCTGTGCCACGCCATCCGGATCATGAGCGGACCGTAGTGCTCGTAGTCCGCCGGCCACCAGTCTTGCGGCTCCGTGAGTGCGGCTTCGATGTCCTCTTTGACCGCCTCGAGATCGAGTTCCTGAAACGCCTCGCCGTAGTCGAAGTCCGGTTCCAGCGGGTCGGACTTCTGCCCGTTCTGATCGAGTATCTCCAAACTCAGTCGTTCGGGCCACCAGTCTTCGTTCGATTTTCCGGTAAATGCCTCGTCTGAACTGCTGCTAGCCATCTGTCCTTATATACCGGCCTCCGCCTGATAACAGT
This sequence comes from uncultured Halorubrum sp., assembly GCF_937146585.1. Classification (GTDB taxonomy): domain Archaea; phylum Halobacteriota; class Halobacteria; order Halobacteriales; family Haloferacaceae; genus Halorubrum; species Halorubrum miltondacostae. The sequence goes on along the minus strand of NZ_CAKZRO010000088.1, from coordinate 2,677 downwards.
TGTTTGGCAGGGTTTCTCATTAAAATAAAAGTCACGGAGCTGAGACAAATATGTCTCGCTGAGTGGTGAATTTGCTACCGCGGCCGAAGGGGTCCGTTCGGGACGCGCTCGACGGCCGGGACGCACTCAGCGGTTCAGCGTGTGGATCGCCTGTCCGCGGGCGTTCTCCGCGGCCTCCATCACGGCCTCCGCGAGCGTCGGGTGGGTGTGGACGGTGGCGGCCACGTCTTCGAGGGTCGCGCCCATCTCGATCGCGAGCGCGACCTCCGCGATCAGCTCCGACGCCTCGGGCCCGACGATCTGCCCGCCGAGGACGAACCCGGTCTCCTCGTCGGCGACGATCCGGGCGAACCCCTCGGTGTGGCCGGTCGTCATCGCGCGGCCGGAGGCGTTGAACGGCATCTCGCCGACGACGGGGTCGAAGCCGGCGTCCTCGGCCTCGGCCTCGGTCATCCCGACCGTGCCGATCTCGGGGTCGGTGAACACCGCGGCCGGGACCGCCTGCCGGTCGAGCGCGGCGGGCTCCCCCGCGATCACCTCGGCGGCGACGATCCCCTCGTTCGAGGCCGCGTGCGCGAGCATCGGGTCGCCGGCGACGTCGCCGACGGCGTGGATGTGCTCGACCGCGGTGCGGGTGCGGTCGTCCGTCTCGATGAAGCCCCGGTCGTCCGTCTCGATCCCCGCGTTCTCGAGGTCGAGCCCGTCGGTGACGGGCTGGCGCCCGACCGCGACGAGGATCTTGTCGACGCCGTACGTCGACTCCTCGCCGTCCTCCGTCTCGGTGTGGAGGAGGTAGCCGCCGTCGGGGGCCTCGGCCCACTCGCTCGCGCCCTCGCCGAACTGGAACTCGACGCCCAGCTCCGCGGCGCGCTCGCGGACGACCCGCTTCACGTCGTCCTCGTAGGGGTCGAGGATGTCGTCGAGCATCTCGACGACCGTCACGTCGGCCCCGAGCTTGGCGTACGTGGTCGCCAGCTCCATGCCGATGTAGCCGCCGCCGACGATCCCGAGCCGGTCCGGGACGGTGTCGGCGTCGAGCGCGTCCGCGGAGCTCCAGACGTGGTCCTCGGCGAACTCGAAGCCGGGGATCTGGATCGGGCGCGAGCCGGTGGAGACGATCGCGTGTTCGAACGAGAGGGTCTCGGAGCCCTGCCCGTCGCCGCCGTGGGCGACCCGGACGGTGTCCTCGCCGACGAACGAGGCGGTCCCCTCGATCAGGTTCACGCCGTTCGCCTTACAGAGCTTCTCGACGCCGCCCGTCAACCGGTCGACGACGCCGTCCTTCCACTCGACCATCTTCCCCATGTCGACGGCGGGGTCGGCGTGGACGCCCATGAACTCCGCGTTGCCCGCCTCGTGGGCGAGCCCGCTCCCCGTGATGAGCGCCTTCGAGGGGATACAGCCCCGGTTGAGACAGGCGCCGCCGTAGGCGTCCTTCTCCACCAGCGTCGTGTCGAGCCCCTCCTGTGCGGCGCGGATGGCGGCGACGTAGCCGCCCGGCCCCGCGCCGATGACCAGTACCTCCGTTCCCGTGGTGACGTCTCCGACGACCATTATTCGTTGAGTAGCAGCAGCGGGTTTTCTAAGTGTTCCATGACGGCGTTCGCGAACTCGGCCGCGACCGCGCCGTCGACGACCCGGTGGTCGATCGACAGCGACAGCGGCAGCGTCGGGGCGGGGACGACCTCGCTCGCGCCGTCGCGCTCGCGCACGACCGGGCGCTCCTCGATGGCCCCGAGCCCGAGGATCGCGGTCTCGGGGTAGTTGATGATCGGCGTCGCGTACTCGCCGCCGATGGCGCCGAAGTTGGTGATCGAGAAGGTCCCGCCGTTCATCTCATCGGGCTTGAGCTTGCGCTCGCGGGCGCGGGCGGCGAGGTCGTTCACCTCGTCGGCCAGCTCGAAGAGCCCCTTCTCGTCGACGTCCTCGACGACGGGGACCATGAGGCCCGCGTCGGTCGCGACCGCGATGCCGAGGTTGTACTCCCCTTTCAAGACGATCTCCTCGTCGTCCTCGCGGAGCTCGCTGTTGAGGTACGGGTACTCCTTCAGCCCCGCGACGATCGCCTTCATCACGAACGGCATGTAGGTGAGCTTCACGTCGCTCGCCTCGGCCTTCGGCTTCAGCTCCGCGCGCGCCTCCACCAGCGCGTCGACCTCGGCGGTGTCGTGGTGGGTGACGTGCGGGGCGGTGTACTTCGACCGCTCCATCTGCTTGCCGATGGTCCGCCTGACGCCGCGGTAGGGGACGGTCTCGTCCCCCGAGCCGGAGGCGTCCGTCGCCGATACACCGGCGGTCGCGGCCGCGTCGGCCGGCGTCGCGGCGGCCTCGCCGGCGTCGAGGTCGACCGGCTCCGGCTCGGGCGCCGGTTCGGCGGTCGACTCCAGCGCGTCGGCGTACGCGTTCACGGCCTCAGCCGTGACGAACGCCTCGCCGTCGCGGGTCTCGTCGGTCGGCACGTCGTCGAGGTCGACGCCGCGCTCGCGCGCCGCCTTCCGCGTCGCGGGCGTCGCGAGCGTGGTGTCGCGGCCGGCGGGCTCGGGACCGCCCGCCGCGGCCCCGGCGGACGCCGTCGCATCATCGCCGTTCCGCTTGCTGACCGCGGCCTTGCGGTCGTCGGAGCCGGTGTCGGTCGGCGTCGGCGCGGGACGCGGCTCGGGCGCGTCGTCCGCGCCGC
>NZ_CAKZRO010000087.1 GCF_937146585.1 uncultured Halorubrum sp. | reverse complement strand
TCGCCGAGGTACTCCTCGGCGTCGCGTTTGATCTTCTGGAGGATCATCGCCGAGACCTGCTCCGGGGTGTACTCCTCGTCGCCGATCTCGACGGTGTAGTCGCCGTCGCCCATGTGCCGCTTGATCGACTGGATCGTGCGGTCGGGGTTCTGGACGGCCTGGTTCTTCGCCGGTTTGCCGACGAGACGCTCGTCGTCGTCGGCGAACGCGACGACCGAGGGCGTCGTCCGGTCGCCCTCGGCGTTGGCGATGATCTCGGGCTCGTCGCCCTCCATCACCGCGAACGCGGAGTTGGTGGTACCGAGGTCGATACCGAGAATTTTGTTGCTCGCCATCTTGGTCACAGATAGCGGCTTGTTTCGGTTAAAGGTTACTAGACGCCGCGATCTCGCCGGGAGAAGAAAGCCGCCGCCGTCGTGCGGTTTCTCGATCGTGTGAGTCGCTCACATCGATGTTTTTATACCGATCCGCAAACGCAGCGCCGGTCCGGCCTCACCGGCGCAGGTCGCGGCCGGAACGCGGACGCGGGCAGGTCGGGACCACGGACGCGAACCGACCCGCGATCGCCGGCTCAGATGCCGGAGACGAGGTCCTCGAGCACGGCCGCCGGGTCGTCGGCCTTCGCGACGCCGGAGGCCAGCAGGACGCCGGCCGCGCCGAGGTCGCCGGCGGCCGCGACGTCCTCGCCGGTCGAGACGCCCGCGCCGCAGAACACGTCGACGTCGTCGTCGACCGCCTCGGCGGCCGCGACCGCGTCCTCGACGATCCCGGGGTCGGCGGTGGCGACCGAGACGTCGCCGCCGATGAGCGCCGGTGGCTCGACGGCGACCGCGTCGGGACCGAGGGCGGCGGCGGCGCCGATCTGCGCGGGGTTGTTCCCGCAGACGATCGTCTCGAGGTCGGCGCGCTCCGCCGCCCGGACGGAGCCGTCGATGTCGGCCAGCTTCAGGCGCTTCTCCGAGTGGTTGATCAGGGTCCCCTCGGCGCCGTTGTCGGCCGCGGCCTCGGCGAGCGTCGACCCCGTGTGCGAGCCGTGCTCGTTCGGCGAGACGTGCTGCGCCCACGTCTCGACCCCCGTCTCGGCGACGCGAGCGAGGTCGGCCGCCTGCGGGGAGACGGCGATGCGCGCGCCCGACGCCTCGGCCACGTCGCGGGCCGCGGTCGCTACCTCGATCGGATCGCACGGGTACGCCTTGAGGTTCACCAAGATGAACATACGCTCACTCGGACGGCGCGGCGCAAATATGTTCGTGCTTCGCGCCGCGTTCCCCGTCGACGTTCGCGGCGCGACCCGGATCGCGAGGCGCGCTCGCGGCCCCGAGAGCAGAAACGACCTTATACCCCGCTGTTGTGGGTCCGGCAAGGGATGTCCCTCATCGAGCTCATCGCCGGCGTGGAAGCCCACGAGGCTACGCTGACCGTGTTCAACGCAGATCCGGCGGTTACGGAGGAGCTCCGGGAGTATTTCGCCGACCGCAACGTCCGGATCGTCGACGACCAGACCGCCTCCGGGCCGGAGGAGTTCGCCGTGCTGGCGCGGGACGGCGAGTTCGTCACGGGCGTCACCGTCGACGAGCTGCTCCCGGGGCGGGGCGACGACGGAGAGGCCGCGTCGCCCAAGGGGGGTGACGAGTCCGAGACCGGGCGGCGGAGCGGCGGGCGCGTCGGGAGCCCGGTGTTGGACCACCTCGACGAGACGATGTTCACCTCCTACTCCCGCGAGGACATGGTCGCCGCCTCGAGGGAGATCGAGGACCGCGCCTGGCGGGTCGGCGACGGCGAGCTCCACGCGGGGTTCCAGACCCTCGACGTCCTCACCGGGGAGGCGGACACCTACGACCTGCTCGGCGAGAAGGACCGGCTCGACGTCCACGCGTACGCCGCCGCCGAGGGCGACGCGCCGGACGTCGGCACCTACACGGTCCACGTCGGCGAGACGGCCGAGATCCGCGAGACGTGGTTCGTCGCGTACGACGGGGGCGGCTACGAGGACGCGAAGTGCGCGCTGCTCGCCGAGGAGCGCGCGCCCGGCGAGTTCTACGGGTTCTGGAGCTACGACCCCGAGACCGTCGACTACATCATCGACTACCTGACGGAGCGGTACGGCGGGTCGGAGCAGACGGACGACGGCGGCGCGACCGTCTGAGCCGGGGATAAGGAGTACGGCGGGGCCGGAGCGTCGTCGCGGCTCAGTCCTTCCGCTTGACGACGTCGCCGAGCGTCATCGTCCCGGCGTCGTCCGTCTCCCAGTCGGCGTCGTCGGTCGACTGCCCCTCGACCAGCGAGATGTCGAGCGCGCGCTCGAGCTTGCGCTGGACCTCGTCGGTCGGGAGCGTGTCGGCGCGTTCGAGCTTGCGGATGAGGCTCGCCTTCTCGTTGAGCTGGTCGGCCAGCTCCTCCTGGCTCAGCCCCCGCGACTCGCGCGCCTCGCGGAGCAGCTCGTCGTAGTCGGTGGCGATCTCGTCCATGTCGTCGAACATGTCCCGGGGGCGAGTCGAACTCCCCGACGAGCCGGAGGAACCGGAGGAGCCGGACGACGAGGACGACTTCCCGGTGCTGGAGCTGGTGGAGTACTTGCCGCCGCCGGAGCTCGTCGACTCGTCGCGGACCTCGGTGCCGAAGTCCGTACACGAGCTACAGAGCTCCAGTTCGGCGCCTTCGACCTTCGTCGTCGTCAGCGAGGCCTCCTCGGCGCCGCACATCTCACACTGGGGCATACGCGACGGTAACGCTCCCGGTGGTATAAAGGGTGTGCCGCGGCCCCGCGGTGCGACCGTCGCAATCGTGCCGCGGTCGGTACCGACTTGTCGCCGCGGCCGGCAGGGGGCGTATGGACGTCCACGTCACGCGCTCGACGCTCAGAGGGACCGCCCGCGCGCCGCCGTCGAAGAGCTACACCCACCGCGCGCTGCTCGCGGCGGGCTACAGCGACGGCGCGACCGTCGAATCGCCGCTGGTCTCCGCCGACACGCGGGCGACCGCCCGAGCCGTGGCCGCCTTCGGCGGGTCCGTCGCGCCGGCCGACGGTGCCGGGGACGACGCGGCGGCGACCGAGGCGGTCGACCCCGACCTGACGGACGCCGACGCGTTGGCGGTCGAGGGGTTCGCCGGCCGGCCCGCGGTCCCCGACGACGTGATCGACTGCGCGAACTCCGGGACGACGATGCGGCTCGTCACCGCCGCGGCCGCGCTCGCCGACGGGACGACGGTGCTCACCGGCGACGGGTCGCTCCGCTCGCGGCCGCAGGGCCCCCTGCTCGACGCGCTCGCCGACCTCGGCGTCCGCGCGGAGTCGACGCGGTCGAACGGGCAGGCCCCGCTCGTCGTCGCCGGTCCCCTCGCCGGCGGCGAGGTCGCGATCCCGGGCGACGTCTCCTCGCAGTACGTCACCGCCCTGCTGATGGCCGGCGCGGTCACCGGCGAAGGGGTCGAGGTCGAGCTCACGACGCCGCTCAAGTCCGCGCCGTACGTCGACATCACGCTCGAGCTGCTCGCCGACTTCGGCGTCGAGGCGACGCCGGTCGACGAGGCGGGCGACCCACTCGACGGGGCCGCGGGCGCCGCGGGCTTCACCGTCCCCGGCGGCCAGTCGTACGCGCCGAGCGACGGGACGTACGCGGTCCCCGGCGACTTCTCCTCCATCTCGTACCTGCTCGGCGCGGGCGCGGTCGCGGCCGCGCCCGGCGAGACGGTCCGGATCGAGGGCGCGCGACCGAGCGCGCAGGGCGACGCCGCGATCGTCGAGGTCGTCGAGGAGATGGGCGCGACGGTCGACTGGGACCGCGAGGCCGGCGAGATCGCGGTCGAGCGTGCTGACCTCTCCGGCGTCACGGTCGACGTGGGCGACACGCCGGACCTCCTCCCGACGATCGCCGCGCTCGGCGCGGTCGCGGACGGCGAGACGCGGATCGAGAACTGCGAACACGTCCGGTACAAGGAGACCGACCGCGTCTCCGCGATGGCCGAGGAACTCGAAAAAATGGGAGCAGAGACGACCGAGGAGCCGGACGTCCTCGCGATCCACGGCGACCAGAGCGATCTCAAGGGGGCCACCGTCGACGGCCGCCACGACCACCGGATCGTGATGGCGCTGTCCGTCGCCGCGCTCGCCGCCGAGGGGACGACGACCGTCCGCGGCGCCGAACACGTCGACGTCTCGTTCCCCGGCTTCTTCGACGCGATGGCCGACCTCGGGATGGACATGGAGCGCGACGACGCGCGGGGAAGGTAATCGTTATAGACGTACGCAACACACACAATACTATATGGTGGCCGATAGCGGATGAGCGGTGAGTCGTCGGTGAGCGAGGGGGGACCGAACGCGGCGCTCGTCGTCGGGGTCGTGTTCTCGGCGATCGTGACGCTCACCGTGGTCGCGTACAGCGTGACGGTGAGCGCGGTCGACCTGTTGGCGGTCGACCTGCTCGCGTATCCGGTCGCCGGGGTCGCCCCGTTCGTCGTGATCACGGGCGCGATCCTCACGATTCCGATCATGATCCCCACGGCGCTGATCTCGATGAAGCGGCTCGGCTGACCGCGACCGCGGCGCTCCCCGGTTCTCTTCCACGGTGAGGCGGTCGCTCCCGAACCCGGACCGACGGGTACACAAGCCCGCCGGGACGACACGCACGTATGGACGACATCGACGTCGAGCCCGTCGACCGCGTCGACGGGCCCGGAGACGAGGGCGCAGTCGAGCCCGCGGAGACGGACGAGGCACTGACCGTCGACGACGATCTCGCCGACCTCCCGGCTGGCGTCGACGCGCCCGACTACG
>NZ_CAKZRO010000086.1 GCF_937146585.1 uncultured Halorubrum sp. | reverse complement strand
GGCCGCGAACGAGATCGAATCGAATTGATAGGTGAGTGCGGAGCGGTTTACGATCGGTTCCGGACCCTTGATCGAGGAGGGAGGGTTGCCGATCGCTCGGCTATACGTGGGCGTCTACAGATCCCCCCGCAAACACCTCCAAAGCCCCAGTCGCGAGGCGGGCGCACGCTCGTCGCGCGCTTCAATCGCTCACTTCGTTCGCTCTTTCCAGTGCTTACGTCGCCTGCGCCCGCCTCGCGACTGCCCCTTTGAGTCCCGCCCCGCACCGCAACCGCACCTCACGCCCCCCCCCAGCCTCGTCGGCCTCCCTGCGGTCGGCCGACTCCCTCGTCGGCACGCGCCGCCGCAGTGTGCGAGGTGTCGAGGACACGATCACGCCTACGAGCCGAGGATTCAAATCGGGCGACGGCGAATCCCCTCGTATGTACGCGGTCGTCGGCTGCAACGAGTGCGCCAATATGTGGCTGGTCACGGACCCGGAGACGAGCGAGACGGCGCAGTGCTCGCGGTGCGGCAAGACCCACCGGACCGCCAAGCTCAAGCGCTTCTTCGAGTCCGAGGACCGGGCGGCGGCCCGGCAGGCGCGGTCCGCGCTGCTCGCCAAGAAGCGCGGCGACAGCGCCGCGTTCGCCGAGGTCGACCACGTCGCCGACCTCGAGGCCGCGGTCGAGGACGCCGGCATCGACGACCGCGAGTACCTCGAGTCGTCGGGCATCGACGCCGACGCCGTCGACGAGGCCGCCTCGCGTGCCGAGGGCGGCGGGGGCGGCTCGCGAAGCCGCACCGAGGTCGTTCGCGACGCGGTCGACGCCCTCGACGACCCCACCGAGTCGGCGGTCGTGGAGCGCGCGGCGGCCGACGGCGTTCCCGCCGGCGCTGCCCGCGAGATCCTGACCCGCCTCGCGCGCCGCGGCGAACTCACCGAGTCGAACGGGCGGTATCGCGTCCTCTGACGCCGGTTACGTTCACTCAGCCGGCGACTGGACAAAGCACTTATATGACGCTCGTGACGGGTCGCACATGGACACCCGCACGGCCCTCCTGGCGGCGGCCGCCGCCCTCCTCGTCGCGAGCGCGGTCGGCGCCGTCGCGGTCCCCGGCGCGATCACCGACCCGCGAGAGACGAACGAGCCGCCCGGCCGGATCGACGTCGCGGGCGCGACCGTCTCCCCCGGCGAGGTCCGCGGCGAGACCGCCGAACTCCGGCTCGGCACCGACCTCCGCCACCGCGGCGGGACGGTCGAGAACGTCACGGTCCGCCACCGCGCGATCGGCAGCGAGTCGGGCCTCCTCGTCGACGAGACCACGGTCGAGGTCGGCGACGTCGACTTCGATGGCGAACGGACCGTCAACGGCACGGTCGACGTCGAGCGCGAGGGTGGCTACCGCATCGAGACGGTCGTCTTCGCGGACGGCCAGCGCCGCGAGGAGCAGACCACCCGCGTCGCCGGCGTCGCGGCGCTCACGCCCGACTACGCGGACACGCGGGTCGGGTTCACCGAGGGGGCCGTCTGGCCGACGGTCGCGGTGAGCGTCGTCGAGGCCGACAACGAGACGGCGACGCTGTCGGCGTCGGTCTCGGTGACGAACCGCGGCGACGTCGCCTCCGAGGACGTCGACCTCCGGCTCTACCTCCGGCAGGCGGACTCGAACGTGATCGCGGCGGAGGCGACGGAGACGGTCGGCACCGTCCGCCCCGGTCGCACCGACACCGTGCGGGCGACCGTCGAGGTCCCGAACGGCTACAACTACTACATCGACGCCGCGCTGTTCGACGACGACGTGCTCGTCGACGAGACCCAGGGCGTCGCGAACCTGAACCCGCAGGAGACCATCACCGCGAACGAGACCGTCCGCGACGTCCAGTTCGCCGTCGAGGACTTCGAGCGCGGCGAGGGCGGCGTCGGCGACGAGGGCGGCGACGGCGCGGCGCGGGACGACGGCGCGAGCGACGACTCGACGCCCGGGTTCGGCCCCCTCGTCGCGCTCGTCGCGCTCGTCGCCGCGGCGCTGGTCGCACGGAGGCGACGATGACCGACGAACCGACTCGCGACGACGGAGCGACGCACGACGGCGAACCGACGGACGACCGAGCGACCGACGACAGCGACCGCACCCGCGACCCACCCCAACCAATGACAGACGACGCCGAACACACGGACGCCGACCGCCGAGAGACGGACGCCGAACGGACCGACGAGGGCTCCCGGACGGAGCCGGGCGACTCCTCGGGGGTCGGCGGCCTCTCGACCGACGACCTCCGCGGGCTGCTCGACCGCGTCGGGTTGGCGGCGCTGTCGCTGCTCGCGGTCGTCGCCGGCTGGGGGTTCTACAGCCAGTCCGGGAACGCGATCCGGACGTGGTTCGACCCGGCCTACCAGTCCGTCGCGCTGGCCGTGTTCAACTTCGCGGTCCTCCTCGTCGCGCTCGCCGGCGTGACCCACCAGCTCCGCCGGATCCGCGCGGCGGACTCCGGCGACGACGGGCGCTGACCGCGCGGGAAGCGCTCCCGACCAGAATCGCGTCGTTACTCGTCGGGGAGCTGGTCGGTGCTGGCCGGGATCTGTTCCACCTGCCCCGCGAGCGTCGCGGCGTCGCCGGCGACCGTGGAGGGCTCGACACCCGCCTCGCTCGCGACCAGCCTGACGTGCGCGGCGAGCAGCGCGAGCGCCCGGAGGCCGGCCCCCTCGGGATCGTCCTCGGTGCGCTGGGCGAACGTGGTGTCGACCTCGCCGTCGCGGACGACGCCGACGTGGACCGCGTCGATGTCCTCGCCGTCGAGGAGGTCGCGGGCGCTGGCGAGTTCCGCTTCGAAGTCGTCCTCAGTGGCGGTCTCGCCGTCGGAGGTGTCGCCGTCCGTGGAGGTGTCGTCGCTCATACCACACCCTCCGGCGAGCGGCGTGAAAAGCGCGGCGGGGACCGTCGGCGGGAACTCGACAAAAAACCGAACCGCGGACGCGGCGTTACTCCTCGGGACGGGGGCGCGCGATGAACAGCGCCTCTTCGAGGGTGAACGGGTCGTACACGGACTGGTGACAGACGCAGTACGTCCCGTCGGAGGCGTCGTAGCGGGTGGACTCCTCTAGCACCTTGTAGCCGGGGATACAGCAGAAGTGGGTACAGACGTTGAGGTACGCCATGAACCCCTGGTCGGTCGACGCCTGGAGCCACTCGTCGTTCTGGGCCGCCTCCTCGATCTCCGGCGAGCGGATGACGACCGCGTTGAGGTTGGTGTCGGCGTCTTCAGAGCGCCACGTGGTCAGTGCGGGCTTGCCGACGCCGTCGCTGCCGATCCCGTTGCCCCACTCCTCGTAGTCGTCGAAGTCGTCGACGTGGATGCGGTCGCCGCCCGAGTACGCCTCCGACTGCCAGTCGTACGGCGGGCCGCTCGCGGCGCGGAACAGGTTGTCCGACTCGAAGTCCGGCTGAACGTTCTCCTGGGACTCGACGCCGCAGTACTGGAACCACGCGCCGGAGTAGGTCTTGCCGCCGAGCTCCTGCTGGGCGACCTCGATCTCTTTCCCCTCCTGGGTGACGGTGGTCGTCTCGGGCCAGATACCCTCGATGTACCCGTCGTCGGTGACTTGAAGCGGGATCTGCGGCAGGCCGCGCGGCGCGGGACCGCCGGTGTGCGCGATGGTCGTCGCGACCGTCGACCCACCGCCGACGCCGCCGGCGGTCGTCAGGGTGTTCACGGTCGCCGACCCCATCGCGCCGACCCCGGCGAGGGCCGCGCCGCCGACGACGCCCTTCACGAAGCGCCGCCGCCCGGACTCAGACGGATACTTGTCGGACGCACTCATACTCGCTCCTGCGGTTGGATCGGTAAAAAGGGTGACGAACCCTCCACCAGGGCGGGAATCGGGCGCGTCGCCGGGTCGCGTCGGCGATCCGGAACGGAGCGTCCACCGGACCGCGGAGCCGCGGTCGGGACCGCACCGCGAGAGCGGCGGAGACCCGACCGCGCGCGGTCGACGAGGAACGTTCGTGAAGGAATTAACTCGGAACCGGGGCAAGCATTCGTCTAGCCCACGCATTTAACCGATCCCGACCGAACTGTCTGTGGTATGAAGTTGCACAATCGGGACGTGCGGACGGACGTTCGGGAACTCGGGGCGCTGGTGGGAGACGTCCTGGCCGCGCAGGCGTCGACGGACGCGTACGAAACGGTCGAGACGCTTCGGAACGCGGCGATCGACTACCGACGGGGCGACGCCGCGGACCGGGCGGCCCTCCATCAGGCGGTCGACGAACTCTCGACGACCCGCGAGGAGGTCGTCGCCCGCGCGTTCACGACGTACTTCGAGCTCATCAACCTCGCCGAGGAGCGCGAGCGCGTCCGCGCCGTCCGCAACGCCGACGACGGGACCGCCCTCCACGACTCCTTCGACGCGACGATAGCCGAGTTCGCCGAGGCGGGCGTCGACGCCGACGAGTTAGAGGAGCTGCTCGCCGACGTGCTCATCGAGCCCACGTTCACCGCCCACCCGACGGAGGCCCGGCGGTCGACGGTGAAGTCCAAGCTCCGCTCCATCGCGAACCACCTGGGCGAGCTGGACGAGCGCAACCTCACCGACCGCGAGCGGCGCGCCGTCTGGCGCGACGTCACCGCCGAGGTCACCAGCCTGTGGGGGACCCGGCAGGTCCGTCAGCGGCCCCCGGAGCCGGAAGACGAGGCGCGCAACGTCCAGTGGTACCTCGAGAACACGCTGTTCGACGTCGTCGGCGACGCCTACGAGGAGTTCGAGGAGACCATCTCGAAGGAGTACGACGACGTCGACTGCCC
>NZ_CAKZRO010000085.1 GCF_937146585.1 uncultured Halorubrum sp. | reverse complement strand
TGCCGATCGAGTACGCCGTCGAGCTGAACCGGCTCGTCGAACTCGAGATGGAGGGTTCGCTCGGATAACATGAGCACGCAAGCAATCGAGAGCCTCTCGGAGGACACGGTACGACGCATCGCCGACGAACGCGACGAGCCCGAGTGGCTCTTGGAGACCCGTCTGAACGCGCTTTCCGCGTTAGAGACCGCGGATCTCCCCGACGTCATCCAGACGCCGGGCCGTCGCTGGACCGACCTCGAGGCGCTGGACTTCGAGTCGCTCGTCGACCCGCTGAACCAGGCGGACGAGACCGAGCGGACCGCGGGCGACGACGAGGTCGTCGTGCTGCCGTTCACCGAGGCGCTCGCCGAGTACGGCGACGTCATCGAGGCGAACTTCGGTTCCGTCCTCGACCCCGAACACAACTACCTCACGGCGCTGTCGGTCGCGCTGTTCACCACCGGCACGTTCGTCTACGTCCCCGAGGGCGTCGACGTCGAGGACGTGACGGTGCGCGCGGAGATGAACTCCCGCTCGCTGTTCAGCCAGACGCTCGTCGTCGCCGAGGAGTCGTCGTCGGTGACGATCCTCGAGTCGATCGAGTCCGGCGGCGCCGACGTGAGCGGCGACCGGTACTTCTCGAACCTCGTCGAGGTCGTCGCGGGCGAGAACTCGAACGTCCAGTTCGGCTCGCTCCAGAACCTCGACGACGACGCCTACACCTACTCGCTGAAGCGCGGCGTGACCGACACGTACGCGACGGTCGACTGGATCGAGAGCAACTTCGGCTCGAAGCTCACCCGGTCCGACATCGAGACCGAGCTCGAGGGCGACGGCTCCGAGAGCCAGATCGTCGGGACGTTCTTCGGCACGGACGACCAGCACTTCGACATCAACGCCCGCGTGTGGCACCTGGCGGAGCAGACGACCGCCGACCTCGTCACCCGCGGCGTGCTCGACGACGTGGCGCGCTCCGTCTACGAGGGCGTCCAGGACGTCGGCGAGGACGCGTGGAACACCTCCAGCTACCAGCGCGAGAACACGCTGATGCTGTCGGACGACGCCGAGGCCGACGCGTCGCCGAAGCTGATCATCCACAACCACGACACCGAGGCGTCCCACTCCGCGACGGTCGGACAGGTCGACGCCGAGGACCTGTTCTACCTGGAGAGCCGGTCGATCGACTCGCGGACCGCACGGAACATGCTCGTCGAGGGCTTCTTCGTGCCCGTCTTAGAGGAGATCGCCGTCGACGAGTTCCGCGACGACGTCGAGGAGCTCGTCTTCGAACGGCTCCGGTAAGCCGCCGACGCCGAACGGATTTTTTTACTCCCGCCCGTACTCCCGGAGCGACCGCCGCGCGAGGGGAATCTCTTAAGACCGACGACGCCCGAGTCGTTCGTATGCGAACCCGCGTATCGTGCCGTCTCGGGTGGTCGCGGTGAGCGTGAGCCAGCGGGTCGCCTCCGACGACCAACTCGCGCGGCTGCTCCAGATCGGAATCGTGCTGGAGGAGGTCGTCGAAGCGCGAGCGCACCGCCACTACCGGCAGTTAGACGCCGAGCTCGACGCGGAGGTAGAGACGCTCCTCGCGGACGCGGCCGAGGAGTCGGCCGACCACCGCGAGCGGCTGGAGGCCCTCATCGACGGGCTGGGCGTCGACAGCGTGCCGTTCGACGAAATCGAGTCGCTCGTCGACGCCCGCTACGGGCGGACGCGGCCGGAGGACTTCGACGACGTGTTGTACGACCAGCTGTGTAACGAGGAGACGGCGTACAAGTTCTACGACGACCTCATCGAGGCGATCGAGGGGTCCGACGCGGCGTTCTCGGTCGACCGCGAGGCGCTGCTCGCGACGCTGACGACGATCCGCGACGAGGAGGCCGAGGGCGTGCGCGAGGTCACGGAGGTCATGGAACGACGATGAACCGGACAGACGAGTCGCCGACGAGCGCCGACGGAGGAGCACCGTGAACACCGCAGACCAGTACCTCAAGACCATATACGTCGTACAGGACAGCGAAGACGGCCCCGCCTCGACCGGATCGATAGCCGACGCGCTCGGCGTCAGCCCGGCCAGCGCCAACGAGATGATCGGCAAGCTCGAGGAGCGCGGGCTCGCCGAACACGAGAAGTACAAGGGCGTCACGCTCACCGACGACGGCATCGTGCGGGCCAGGGACGCCCTCCAGACCTACTGTATCATCGAGCGGTTCCTCGCGAACGTCCTCGCGGTCGAGGACTTCCAGGCCGAGGCCCGGGAGCTGGAGGCCGTCATCGACGACACGGTCGCGGAGCGGCTCGACACGATCATCGACCGGCAGCCGGAGTGCCCGGACTGCTTCGACCCCGAGTCCGACGCCTGCGCGTGCCTCGAGATCGCGGCGACGCCGGTCGAACCGGAGCAGCAGTAAAAACGGTAAACGGTCGCGGAGCGGGTCCTCGGTCTTAGACGCCGGTGGAGTAGCGCAAGATGCCCGCGATTCCGCCGAACGCGTCGAGGAGCTGCTCGCCCTTCTCGAAGTCCGTGGAGATGAACCGGGTCTCGGTGCCGCGCTGCTCCGCGATCGCCATCAGGTGTTCGATGACGTCCTCGCGCTCCTCGACCGCCGCCTCCTCGCCGCACTCGCTACACTCGTGGTCCGGCGTCGAGTGGCGGGCGTCGACCACCTCGTACTCCTCGTGGCCGTTCGGGCACTCGTAGACGACGACGTCCGAGCGGAGGTCCTCGGAGATGAGCAGCCGGTCGACGGAGCCCATGATCAGGTTCCGGCGGGTCTGTTCGAACCCGTAGGTGGCCTCCTGGCCGGTGTTGAGCTTCTCGAAGAACTCCTCCATGTCGTTTTTGTCCTGAACGATCTCCTGGTCGGCGAGCGCCTCCTGGCCCGCGTCGACGAGGTCCTTCAGCCCGGACTCGTCGGTGTAGGCGACGTCGAACTTGCCGAGCACCTTGTCTTGAAGTTCGTGGTGGAGGTAGTCGCCGTCGAGGAACTCGTCTTTCGTCGGCGAGGGACCGCCGACGAGGATGCCGTCGAGCTCGTGGCGCTTGTCGACGAACAGGTCGTTGGCCATCCCCGCGACCTCCTGGTAGAAGTTGTCGATGGCCTCCAAGCGCAGACGGGCGAACCGCTGTGCGGACTGACCCCCCTTCCGCTGCTTGCCGGGGACGAGCGAGGAGGCGGACTTGACGGGCTCGACGCGTTTCCCCTTCAGCCAGCCGACGTTCGCCTCGCGGCGGTCCAAGACGATGAGCCCGAACAGCCCGGAGTCTTCGAGCATGTGCTCGAGCGGCTCCGTGAGGAACTCCGAGTCGCAGTGGTAGCGGAACGACTCGACGGGCTGCGGGGGCGACTCCAGCGTCCGGGTGACCATGTCGGTCTGGCCGCCGCCCGCGTCGATGGCCCCGGAGAAGATCACGATCCCGTTGTCCGGCGGGAACGTGTCGTAGTAGCGCAGGCGGTCCTTGATCGACGTGAGCGCGTCCTGGACGGCGGTCCGCGTCTGCTTGGACTTGATGTTCGACGCCTCGCTGTGTTCCTGGGTGACGTGGGCCACCACGTCGGAGATCTGCCTGTCCTCGGGGATGTAGATGGTGACGAGCTGGGTACCGGAGCCCTCGAAGTCTTTGAGCTCCTCGATGACCTTGCGGAACTCGTACTTCCGGCGGTCCGCGTTCGCCTCCTGTGCGTCGCTACTCATTGTTCCGAATACGGTCGCGTGCGTGTAAGTAATCTTTGACCTGTCGATGCGGTGGAGAGCGTCGGTCTCCGCCGGGTTTAGCGGCGGGACGACTCCGAACCCCGGCTCGGCGACGGAGCGCGGCGCGCCCCCGGCCTACATCGACTCCGGGGCCTCGACGCCCAGCACGTCGAGCGCGTTCGACATCGTGTGCTTCGCGGCCGCGACGACCGCGAGCCGGGCGTCGCGCAGCGCCTCGGTCTCGGCGGTGACGACCGGACACTCGCGGTAGAAGGCGTTGTACGCGTCCGCGAACTCGCGGGTGAACGTCGCGATCGTGTGCGGCTCCAAGTCGTCCGCGGCGGCCTCGATCGCGGCGGGGAAGCGCGCGACCTCGCGGAGGAGCTCGCGGGCCGCGTCGGTCTCCAGGGCGCCCGCGTCCACGTCGAGGGCCTCGAGGTCGACGTCGCCGTCGGCGTCCGCGGTCACGCCGGGCACGTCGATCCCGGCGGCGGCGGCCTCGCCGAGGATGCCGGCGCAGCGCGCGTGGACGTACTGGACGAACGGCGCGGACTGCGCCTCGAAGTCGAGCGCGTCCTCCCACTCGAAGGTGATCGCCTTCGCGGGCTGTTTCGAGACGATGTCGTACCGGACCGCGCCGATCCCGACCTGGTGGGCGATGCGCTCGACGTCCGCGTCGGTGAGGTCGTCGTCGCGGATGCGGTCGTCCATGCGCGACTCGACGGCGTCGCGGGCGCGGTCGATGGCCTCGTCCAACAGGTCGTCGAGCATCACGCCCGTCCCCTGCCGGGTCGACATCTTCCCGTCGGGGAGGTTGACGTACGAGTAGATGACGTGGCCGAGGCGGTCGGTGTCGTTGCCGAGCAGTTCGAGGGTCGCGTCGAGCTGGTCGGCCTGGAGCTTGTGGTCCTCGCCGAGGACGGTGACGGCGCGGTCGTAGTTCGCGAACTTCCACTCGTGGTGCGCCAGGTCGCGGGTGGTGTAGAGGCTCGTGTCGTCCGAGCGCAGGAAGACGAGGTTCTTGTCGATCCCCCACTCGTCGAGCTCCAGCTGCCACGCGTCCTCCTCGTAGACCGCGTGGTCGGTCTCCTTCAGCCGGCCCGCGATGTCGTCGGTGGAGCCGTCGCGCATGAACCGCGTCTCCTTCACGAACTCGTCGAACTCGGCGGGGAGGCGGCCGAGGCACGCCTTCATGCCGCCGAGGACGGCGTCGACGACCGCGCCGACGCGCTCGTACGTCTCCTCGTCGCCCGCCTCGAGTCCCTGGAGGATCGACTGGATCTCCGCTTCGGCGGCCTCCACGGCGTCGTCGTCCGCCTCCTCGAGGAAGGCGTTCCCCTTCCGATAGTAGCGCACGAGGTCGTACTCCGCCCGGTCGCGCGCGGGCTCCGCGTCGAGGTCGGCCTCGTCGAACCGCTCGTACGCCCACGTGAACACCGCCATCTGCCGCCCCGCGTCGTTGACGTAGTAGTGGCGGTCGACGTCGTAGCCGGCGTACGACAGGAGGTTCGCGACCGCGTCGCCGACGATCGGGTTGCGCGCGCGGCCGACGTGGACGGGCCCGGTCGGGTTCGCGCTGGTGTGTTCGACCACGACGCTCGTGTCGCGGTCGGGGAGCGCGCCGTAGTCGGCGTCGACTGCGGCCGCGTCGAGCGTGTCCGCGAGGTAGCGCTCGTTCGCGTGGAAGTTGACGTACGGCCCCGCGGTGTCGACGCCCGCCACGTAGTCTGTGTCGTCGACCGCGACCGCCTCGGCGACCGTCGCCGCGACGTCGGGCGGCGCGTCGCCGACCTCGCCCGCGAGCCGGAATGCGACGCTGGAGGCGAGCGTCGCGTCCATGTCGTCGGGCGGGCGTTCGATGCCGAGGTCGTCGGTCGGGAGGTCGAGTTCGGCCAGCGCGTCCGCGAGCGCCGCCTCGACCTCCGACCGGAACTGCCGGAACATACCGTTCGTTCGACGGGCGGGTTAAAAGGCCCTTCCGAAGCGGCTCGGCGGGCGAGAGCGGCGGTGACTCGGAGTGGGCCGGCCGGTAGGGGGCGGAAGCGGGAGCGGCGTCCCCGAGCGGTCACAGAGGAGTGCCCCCGTCTACGGGGAGGACGCGTCCCGCACGGCAATCTCCACGCGAAACGCAGCACGTTGTGCTCAATAGCGGTCCGTACCGCTCCGTCGATGACGACGACGTCGGGGGATTACCGATGCGGTTTCCGCGGTCGCCTCGATTCGGCTGCGTTCGGCAACCCCCCTAGTTCGCCTGCGGAGACGCGTCAATTGGCCGCTCGGCCGCGACGTATTCGGACCGACTGCGGGGATCCTAATCGCTGTGTCGATCGACGGTCGATTTCTCCGGGAACCGCAACCACACGGCCCGAGAACGGTTCTGAGCAGAGAATACAAGTTTGCGCAAGCCCAACGTTCAGTTGATGTTCGGTGGAAAGCGCAAGTCCTGTCCGTTCGGGTCCGACGACGGCGACGACCGACCGACCGCTCGGACCGCGGCGAAGATCGGCGCGCGGGTCGGCGCGGCGGCTGGGTCGCGGGGCGGCCCCTTCGCCGCGGGGATCGCGTCCGGTCTCGGCGGCGCGACCGGGTACATCGCCGGGGCCGTCGTCGACGACGTCGAGGCGAGCTTCGACGGCCCGGAGATGCTGCCCGACGGCGGACGGCCAGTCGACGACGCGGAGGCAGAGCAGGAGCGAATCGCCATCCCGGTGACAGAGTCCGACGAGGCGGGCGACGGCTGAGGGATCGGTGCGCTTCGAGGGCGCGCTACCCGACGATCTCGTCGATCAGCTGCCGGGCCGCGCGCCGGACGGCCTCGTCGCTCTCGATCGACGGCTCCCAGCCGAGGTCGGCGAGCTTCGCGATCGACAGGCGCATCTTCGGCACGTCGCCGGTCCAGCCGCGGTCGCCGCCGGTGTAGGCGTACTCCGGGTCGACGCCGAGCTCCTCGCTCACGATGTCGGCGATGTCGGTGACGGAGGTCGTCGTCCGCGTCCCGAGGTTGTAGACGTTGTACGGGTCGTCCGCGCCCTCGACGACGTGCTGGATGGCGTCGACGCACTCCGAGACGTGCATGTACGACTTCTCCTGTCGGCCGTCGCCGAGGATCTCCAGTTCGGTCGGGTCGGCGTCCAACTTCTCGACGAAGTCCGGGATCACGTTGCCGCGCTGGCGCGGGCCGACGATGTTCGCGAAGCGGAACACCCACGACTGGACGCCGTACGAGTGCGCGAACGTCGAGATCAGCGCCTCGTCGGCGAGCTTCGCGGAGCCGTAGATCGAGATCGGTTCGAGCGGGGCGTGGTCCTCGGGGGTCGGACGGGGGGCCTCGCCGTACACCGTCGACGAGGAGGTGAACGCGAACCGGTCGACGCCGACCTCGCGCATGCGCTCCAAGACGTTGTACGTCATCTCGGTGTTCTCCTCGAACAGCGTGCGGTCGTCGTCGTAGTTCGTGTCCGTGTACGCCGCGAAGTGGAAGACGATATCGAGGTCGTCGGTGACCGCGCGCGCCACGTCGTCGGCGTCGGTCATGTCCGCTTCGACGAACTCGGCGCCGTCGGGGACGCGGTCGCGGGTCCCCTTCGAGAGGTCGTCGGCGGCGCGGACGGTCGCGCCGCGGTCGAGCAGGGCGGCCGCGAGGTGGCTCCCGACGAGCCCCGCGCCGCCGGTCACGAGGACGCGCGCATCGGCGAGGTTCATACCGGTCCGTCGGCGGTCGCGAATAAGTAGGTGCGGGATCGGAACGCGACTAGAGGTTCGCGAACGCCTCGTCGACGAGTTCGCCGGTGTCGGCGATGATCGACGCCATCTCGTCGTCGTCCACCGACATGTCGAGGAGGCGGGCGATGCGCATGATGGAGACGTGGTAGACGCGCTGGTGACCGGGCTCCTCCTCCCAGACGACCACGTTACAGGCCATCAGCGCCCCGATCTTGTTGTCGGTCGCGTCGAGGGCGCGGTCGGCGACCTCCGGGTTACACGCGCCGAGCACGTAGTAGGGGTCCCGGCCCGCGTCGATCTTCTCGTTGAGCATCTCGGAGGGGGAGAACTCGACCGGCACGCCGAAGCCGGCGTCGGTGAAGACGTCCCGGACGTGTTCGATCGCCTCCTCGTGGCCCATCTCCAGCGTCGTCTGCGCCTCGCCGATGTCGTCGGGGTCGATCTGTCTCGGGTCGATTGGGAGTACCATTGTGTATAGTATTGGGTGTGAAATAAAATGTCTTTGGGTACGGGGCGAGAAATTGCGAGTCGGAAGTGGGCGTCCGGCTATCGGTCGGCGGCCGGAACGAATGGAGCCGTCGAGACGCTCGACGGGGCGAAGGTCACACCAAGAGTTGGATGTCGGCTTCGGCCATGTCCTGGAGGGCGGTCGCGGCACCGACCCCCGTGGTCACGCCGTCGTAGAAGTCGTTCTCGTCGTAGTCCATCAGGTCGATGGTCATCTGGCAGGCCTGGAACTCCACGCCCATGTCCAAGCTGGTCTCGAGGAGCTCCTCGATGGTGGCGGTGTCGTTGTCCGCGATCCGCCGTTCCATCATCTTCGTCGTCACGCGGTCCATGCCGGGGAGCGCCGCGACGGCGTTCGGGACGGGCATGTTCGGGTTGCCGACGGAGCTCAGCTTGAGGCTCTTCGAGCGCTCCTCGTGGAGGATGTCGAGCCCCCAGAACGTGTGGAAGACGGTCACGTCGTAGCCGAACGCGGCGGCCGTGCTGGCGAGGATGAGCGGCGGGTACGCCATGTCCAGCGTGCCCTTCGTCGCGATGATGCTCATCTTCTTCCCGTCGTCCTCGTCGGTGGCCGCGGCGAGCGCGTCCTCGAGCTCGTCGATCCGCGCGGCCAGCTCCGCGCGCGAGGGGGCGTCGCCGGCCGCCGCGTCGGGCGTGTCCGTGCTCATCGTCACTCCGTCTTGCGGACGTAGTGTTTGTACACGTCGTCGCCCTCCTCCTGGCCGACGAGCTCGACGCCCGCGGTCCCGTCCGCCCAGCCGTCGAGGTCGCTCATGCTGCCGGGGTCGGTCGCCAGCACTTCGAGGACCGCACCCGCGTCGAGGTCGTCGACAGCGGACTTCGTCTTTACCACCGGCATGGGGCACGATGCGCCTTTCACGTCGAGCGTCTCCGCGATGTCGAATTCGGCACTCATTGTGTATCTGCTCCGTTGGTCGTATTGGAGCTATCACACAATATCCCTGCGAAGCTTAAAAGAATGTTGTTTCTTGGGCAAACTGCGAAGGACCGATATAGGCGTTCTCCCCTAGAATTGCTACACACACGTGTTTAGACCATTATATGCGCCGCACCGGCACACTAATATTGTGCGTCTGTTGAATTACTATCCGAACGTTTTTCTATATCCAACCGGTACGATGGGGTGTAGAAGATGGACGCCAACGACTTCCCGACGCCGGACGCCGACGTAGACACGATCGCACCGGACGAGCTGAAGAGTCGAATCGACGCGGGCGAGGACGTGACGCTCCTCGACACGCGGATGCAGTCCGACTACGAGGAGTGGCGCATCGACGGCGAGAACGTCACCTCGATCAACGTGCCGTACTTCGAGTTCCTCGAAGACGACATCGACGACGACGTGCTCGACCGGATCCCCGACGACCGCCCGGTGACCGTCCTCTGCGCGAAGGGCGGCGCCAGCGAGTACGTCGCGGGGACCCTCGTCGAGCGCGGGTACGACGTCGACCACCTCGAAGACGGCATGAACGGCTGGGCGAGCATCTACGAGACCGTCGAGGTCGAGGGGTACGACGGGGCCGGCACGCTCCTCCAGTACCAGCGCCCCTCCTCGGGCTGTCTCGGATACCTCCTCTACGACGACGGGGAGGCCGCGATCATCGACCCGCTCCGGGCGTTCACCGACCGCTACCTCGCCGACGCCGACGACCTGGGCGTCGACCTGAAGTACGCCCTCGACACCCACGTCCACGCCGACCACATCTCCGGCGTGCGCGACCTCGACGCGAACGGCGTCGAGGGGGTCATCCCGGCGGCCGCCGTCGACCGCGGCGTCACGTACGCCGACGACCTGACGACCGCCGCCGACGGCGACGCCTTCGCGGTCGGCGACGCGACGATCGAGACCGTCCACACCCCCGGTCACACGACCGGAATGACCTCGTACCTCATCGACGACGGGCTGCTCGCGACCGGCGACGGCCTGTTCGTCGAGAGCGTCGCCCGTCCCGACCTCGAGGAGGGCGACGAGGGCGCGCCCGACGCCGCGCGCATGCTGTACGAGTCGCTCCAGGAGCGCGTCCTGACGCTGCCCGACGACACCCTGATCGGCGGCGCGCACTTCAGCGACGCCGCGGAGCCGGCCGCCGACGGGACCTACACGGCCCCGATCGGCCAGCTCGTCGAGGAGATGGACGCGCTCACCATGGACGAGGAGTCGTTCGTCGACCTGATCCTCTCGGACATGCCGCCCCGGCCGGCCAACTACGAGGAGATCATCGCGACGAACCTCGGGCAGAACGCCGTCGACGACGACGAGGCGTTCACCCTCGAGCTCGGCCCGAACAACTGCGCGGCCAGTCAAGAGTCGCTCGCGGGTGACTAACGCCCCCGATGGCGACCTCCCTCGTACTGCTTCAGGCGGTTGCCGAGCTGTTCCCCAACGGGATCAGCCGGTACGCCGTCGGCGGGCTGCTCGTCGGACTCGGGACCGTCGTGATCTACGTCGGCACGGGCATCCCGGCGGGAGCGAGCACGTTCCTGGAGTCGACGCTGTCGTACGTCTCCGACCAGTCGCGGTTCCAGCGGTACGTCGCCTCCCGGGACTGGCGGGTCGTGTTCACGGCCGGGATCGTCCTGGGCGGGCTGGCGTTCGCCGCGACGGTCCAGTCGGGCGTGGTCACGACCTCGCTGTACGAGCCCGGAACGACCGGGACGCTGTACGAGGTCGCCGGCGTGACGCTGTGGTCGACCGACGTCCAGCCGTGGCGGCTGTTCCTCGGCGGGATCCTCGTCGGCATCGGGACCCGCATCGGGAAGGGGTGCACGTCCGGCCACGGCGTCTGCGGCGTCGGCTCGGCGTCGAAGACCTCGCTGGTCGGCGTCGCGACGTTCCTGACCGTGGCGATCGGCACCGCGCAGGTCGTCGCGGCGCTGGGGGTGAGCCCGTAGATGGCTGAGCGGCATCCGCTGTTCAAGCCGCTGGTGTTCGTCGGCGGCCTGCTATTCGGGTTCGGGCTCGGCTTCAGCCACATGGCGCGGCCGGAGGTCGTGGTGAACTTCCTCCTGTTCGAGGACCTCGGCCTCCCGTTCGTCATGTTCGGGGCCGCGATCGTCTCCGGGATCGCGTTCGCGCTGCTGCCGCGGATCCGGGACGCGGCCCCGCTCACGGGCGACCCGTACGAGCGCCGGCTGAAGCCGTTCGACCGGAACGTGCTCGTCGGCGGCGCGGTGTTCGGCGTCGGCTGGGGGCTCTCCGGCATCTGTCCGGGGGCCGCGTACGCCAGCCTCGGCGTCGGCAACGTCACCATCCTGTGGGCGCTCGGCGGCATGTTCCTCGGCGCGTACGCGCAGGGGTACTGGCGGAGCCGCAGTCGAGCCCCCGAGGCCGCCGCGGCGGGCGCGGACTGAGGCCCCGCCGCGATGGACCCCGCTCTCGTCGCCCTCTTCGTCGCCGCAGCGCTCGCGAGCCTCTTCATGGCGTGGGTGATCGGCGCCGGGTCGAGCGGCGCGACCCCGTTCGCCCCCGCCGTCGGCGCGAACGCCATCGGGACGATGCGCGCCGCCCTCCTGGTCGGCGTCTTCGGCTTCGCCGGCGCGGTCACGCAGGGGAGCAACGTCTCGGAGGCCGTCGGGAGCGGCCTCGTGGGCGGTATCAGCCTCCCGGTCGCCGGCGTCATCCTCGTGCTCGTGCTGGGCGCGGGGCTGATGGCGGTCGGGATCACGACCGGGATCCCGATCGCGACCGCGTTCACCGTGACCGGCGCGGTGATCGGCGTCGGGCTCGCGCTCGGCGGGACGCCGGTCTGGGGGAAGTACCAGCAGATCGGCGCCGTCTGGGCGCTGACGCCGCTCGTCGGCGGCGGACTCGCCTTCGGGATCGCGAGCGTCCTCCCGCGGCCCGGCGCGCCCGAACGGTGCTGCGTCGCGGTGCTCGCGGGCTTCGTCGGCGCCGTCCTCGCGAACGTCAGGTTCAGTTTCCTCGGCGCGGGGAGCGCGCCGGGGACGGTCCGCGGGGCCGTACAGCGCGCCCTCGCGCTCGACGGCGTCGCGTGGGGCGTCGCCGTCACCGCCGGCGCGGCGCTGGTGGTCGGAGCCGTCGTCTGGTGGGACGTGCGCCGCGACGAGGCGGGCGGGCTGCGGCGCGTGCTGCTCGCGCTCGGGTCGCTGGTGGCCTTCTCCGCGGGCGGGAGCCAGGTCGGGCTCGCCGTCGGCCCGCTGCTCCCGCTCCTCGACGAGGTGGGGATGGTCTCGGCGACCGCGGTCCTCGTCGGCGGCGGGCTCGGGATGCTCGCCGGCTCGTGGACCGGCGCGCCTCGGATGATCAAGTCGCTCGCGCAGGACTACTCGTCGCTCGGGCCGCGGCGCTCCATCTCCGCGCTCGTCCCGTCGTTCCTGATCGCGCAGCTGGCGGTGCTGCTCGGCGTGCCGGTCTCGTTCAACGAGATCGTCGTCAGCGCGATCATCGGGAGCGGGGCCGCGGTGGGCGGACGGAGCGCGGTCGACGCGCGGAAGATCGGCGTGACGGTCGGCGCGTGGGCGGGCTCGTTCGCGCTGTCGTTCGCGCTCGCGTACGCGACCGCCTTCCTCCTCCTGTAGCTCCGGGGGACGCGGTCCCGCGCAGCGGGGAGTTCAGACCGCCCGGGGCGGCGGGACGAGGAAGACGTTGGCCGAGGCGCGCGCGACGACCTCCTCCGAGACGCTGCCCAACAGGAGCCGCCGGATGCGGCTCCGGCCCTTCGACCCGACGAGGACCGTCGACGGCGTCATCGCCGCCTCGGCGGCGAGGATCTCTTCTGCGGGGTCGCCGCGACGGACCTCGGTCCGCGTCTCGATACCCCACGATTCCAGCGTATTCGCCCGCTCGGCCAACAGTTCCTCCGGGTCGACGCCGCCGGCCGGCCCGCCGTCTTTCGGCGACCGGACGTGGACGAGCGTCGCCTCCTCGGCCGCGTGGCGGAGGTAGGAGAACGCGTCGAACGCCCGGTCGGCGTGCTCGGAGAAGTCGGTCGCAAAGAGGATCCGCCGGAAGAGGTGCTCGCGGAGGACGTCCGGGTCGTCGGCCGCGCGCTCGACGCGGTTGACCAGGAGCGGGACGACGGTGGTCCGCGCGAGGTTGCGCGCGGTCGAGCCGATCACCCGGTTCTTCAGCGGACTCTGTCCCCGCGAGCCGACGACCGACAGGTCGGCGCGGACCGTCTCGGCGAGCCCGTTGAGACGCCGGTACGGCGTCCCGCGAACGACGTGCGTCTCGACGCCGAACCCCGCGTCCTCGATCACCGACCGGTACCTGTCGAGCCCCCGCCGGCGGCGCTCCTCGAAGTCGACGCCGGGCATCCCGGCGTGGACGTTCGCCGGGACGACGGTGACGAGGTGGACCGTCCGGACGCCGATGCGACCCAGGCAGTCGAGGCAGGTCTCGTTCTCGATCGTCGCCTCGCTGGCGGCCGACAGGTCGGTCGCGCACAGGGCCCTCATGGAGACACGTTCGGCGAGCGACGACAACACGGTTTTGTTTGCTGAGAGACATTTCCGGCGCCCGCGGCGCCGACCGACCGATCGCCCGGGTTCCGACCGCGTACCTTCGCCGTAAGTTATCGGTACTCCGACCGAGGTTACCGGAATATAGTCTTGTACGACTAGCCCAAAACCGTTATACCCTCGAAGCAGGTAGGATGAGTTGAGCAGAAATGTGCCAAAGTCGAATTACCGCGTGTGGCAGTCGGAGGGTGAACCGATGGCAGGACTAGAGATTCCGACCTGGGACCCGGAGACGGCCCTCCTCATCGGAGTGATCCTCTTCGAGGCGTTCGTCCTCTACGCCGGCTACGGCGGCCTCGAACGGCTCGTCGGGCCGTACCTCATGGACCTCGTCGTCGGGGGTGACTCGAGTGCTCGATAGCCTCGTCGGCGCTCTCGCCGGGCTCGGCGTACTGGACACGAGCCCCGAGATGCTCGCGCTGTTCGTCGGGTTCGGCCTCGTCGTGGGGGTCCTGTTCGGGTTCTTCGGCATGGGCGGGTCGTTCCTCGTCACGCCGGCCCTGCTAATGTTGGACTACCCGGCGCCCGTCGCGGTCGGAAGCGGGATGGCGTTCGTCTTCGGGACGGCGGTCATCGCGACCCTGAAACACCACGACCTCGGGCAGGTCGACTACAAGCTCGGCGTGATCATGATCACCGGGACGACCATCGGGATAGAGGCGGGGCGCGCGAGCGTCTAC
This sequence comes from uncultured Halorubrum sp., assembly GCF_937146585.1. GTDB lineage: Archaea > Halobacteriota > Halobacteria > Halobacteriales > Haloferacaceae > Halorubrum > Halorubrum miltondacostae. Next base: position 11,104 of record NZ_CAKZRO010000085.1, on the reverse strand, counting down.
TACCTCGAGTCGATGGGGCTCGCCGGCGGGGTCATCAGCGTCGCGTACGTCGTCCTGCTCGGCGGCGTCGGCGCGATGGTCACCCGCGACGCGCTGAAGGGCGACGGCGGCGGCGTCGACCACGAGGCGGCCGACAAGGACTTAGACGAGTACGAGATCCCGGAGATCGCGAAGAAGATCCAGCGCACCGTCCGGATCCCGCCGATGGTGACGCTCCGCGGCGACGTCCGCGTGTCCGCGTGGGTGATCACGGCCGTCGCCTTCGCGACCGGCGTCCTGTCCGGGTTCCTCGGCGTCGGCGGCGGCTTCATCCGGATGCCGGCGATGATCTACGCGATCGGCGTCCCGGTCCCCGTCGCGGTCGGGACGGACCTGTTCGAGATCGTCTTCTCGGGCGGCCTCGGGAGCTACCTCTACGGCCAGGGCGGCGGCGTTAACCTCGGCATCGTCGCGCCGCTGCTGTTCGGCAGCGCGCTCGGCGCGCGGGTCGGTTCCGCCGCGACCGCCGTCGTCGACTCCGACGAGATCAAGGTGTACTTCGGCGGGATGCTGCTGGTCGGCGCCATCGCCGTGGGTATCGGCGAGGTCGGCTCGTACCTGGGCAACTCGACGCTCGAACTGCTCGGGCTGGTGCTCGTCATCGGCGCGGCGGTCGTCGTCGCGTTCGCGGTGCTCTACACGACGGTCACCTCGCTCCGCGTGACGCGGCAACAGCAGACGTCCGCCGCCGACTGATCGACGGGTCCGTCGATCCGCGGTCCGGTATTGGTCTTTTGTGTCAGTACAGTGAACGAGTAGACGGTCGTGGCGCGGAGCCGCGGCCGACGACCGCGTGGGTGCGGTCGGGGTCGACCCTCACAGTCCCTCTTGACCGCCCTCCTGCGCGAGGAGGACGACCATCGAGAGCCCGGAGATGAGCAGGAGGATGAGCGTCGGCACCACGGCGTACTGGTACAGCGCCGACTCCTGCGCGCGCCAGATCTGCGTGACGATCGTCTCGAAGCCGGAGGGCCGCAGGATCAGCGTGACCGGCAGCTCCTTCATCGTCGTGAGGAAGACGAGCGCGGCGCCCGCGACGATCCCAGAGCGGGTGAGCGGGAGCGTGACGCGCTTGAACGTCCCCAGCGAGGACTCGCCGAGCGTCCGGCCCGCCTCCACCAGCCGCGGGTCGACCTGGAGGATCGACGTCCGGCTCGACCCGACGGCCTGCGGGAGGAAGCGCACGACGTACGCGAAGACGAGCAGCGGCAGCGTCTGGTAGATCCACGGCAGGTAGCCGGAGCCGAAGTAGACGAGCGCCAGCGCGAGGACGATGCCGGGCACCGCGAAGCCGACGTACGTCACGCGTTCGAACAGCGTCGCGAGCGGGGTGTCGTGGTTGGCCGCGAAGTACGCGATGGGGATCGCCGCCAGCGCGGCGACGACGGCCGCGGCCGCGGAGACGGAGACGGAGTTGACGACGTAGATCGGCTCGAACGCCATCGAGGGGCGGCGACCCGCCTCCGAGCGGACCAGCCACAGGCCGAGGATCCACAGCGGCACGAGCAGCGCGGCGGCGGACACCCCGGCGGGGAGCAGCGTCGCCGGCCACCGCAGCCGCCCCAGCGACACCCGGTCGTCGGTGCGCCCCGCGTCGTCGCCGTGCGAGGAGGCGTCGGAGCGGACGAGCCACTCCAGCGCGAGCACGAACAGCACGACGACGAGCAGCTGGAGGGAGAGCAGCGCGGCGTAGTCGCTCCCGAAGGAGCGGTACTCGACGTAGATCTGGCGGGTGAACACCGACAGCCGCATGATCGACGGGGTCCCGAAGTCGGAGACCGCGTACAGCGCCGCGAGCAGCGAGCCGGCGGCGACGGCCGGGCGGATCGCGGGCAGCGTCACCTTCCGGAACGAGGCGAGCCGCCCGTGGTTCAGCGTCCGCGCCGCCTCCAGCAGCGTGGTGTCGAACGACAGCAGCGCCGCCCGCGTCGTCAGGTAGACGTACGGGTACGTGTACAGCGTGATGACGAGTATCGACCCGGAGAGGCCGTATATCTCGGGGACTCGCTCGATCCCGAGCGGGGAGAGGACCTCGTGGAACTCGCCTTGGGGGCCGAACGCGGAGACGAACGAGAAGGCCCCGACGTAGCTCGGCACGACGAGGGGGAGCGCGGCCGTGACCGCCCAGAACCGGCGGAACGGGAGGTCCGTCCGGGCGGTGAGGTACGCGAGCGGGACGCCGATCGCGATCGACAGCGCCGTGACGCCGACCATCAACAGCAGGCTGTTGAGGACCGTCTCCGCGGTGCGGACGCTGAGGGTGAGGTCGATCGCGCGGGCGGGGTCGACGGTGACCGCCTCGATCACGAGCCACCCGAGCGGGAGGACGAGCGTCGCCGCTATCGCCGCGGAGAGCAGCGTCAGCCCCAGCGGTAGGCGGTCCTCTCCGTCGGTCAGCCGGTCGCGGATCCGGGATATCGGGCTCATGGTCCGGGCGTGGTCGCTTCGGTCGGAGGATGGTCGCAACCGCCGTTAGGGGTTCCGATCCGGCCGCGGGTGCGGTTCGACGGCGCGCTCTCGACGGGAGCGGCGGCCGCGCTCCGACGGATATATTAGTTTAGGGTTGCCTAAAAACCGCATGGAACTGACGCGGCGCGACGCGGCGGCGGCGCTGGCCGCGCTCGGCGCGAGCGGCGGGGTCGCGCTCGGCGCGCGCGTCGCCGCCGACCGGAGTCGCGACGGCGACCCGGGCGATGGCCCCGAGGCGGGCGAGGCCGCGAGCGACGACGAGACCGTCCGCGAGACGCTGACCGCCGTCGCGTCGGTCGTCTACCCGTCCGACCTCTCCGGCGTCGACGCGTTCGTCGAGGCCTTCCTCGCCGGGCGGCTGGACGGCTCCGCGCACGCGACTGGAGTCCGCGAGACCGTCGCGGAGCTGAACCACCTCGCGAACTCGTGGCACGGCGCGCCGGTCGCCGACCTCGACCCCGACGACCGCGACCGGCTCCTCCGGGAGGTCGGCGCCGACGCCGCCGACGAGGACCCCGACGGGACCACGGCGGAACGAGTCCGGTACTACGTCGTCAACGAGCTGCTGCTCGCGCTGTACGCCTCGCCGACCGGCGGCGAGCTCGTCGGCATCGAGAACCCGCAGGGACACCCGGGCGGCGCGGAGAGCTACCAGCGGGGGCCGCCGTGAGCGGCGCGGAGAGCGCCGGCGGCGAGCGGTCGGACGCCGACGGGACCGACCGGACGCCCGTCCCCGACGCGGACGTCTGCGTCGTCGGCGCCGGCCCCGCGGGGGCGCTGGTCGCCGACCGGCTCGCGGGCGACCGCGACGTGGTGGTCCTCGACGCCGGGCCGCGGTTCGACCCCGACGACCGGCTCGCCAGACAGGAGCGGGCGATCCGACCGTCCTACGGTCGGCCGGACGTCTGGGACGTGGGCGGCGAGCGCGACGCCCACGAGAGCGCCGGCGACCGGTTCTACCCGCTGAACCACGCCCGCGTGAAGGGGGTCGGCGGGTCGACGCTCCACTGGCAGGGGATGGTGATGCGGCTCCACGAGGACGACTTCGACTCCGGGAGCGAGCGCGGCGTCGGCCCGGACTGGCCCATCGACTACGCCGACCTGCGGCCGTACTACGCCGCGGCGGAGCGCGAGTTGGGCGTCGCGGGCGCCTCCGACAACCCCTACGCGCCGCCGCGCGAGGAGCCCCACCCGATGCCGCCGTTCGAGCCCTCCTACAGCGACTCGCTGTTCGCCGAGGCCTGCGAGTCGCTGGGAATCGACATGCACTCGGTGCCGAACGCGCGCAACTCCGAGCCCTACGAGGGACGCTCCCCCTGCGTCGGCTACGGCACCTGTCAGCCCGTCTGCCCGAGCGGCGCGAAGTACGACGCGACGGTCCACGTCGAGCGCGCCGAGGAGCGGGGGGCGACCGTGATCGACCGCGCGCCGGTCGAGCGCCTCGAACACGACGGCGACGACCGGGTGACCGCCGCGGTCTACGCGACGCCCGACGGGGAGCGACACCGCCAGGAGGCCGACGCCTTCGTCGTCGCCGCCGGCGGGGTGGAGACGCCGCGGCTCCTCCTGCTGTCCGCCTCCGACCGCTACCCCGACGGACTGGCGAACGGGAGCGGCCACGTCGGGGAGTTCTTCATGGACCACCTGTTCGCGGGGGCGGGGGGCACGCTCGACGAGCCGACGAGGCAGAACCACGTCGGCTTCTACACCAGCGCCTGCGACCAGTTCTACGACGAGGCCGACGAGACGCAGGCCCCGTTCAAGCTGGAGTTCTTCAACTACGCGGGCCCCTCGCCGGTGGAGTCGGCGCTGTCTGGCGACGACTGGGGCGATTCGCTCCGCGACCGGCTACAGAGCGAGTACGGCAACCACGTCGCGATGGGCGGCCTCGTCGAGCAGCGCCCCGACGCCGACAGCCGCGTGACGCTCGCGGACGACCGGACCGACGACCGCGGCAACCCGGTCCCGCGGATCGAGTGGACCGTCGGCGACCGCGCGCTCGACACCATCGAGCGGGCGAACGAGATCCAGGTGTCGATCTTAGAAGAGCTCGGCGCCGACGTCGAGTGGGTCGCCGGGCCGGACGCGACCGGCCCCGCCTATCACCACATGGGCACGACGCGGATGAGCGACGACCCCGACCGCGGCGTCGTCGACGCCGACTGCCGCACGCACGACCTCGACAACTGCTGGATCGCCTCCAGCTCGGTGTTCCCGACGAGCGGCGCGATGAACCCGACGCTCACCATCGCCGCGCTGGCGCTCCGCGTCGCCGACGACGTCGAGGCCCGGCTCTCGCGGCGGACCTGACGGCTCGTCGCCACTATTTTAGGTAAACCTAAAAACTCAAGTGCGTGCGAACGGAGATGCGGGTAATGAGCGACTCAGCACACGCGACGAACGGGTCCGCGAGCGCCGTGGGCGCGACGGCCGACGACGAGGGCGCGGCCGCGAACGCGGCGGAAGACGACGACGGGACCGCGAGCGCGGCGGACGCGGGCGAGTACACCTTCGACGACCTCAGCGTCGTGATGGGGACGTACAACGAGGAGGAGGCGATCGCGACGGTGCTCGAAGACGTCGAGCGCGTCACCGACGGGAAGGCGGAGGTCGTCTGCGTCGACGGCTCCTCGGACCGGACGGCGGAGATCGCCCGCGAACACGGCGCGCGCGTCGTCGAGCAGGAGCCGCAGGGGTACGGCGTCGCCGTCCGCGAGGCGGTCCTGACGCCCGACCGGCCCGTGGTCGTCACGACCGACTGCGACGACACCTACCCGATGGAGGCGCTGCCGGAGTTCCTCGCCGAGATCAACGACGGGGCCGACGTGGTGAGCGGCGACCGGCTCTACCACGGCGCGGAGGCGATGCCGGCGTTCAACCGCTTCGGCAACCACGCGTTCGCGGCGGTCGCCTCCGTCCTGATGGGCGAGCGCGTCCACGACACGACCACCGGGATGCGCGCGTACCGGCGCGAGGTGGTCGAGGAGATCGGCTGGACCGAGAACACCGGCCTCTCCGCCGAGCTCCTCATCCGCCCGCTGATGCGCGGCTACGACGTCCGCGAGCGCCCGATCCGGTACGCCGAGCGCCTCGGCGAGACGAAGCTCGACCCGATCGGCGGCGGGGCCGCCATCGCGAAGTCGATCGTCACCGTCTGTCTCGAAGAGCAGCTCCGACGGTTCTGAGGGCGCTTCTCCCCTCGACACGGTCGTCGGAGGGCGGTCCGGAGAAACACTGTGGGCACAGTGGACCGCCGCCGGCGACGGTTTTACTCCCTGAGTGACGACGCCGGTCGCGTACAGAGAGACGATAACCGCGGTGGCGTGTGCGGACGACCGCCCGCGGGGCAGCGAGTCGCACGCGCGAGGTCGCCGGGCGACGCCCGACCGTCAGAAGGGTCTTCAGTCACTCGCCGGAGTCGCTCGTCTCTGCCTCCGTCTCGAAGACGACCCACTCGGCGTGTTCACCGGGGCGGTCGGGGAGGTACGTCCCCTCGCTCCCGCAGTCGGTGACGAGCCGGCACACCGACCGCTCCGGGGGCCAGACGACCTCGACGTCGCCGGCGCTCGCGTTCGCCGCCGCCTCGCTTCCGGTCGCCGGCCCGCCGGTCCGGACCGTCGCCTCCTGCCGGTAGGTGAACGTCGAGCCGTCGGGCGCGAACAGCGTCACGGTGAGGATCGCCACGTCGCCCGCGGGGTCGACGGCCACCCGCTCGTCGGGCGCGCCCGCGAGCCGGACCCCGTCTTCGCCGACCGACCACTCGACCGCGAGCGGGTCGTCGGCCTCGGGGTCGGGCACGTCGTACGCCGCGCGCCCCTCGCCGCGGCGGGTCTCCAGTCGGACCCGCGCGCTCTCGACGCGCTCCGGAATCCCGACCGTCGTCTCGGCCGCGACCCGCGAGCCGGAGCGCACGTCGATCGGCTCCAGCTTCGGCGTGACGCGCGACTCGGGGTCGGCGGTCCACGCGCCGCGGTAGCCGTAGCGGTAGAGCGTCCGGTTCGGGTAGGCGTCGAGGACCGCGAAGTCCTCGACCGGGTCGCGGTCGAGCGCGTACACCGCGTCGCCGTCGAGCCCGGGGCCGTTCCGGAGCCGCTGGAACGGGTGCGCGAGCCACTCGCCGTACGGCGTCGGGACGAACACCAGCGCGTCCGCGAACTCCGCGTCGTCGAACGGCGCGTACGCGGCCTCGTGTTTGGCGTCGATCGCCGCGTTGCGCTGGACCGGGTCGGCCGCGGTCGCGACCGCGGCGCCGGACGCGGCGACGAGCGCGACGGCGACGGCGACCGCGACAACGGCGCGCGCGTTCCGTTCGGATCCGGTCCGCGCGGCGAGGCGGGCGCGGAGCCGCGGCAGCGCCCGCGCCCCCGCCGCGACGGCGAGCCCGCCGAACACCGACAGCGGCACGAGCAGGTCGAAGTGGTAGAACGGCCCGAACAGCGCGGCGAGCCCGTCGGCCGGGTCCGACAGCGTCGCGAGCGCGTTGTGCGTCCCCCAGAAGAACAGGTTCCCGACGACGACCGAGACGGCGATCCCGGCGACGATCAGCGCCGCCGTCCGCCGGAAGGCCGGCGAGCCGTCGGGCGGAGCGCGGTCCCCGCCGACTGCGAGGTCGACGCCGTCGCGCCGGCGCCGGACCGCGACCGCGCCGCCGACGGCGGCGAGCAGCGTCCCGAGCGGGCCGGCCGCGACCCAGCGCGTCGCCAGCTCCCACAGCGCGTAGCCGTTCGATTCGAGCGCCAGCGCCGGGGTGTACTCCGCCGAGTGCCCCAGGATGCGTCGCTCGCCGAACCCGGGCCCGTCCATCGGCGCGAACGCCTGGTACGGGAAGGTGAGCGCGGAGCCGGTTATCCGGAGGTTGTACGCGAGCGTCACGCCGACGAACAGCATGCCGAACACCGCCGTCAGCCCGTGTCTGCGGACCGGGTCCGGGAGCGACGAGGGGGACAGGCCCTCGGCCGCGACCGCCGATCCGATCCGCCACAGGGCGTGGAGGATGAACGGCGCGGCGAACAGCACCGCGGTGAACGGGCGCGCGAAGAAGGCGGCCCCGATAGCGACGCCGGCGACGCCCGCGGTCGGGGTCGACCCGTCGCGGACGCTCCGGAGGTACGCGACCGCGAACAGGAGGTTGAAGAAGGTCGTGGGCGCGTACGGGAGGAACGCCGCGCCGGTCAGGATCGCCATCGGCGACGCCGCGAACAGGGCGGCCGCGGCGAGCCCGGCGCGGCGCCCGGCGACGATCCCGCCGAGCAGGTAGACGAGCGCGGCGTTGCCGGCGGCGATCGCGCCGAGCGTCACCCGCGGCTCGTCGAACAGGGCCATCGAGGCCGCGTACGTCGCCGCCGGGACCGGGCTGTACTTCGGGTAGAGCCGGCCGCCGTCCTCGACGAAGAACCACGGGTGGACGGCGTCGGCGAGCGCGCCGGCGTGGAACTCGAACTGGCCGCCGAGCAGGAGCGCGGCCTGCGTGAGGTAGACGCCCTCGTCGTGGTTCGCGGAGTGGTGCGAGAAGACGGTCGCGGCGACCGCGAACGTCAGCAGTCCCGCGGCCAGCGAGACGCAGACCGCGGCCGCGGCGGTCCGGTCCGCGCGAGCGAGGCGCTGACGGAGCCGGGCCGCGAGCCGCGCGAGGAGCGAGGGGTCGGAGCGGGGCGACACGGGGCGGGAGGGGTCAGACGTCGACGCCGGCCTCGCGCATCAGGTCGACGGTGGCCTCCAAGTCGGAGAGCTCCGTCAGGTCGATGTCCGGGACGTCGAGCTCGTCGATCGACGGGAGGTCGCCGATCGGCTCCACGTCGGGGATGAGCGGGTACTCGAACGTCGAGCGCGCGAAGTAGTCCTGCGCCTCCGCGGACAGCAGGTGCCGGACGAAGTTGCCGGCGAGCGTCGCGTCGGCGGCGGTGTCTGTCACCGCGGCGCCCGCGACGTTGAACACCGCGCCGGCGTCGCCCTCGGTGAACGCGGTGTCGATCGTCGCGTTCGGGCTCCCGTCGAGGACGCGCTGGATGTAGTAGTGGTTCGTGAACCCGGCGTCGACGCTCCCGTCGGCGATCTCCTCGCAGACGCGGAACTCGTTGTTGTACGCGGTCGCGCCCGAGGCGACGACGGCCTCGAGCCACTCGAGCGTGGCCTCGTCGCCCTCGAGGATCCGCATCGCGGTGACGAACGCCTGGCAGGAGCCGTAGGAGGGGGCCCACGCGAGGTCGCCGTCGAACTCCTCGGGGAACGCCATGATGTCGCTCGGCACGTCTTCGGCGTCGTACTCACCGCTGTCGTACGGGACCGTGCGCGCCCGGCCGGAGGTGCCGATCCACTGGTCGGTGCGGAACTCCTCGCGGACCAACTCGGCGACGTCGTCGGGGACCGCCTGCGTGCGCCCCTCGCTCGCGAGGGCGCCGAGCGACCCCGCGTTCACCGAGTAGAACACGTCCGCCGGCGACCCCTCCCCCTCGTTGATGATCGCGTTCACGTGGTCGGTGGAGGAGGCGTACCGGACCGTCAGGTCGAGGTCGGGGTACTGCTCGTCGATGTACTCGACGAGCGGTCCGACGAGGAACTCGTTGCGGCCGGAGTACACCGTCAGCTCGCCCGACAGGTCGGGCATCTCCGAGACCGGCGTCCCGCCCGGGAGCCCGCGCCCCTCGCGGCCGGAGCCGATCTGTCCGATCGACGACTGCGCGTCGCCGTCGTCCGCCTCGTCGCCCGTACAGCCCGCGAGCGCGACCGCGCCGACCGCGCCGGCGCCCGCGAGGAACCGCCGTCGGTTCACGTCCGCCTCTGTGAGATCGTGGTTCGTCATGTGTTTTAGGCTTGCCTAAATGGTTTTAGTCGTGTCGGTTCAGTCGTCCGCCGGCGCCGGCGTCCGGCGGATCGCGTCGAGGCAGTCGAGCCAGTCGCGCATGTACTCGCCGCAGTGGTTGAGGAACGCGCCGTTGTTCCACTCGTCGAAGTCGCCCGCCGCGAGCGCGTCGGCCATCGCGTCGAAGACGGCCGCGTACGAGTCGGCGTCGGCGCCCGCGTCGTCAATTACCTCCCAAACGTGCTCGTTCAGCTCCAGCCCGGCGACCTCGTTCGCGAGGTCGTCGAACGTCGACCGCGGAGCCTTGTTGTGTTCACAGAGCGGGTCGCCGTTGTAGATCCGCTTGCCCAGCACGTCGCAGGCGCGCTTCAAGAAGAGGCCCGACCAGATGTCGTCGAACCGGCCCACGTCCCACTCGTTGTCGTCCATCGGCAGCTGGTAGAACGCGGGGATCACCTCGCGGCGGAACGCGAGGTTCATCGAGCAGACCGTGAGGTAGTTGCCGCGCGCGGCGACGAAGTCCTCGCCGAAGTCGTCGGCGGCCGTCCGGGTCTGCGCCTGCCCCTCCAGGTCGCCGTCCATCAGGATCCGGACGGCGTCGAGGTCGGGGACGTTCGTCCACAGCCCCTGCGAGGCGACGACATCGCCGGCGTCGACCGCGACCGAGTCGGTCTCGACGGTCTCGTCCATCGCCGAGTAGGGGTAGCCGCGCGGGTAGAGCCCGTGCTCGTCGGCCTCGTCGTAGAGGACGTTCACCCAGTCCTCGTCGGAGCGCACGCGCTCGATCTCGCCGCCGAACGCGAGGTTCTCCATGTGACGGCCGAAGTAGTCGACGTCGTCGTGCGGGAGCGTGTCGTCGTCGATGAACACGCCGTAGTCGAACGACTCGTCGGCCCACATGTACAGGAGGCCGAAGCTCGTCTCGGCGTGGCTCGCGGCGGGGACGACGTGGCCGTACTCCGCGACGTCGTTGGCCTCGTACCACGCCTCGCGGCGGCTGCCGTCGAACACCTCGCCGGAGACGTCGAGGTCGTCGAGCATCGCGCGCATCTCCTCGACGTCGCAGAAGTCCTCGGTGACGAGGACGAAGTGGAGCCGCGAGACGTCGAACCCGTTCTCGCGGGCGTTCCCCACGTAGTCGCGGAGACACTCGTACTCGCGTATCGTCGGGACGATGACGCAGACGTCCGGACCGTCGCGGTCCGAGGCTGTCGCATCCATACCCGCTATTTTTTAGGCCGGCCTAAAAACTTAGCGGTCCGTCGTCGGCCGCGTCGCGGCCGCGTCAGGGTCGCGTTCCGCCTCGTCCGGGGCGCCCGCCAGCGAGAGGTCGAACGCGGCCGCGACGACGCCGCCGCCGGCCAGCGTGACGGCGTTCTTGAGCGCGTGGTCGAGCGCCGCCGCGGCGAGCGCGACCTCCGCCGGGATCGGCGTCGCCGCGACGACGATGCCGGTGAACGCCGCCTCGTACAGCCCGATCCCGCCCTGCGAGAGCGGCAGCACCTTCGCGAGGTTCCCGGCCGAGACGGCGAGCGTGCCGACCACGGCGAGCGCGGCCGGGTCGACGGCCCCACCGAGCCCGCCGACGAGCGCCGCGAGGACGAAGACGGCGGTCACGACGTCTAACGCCCACACGACGCCGCTCGCGAGCGACACCCGGACGACCGCGCCCGCGTCCGCCGCCACGACGCGCACGGCGGCGCCGAACCGCACGGCGGCGTCGACGACCCGCGAGAGGCGCGATCCGTCGGCGCGGTCGCGGAGGGCCGGCCCGAACCGCCGGTCGCTGCGGGCGAC
>NZ_CAKZRO010000084.1 GCF_937146585.1 uncultured Halorubrum sp. | reverse complement strand
AGCGGCGGGCCGACCGACCGGTCTCGGTCGTCGTCGGCGAGGACGCGCCGACGATAGCCGCGGCGGTCGACGCGGCGCCGGCGAACACGACCGTCGTGGTCCCCCCCGGAACGTACGAAGAGACGGTGACCGTGAACCGGTCCGTGACGATCGCCGGCGGCGGGGTTCGGGGAGCGGGGACCGGACCGACCCGCGTCCGCGGGGACGGAAACGGCTCGGTGGTCACGGTCCGCGCGCCGGACGTGGCGCTCACCGGGCTCCGGATCGAAGGGACCGGGAACCGGACGCGTGACCCGGACGCGGCCCGCGAGTCGCGCGACCCCGAGGGCGGCACGTGGGACACGAACATCCAGCTGGGATACGGCTACGGCGACGCGGGGATCAAGGCGGTCGGCGCGCCGGGGCTGGTCGTCGACGACGTCGTCGTCGACACGAACGCGAGCGGGCTGCTGCTCCGCGAGGGCTCCGACGCGACCGTCACGGAGCTCCGCGTCGACGGGACCGACGAGTGGCAGGACGGGTTCATGGGTATCACCGGAATGGAGTCCCGCGTCACCGTCGCCGACAGCCGGTTCGAGGGCGGCCGCGACGGGATCTACCTCCACCGCGCGGACGGCTCCGTCGTGCGGAACTCGACGTTCGCGGACAACCGGTACGGGACGCACCTCATGTACACCGGCGACGCGCTGGTGGCCGACAACGCGTACCGGAACGAGCTGTTCGCCGGCATCACCGTGATGACCCGGCCCGCCGGCAACGTGATCGTCGGCAACGACGTCCGGGGGTCGAGCGCGGGGATCCAGGCGTCGGGGACGAAGACGTACCTCGGCTACAACACGCTGGTCGGCAACGAGCTGGGCTTCTCCACGAGCGCCCGCGGGTCGCTGTACGAGCACAACGTCGTCGTCGACAACGAGCTCGGCGCGCGCGCGACGACCGTGGTCCCGTCGAGCCGGGTCGTCGCGAACGACTTCGTCGGCAACGGGGACCACGCCGCCGCCGGTGCCGGCGCGCTGCGGGTGTGGGCCGACGGCGACCGCGGGAACTACTGGGAGGGCGCGAACGTCGGGCCGCAAGACGCCGGGAGCCGCGCGTACCGCCCGACGTCGCCGGTCGACGCGGCGCTCCACCGCGAGGCGAGCGCGGTCACGGTTCGCGAGTCGCCCGCCGCCCGGCTCCTCGACCGCCTCCGCGGGACCGTTCCGGGCGCGCGGTCCGGAAGCATCGTCGACCCGGCGCCGGCGCCCGCGCCGTACCATCCGGAGCGAGTCGACGCCGCGACGGCCGGCGCCGACGCGGACCGACCGATCCCGACCGATTGGCGGTCCGCGCTCGGGGAGTCGGCGAACGCCACGGCGCTCCGCGGCCCGACGCCGCGGCCCCCTTCCGACCGACTCGCGACCGCGGGGGGCAGGCGATGACCGACGAACCGTCCGCGACGCTCGACGGGGTCACGCGCACGTACGGCGGCGTCCCCGTCCTCACCGACGTGTCGCTGTCCGTGGGAACGGGCGTCACCGCGGTCGTCGGTCCCAACGGCTCCGGGAAGTCGACGCTGCTCGGCGTGCTCGCCGGTGCGGTCGATCCGACGGCCGGAACGGTCCGGTACCGGTACGGCGGCCCGCGCGAGGGCGGGGACAAGCGCGTCGGCTACCTCCCGCAGCGGGTCCCGTTCCGCGACGGTCTCACCGCCCGCGAGACGCTCGGGTTCTACGCGGCGCTCGTCGACGGCGACCCGGACGCCGCGCTGACGGGGGTGGGGCTCGCCGACGCGGCCGGCAAGCGCGTCGAGGCGCTCTCGGGCGGGATGCGCCGGTTGCTCGGGATCGCGCAGGCGACGCTCGGCGACCCGGCGGTCGTCGTCCTCGACGAGCCGACCAGCGGCCTCGACCCCGAGATGCGCGAGCGGGCGTTCCGGGCGGCGGCCCGCGCGGGCGACGACGCGGCCGTCGTCGTGAGCTCGCACGACCTCGACCTCGTCGACGCGCACGCGGACGCCGTCGTCGTCCTCCGCCGCGGGTCCGTCGCCGCGGCGGGACCCCGCGAGCGACTGCTCGCCGAGCACGACGCCGCCGACGTCCGCGAGCTGTACCGCGCCGTGGTCGGCGGCTCGCCGGACGGACCGGGAGTCGACGACGAGGGGAGCGACGGCGACGCCGACGGCGAGCGGGACGCGGAGTCGGTCCACGTCGCGGGGGTGTCGGACCGATGACGAGCGCGGCCGCGGGCGTCTGGCTCGTCTTCCGCCGCGAGCTGGCGACGGTGCGCCGGACGCCGGGGTACGCCGTCCTCGCTATCGGGCTGCTCGTCGTCCTCGGCGGGCTCGTCGCGGTCGGCGGCGGCGGCGCGACCGGGTTCGTCCCAGCGGTCGTCGACCTGCTGTTGCCGACCGAGGTGCTGGTGCCGCTGCTCGCGGTCGTGTTGGGCTACCGCGCGCTGTTCGCCGACGCCGCGAGCGGCGAGCTCGCCGTGATCCGGACGTACCCCGTGAGCGCGGCCGAGTACGTCCTCGGGGTGCTGCTGGCGCGGACGGCCGCGCTCGTCGCGATCGTCGGCGGGCCGTTCGCGCTCGTCGGCGCGTACGTCTGGCTCACCGCCGCCCCGGACACGGGCATCTTCGCCACCCACGCCGGCGTCGACTCGCCGGTGCTCTTCGTCCGGTTCCTCGCGCTCGTCGTCCTGTTCGGCGCGGCGTACCTGTCGCTGTCCGCGGCGGTGTCGGTGGTCGCGACGAGCCGACGGAGCGCGGTCGCGCTCGCCGTCCTCGCGCTGCTCGCGGGGGTCGTGGGCGGCGACCTCGCGATCCTCCGGGCGCTGTCGGCCGGCGGCTCGGCGAGCGGGGTCGCGGGGTCGATCGCGCTCACGCCCAACGGGGCGTTCAGGGGGCTCGTCTTCGAGCACGTGATCGGCGTCGCCTTCGCGCCGGAGGGCGGGTTCGTCGCGAGCGGCCGGGCGGTCGCCTCGCTCGTCGGCTGGACCGTCGGCGGGGGCGTCGCGGCCGCGGCGATCCTCGCGTTCCGGTCGCACGTCGACGTGGCGCTCGAGCGGACCCGCGGACGGTTCCGACAGTGAGCCTACGGGACCGGGAGGCTCTTCTTGGGACGTCCGACGCGCCCTCGGCGGCGCGTCACTCGGTCGCGGCGTCGTCGCCGACCGCCCCCGGCGCGTGCGCGTACACCGCGTAGAGGACGAGGGCGGCGATCAGGAAGTCGAAGCTGTGTGCGAGGAGGTGGTGGACCGGCATCGGCACGACCCCGAGAACGGTCCCCGCGCCGACGACCGACCGGGCCAGGAGCGCGCCGACGGCGAGGGAGATCAGTCGGTACTGCGCCCGTCGGCGGCGTCGGTACGCGGCGAGACTGACGGCGAAGAGGAGACTGGTCCCGAGTCCGGCGGCGACCACGACCGCCAGGATCGGGAGCGACCCCTCTACCGACCACCCGGCGAGCGCCGACACCGACCCCGAGAGCGATCCCGTCACGTTCCCCCCTTCGGCGGCGACGGATAAGAAGACACTCCCGGTCGCCGTTCTCAGACGGGGGGACCGCACGAGCCCCTTTTATGCCGTCCGACGGTAGCACGAACAGTCAGAAATGTCGGACACCAGAGCCCGGATCCGACGTCACGTCCGCGGCACGCCCGGCGTCCACTTCAACCGGATCAGCCGCGAGCTCGACATCGCGACGGGGCAGACGCAGTACCACCTCCGGCGGCTCGTCCGCGACGGCGAGCTGGCTGTCGAGCGGATCGGCGGGCGCGCGCACTACTTCGACCCGGACACGGACGCGTGGGACCGGCGGACCCTCGCGTTCCTCAGGCGCGAGACCGCGCGGGAGATCGTCGTCCGGCTCCACGCGTCGGGGCCGACCCGGCCGGCGGCGCTCGCGGACGGCCTCGACCTCGCGAAGAGCACGGTGTCGTGGCACGTCTCGACGCTCGCCGACCACGGGATCGTCGAGAAGTCGCCCGACCGCCCGATGACGGTCTCGCTGGCCCGCCCCGACCGGACGGCGGCGCTGCTCGACGAGGTGTCGCCCTCGCTGCCCGACCGGCTCGTCGACCGCTTCGTCCGCACCGTCGACTCGCTCCTCGACGCCGAGGGCTGACCCGTTCGCCGTTCGCACCAGATCGGTTAGCGCCCCGGGACGCGTTCGTCCCGTATGGGCATTCTCACCGGGACCGGGGCACTCCGGTCGCTCGTCGCGGGCGTCGGGACGGCGACCTGCGGACCGAGCGGGTCTCTCTACGCGACCGACTCGCTCGGCCTCGGCGTCTTCCTCCTCGTCGGACTGCTCGGCGGCGCGCACTGTCTCGGGATGTGCGGGCCGCTCGTCACCACCTACGCCGACCGGATGCGGGCCGGCGAGGGGGGCGGCGGGCGCGGGCGCGACGACGACCTCACCGTGCGGCAGGTGCGCCAGCACGCGCTGTTCAACCTCGGTCGGACGGCGAGCTACTCGGTCCTCGGCGGCCTCTTCGGGCTCGCCGGGAGTCTCGCGTTCGTCACGGGCCGCACGGTCACCGCCGTCGCCGACGACGTCCACGCGCTCACCGGCGTTCTCGTCGGCGCGGCGATCATCGCCGTCGGCGCGCGGTACGCGCTCCGACTGAAGCTGGAGTCCGTCCCGATACCGGGGTTCGACCGGGCCGCGAGCGCGGTGAGCGACCGGATCGTCGCCCGCGTCGACGCGTGGGTCGGCGACTGGCGGATCGCCGGACTCGGGGCGGCCCACGGGTTTCTGCCGTGCCCGCTCCTCTACCCGGCCTTCCTGTACGCGTTCGTCCAGGGGAGCGCGCTCGGCGGGGCCGCGTCGCTGGGGCTCCTCGGCCTCGGGACGGTGCCGTCGATGCTGCTGTTCGGCACCGTGTTCGGGTCGATCCGCCTCGAGACACGGCTCCGGATCCACCGCGTGCTCGGCGTCGCGTTCGTCGCGCTCGGGTACGTCCCGCTCCAGCACGGGCTCGCGACGCTCGGCGTCCCGCTCCCGCACCCGCCGATCCCGTACTACGCCCCCTTCTGAGCGGTCCGGCGGCGGAGCGGAGCGACGTCCCGTCGCCGCCGCGGGATCGGCGGGTGAGCCGGCCGGGCCCGTTCGTCGATCGCACCAGACGCGTTATGCGCCGCTCGCCCGATCCCTCGGACATGAAGCGCCGAACGCTGCTCGCCGGCGTCGGAACGGCGGCCGCCGGGTCAGTCGCGGGCTGTACCTCGCGCCTGTTCGGGGGGAGTCCGGACGGCGTCGTGCTCAGCCCGCAGGAGGACCAGCTCGCGGACAGCGCGGACCTCGCGTACCCGGCGTACGGCCAGCCGCTCCCGTCGTTCGAGCTCCCGGCCCCGCTCGCGGACGAGACGGTCGACAGCGACGCGCTCGACCGCACCGCCCTCGTGACCGGCGTGTTCACCTTCTGTCCCGTCGAGTGTTCGATCCTGCTCCGCCAGTGGGTGATGGTCCAGCGCCGCGTCGCGGAGGCGGGACTGACCGACGACGTGTACTTCCTCCCGATCACCTTCGACCCCGAGCGCGACGACGCGGCGGCGCTCCGCGAGAACGCCGAGACGATCGGCGTCGACCGCGACGCCGGCAACTGGCGCTACCTCCGCCCCGAGACGCCGGCCCGCGCGAAGACCGTGGTCGAGGACCGGCTGGGGATCGGGTTCGAGCGGACGACCGAGAGCGACCGCCTCCCGGGGTACGACTTCACGCACCTCGTCGTCACGCTGCTCGTCAACCCGGACGGCGTCGTCGAGCGGGCCTACCGCGGCGAGCGCGTCGACCCGGAGCGCGTCGCCGCGGACGTCGAGCGGGTCGTGGCCGCGTTCGCGGACGACTGACCCGGCGCGGCGGTGGCCCTGCGGAGTCGCGCCTCGGGGTCGCTCCGCGTCGCACACCGGCGGTCGCGTGAGGGGGCGGATTCCACCGAGGGGAACGCACAAGCCGCCCGCCGCCCTCCGGAGCGGTGTGAACGTCGACGTGCTGCTGTACGACGGGTTCGACGAACTGGACGGGATCGGCCCGTACGAGGTGTTCGACTACGCGCTCGGCTTCGCCGCCGAGGGAAACGAGAGCGACGAGGGCGACGACGCCGAGAGACCGGGTCGCGTCCGGTACGTCACCCTCGACGACCGCGACCGGGTGACGGCGAGCCACGGGACCCGCGTCGGAGTCGACGGGACGCTTCCGGACGCGAACGCCGACGACGCCCCCGACCTGCTCGTCGTCCCCGGCGGCGGCTGGAGCGCGCGCGACGAGGAGGCGAGCGCGTGGGCCGAGGCGCAGAAGGGCGACGTGCCGGACGCGCTCTCCGCGCACCACGCGGCGGGCACCCGGATCGCCTCGGTGTGTACCGGGTCGATGCTGCTCGCGGAAGCGGGCGTCACCGACGGCCGTCGGGCCGTCACGCACGCCGACGCGGTCGATGAGCTCCGGGAGTCCGGCGCGGAGGTCGTCGACGCGCGCGTCGTCGACGACGGCGACCTCCTCTCGGCGGGCGGGGTCACCTCCGGCATCGACTTGGCGCTGTACGTCGTCGAGCGCGAGTTCGGAAGCGACGTCGCCGACCGCGTGGCGACGGTCATCGAGTACGAGCGGCGGTACGAGGTCGCGGCGTAGGCCGACGGCGTCAGTCGTCGCCGTCGTTCGGGAGAGGAACGTCGCCGTCGCCGTCTCGCTCGTCGCCCGTGGTCTCGCCGTCGGCGTCGACGGTGATCACGGTACAGTCGAGCTGGCCGCGGAGGAACTCGTCGATGTCGGGGTCGGAGAGCAGCTTCTGGACCATCCGCCGCCACCGCCCGGCCTGCTTCGAGCCGATGACGACGACGTCGGCCCCCTCCGCCACGATCTCTTCGAGGATCGTCTCCTCGACGAGGAACCCGCGGCGGACGACGTAGCGGACGCGGTCGAGCCGGCCGATCCGCTCTTCGACCGCGCGCTTGAGGTCGCTGCGAGAGACGCCGCCGGAGCGCTGGAACAGGTCGACGTGGAGCACGGTGAGGTCGGCGTCGCGCTCCTCGGCGACGCGGGCCGCTTCTCGGAGCGTCGCCGCCGAGTGCGACGAGGGAGGGAATCGAACCGGGACCACGACGAGGGTCATGTCGAACCGGTCGCGCTCGTAACGTAAATACACTGTCGGTGTGGCGACTCCCCGCGGTCGACGGCGCGCGGGCGACCCCGAGAGATCAGTCGTGGCCGGCGATCGGGACCGGCTCGTACGGCTCGGCCAGCCAGTCGAGGTCGGAGTCGGAGAGGTCGATGTCGAGCGCCTCGACCGCGTCGACGACGTACTCCGGCTTCCGCGCGCCGACGATCGGCGCGTCGACCGCGTCCTGGTGGAGCAGCCACGCAAGCGCGATCTGCGCCATCTTCACCCCCTTCTCGGCGGCGAGCTCCTCGACCCGCTCGTTGGTCTCCTTCCCGCCGTCGACCGCGTACGTCTCCAGCCGCTCGTGGAGGTACTGGTCCGTCTCGCCCCGGACGGTCGTCTCCAGCTCGTCGTGCGGGCGCGTCAGGAACCCGCGGGCGAGCGGGCTCCACGGGATCAGGCCGACGCCGCGCTTCTCGCAGAGCGGGACCATCTCGCGCTCCTCCTCGCGGTACGCGAGGTTGTAGTGGTTCTGCATCGTGACGAACGGCTCGTGGCCGCCGCGCTCGGCCGCGTGGAGCGCCGCCGCGAACTGGTGGGCCCACATCGACGACGCCCCGAGGTGTCTGACGTCCCCGCGCCGCACGGCGTCGGTGAGCGTCCGCAGCGTCTCCTCGATCGGCGTGTCGTCGTCCCAGCGGTGGATCTGGTAGAGGTCGATCGCGTCCGTGCCGAGCCGGTCGAGGCTGTTCGACAGCTCCTGTTCGATCGCCTTCCGCGAGAGCCCGCCCGAGTTCGGGTCCTCGTCGTCCATCTGGAAGTACACCTTCGTCGCGATCACCTGCCGGTCGCGGTCGTACCCCTCTAGCGCCTCGCCCAGCACCCGCTCGCTCTCGCCGGTGTTGTACGCGTTCGCGGTGTCGAAGAAGTTGACCCCGTGTTCGATCGCGGTGTCGACGACCGCCTGGGCCTCGTCGGCCGAGAGGTGCCACTCGGCGTCGCCGCCGAAGGTGTTGGTCCCGATCCCGATCCGGCTCACCTTCGTCCCCGAACTCCCGAGCGTGGTGTACTCCATACGACGGCCACGCGCGGCGGGTACGAATGCGTTCGGTTCGCGCTCCTCGCCGTCGTCTTTATCACTGTGCCGCCGAAGCGGAACGTGATGAGTCGGGTCGAAACGACGCGCTCGCGGGGGCGATAGCCGTGGACCAACTCCCCACCGACCGGCTCTCGCCGCTGGCGAGCCGCGTCGACGACGTCCTCGCCCTGTACGGGTACGAGATGCGGCCGGCGATCGACGCCATCGACGACGCCGTGACCGGCTACGGCGGCCTGTTCGACCCGACGACGACCGACGCCGAGATCCGGACCGCGGTCGAGGCGGTCCTCGCCGCCGACCCGCCGCCGACGGGCGACGACCGACGCGAGTCCCCCGACGAGGTCGTCCTCTACGTCGACGGGAGTTCGCGCGGCAACCCGGGGCCTGCCGGCGCGGGGGCCGTGCTGCTGGTCGACGACGACCCCCTCGGACAACTGGGTCGACCCGTCGGGGCGCGCGCCGAGAACAACACCGCGGAGTACGCGGCCCTCCACCTCGGGCTGGAGGCGCTGGCCGCGCGCTGTGACCCGACCGCCGTCGAGGTCCGGATCGACTCGCGGACCGTCATCGACGACATCTGGGGCGAAGGCGACGGGGTCGCGTCGGCCGCGCCGTACCGCCCCGCGATCCGGGACCGCATCGCCGCGCTGCCCGCCTGCGAGTGGACCCACCTGGTCGACAGCGACCCGAACCCGGCCGACGCCCGCGCCGCCGTCGGCGCGGACATCGCCGCGCTCGGTCCGTGACGGGGGGCGGGGAGTCGCGGGCGCGCTACGACCGGTCCGCGTCGTCGTCCTCGGGCGAGACGACCTCCGAGTCTCCCGACGGGGGGTCGAGGCGGACGGCGTGGCGCGTGTGGCGCGCGTGCGTCTGCGCCCAGCGTCGCGCGGGCCGCTCCGCGAGGAACCGCTCGCCGCCCGGGCAGCGCTCGCAGCGGGCGGTCCACGGATTCACGTCGTCCGGGTAGTGGCCGGTGTGTCGCTCGTGGTCGAGCGCGAACTGCTCGACCGCGTGGCCCCCGGGCGGGATCTCCTCGACCTCGCGGTCGAGGCGCCACTCGCGGCCGCACCGCTCGCAGGAGACGGTCGGTGCCTCCCGTTCGTCGTCGGGGAACGCGTCGTCGGTCACGGGGGCGCTTCGGTCCGCGGGCACTTGAACGCCGCCGCCGCGACGCGCCGACCCCGCCTCACAGCGCCGGCGGCTCGCCCCGGCCGATCACGATCTCTTGGCCCTCGACGTCTTCGAGGGCGGCGACGCGGCCGCCGATCTCGACGCGGCCGCTCTCGGTCTCGACGACGAGCGACGCCACCTCCTCGGTCTCGACGATCGCGACGTCGACGACCTTCCCGCGGACCGTCACCTCCTCGCCGGTCTCGATGTCGCGGCCCTCGACGGTCGCGTAGAACTCCTCGTCGTCGAACTCGCGGACGTCCTTCACGGCCCGGCGGATGGAGGCGTAGCGGCGCGGGAACGGTCGCTCCTCCCCGTCGGCGGCGAGCGTCTCCGCGGTCGTCCACAGGACCGTCCCGAAGAAGCCCGAGACGAGGAAGCCGAGCGCGGAGCGGTTGAAGATGACGCCGTAGCGCTCGCGGTCGTCCCGGAGCGCGTCCTGGGTGGCGTACACGGAGTACTCGCCGTCGCCGACCGCGAGGACCGGCGTGGTGATGCCGCGGCGGGCGCGGGCGATCGTCGCGACTTCGAGGTAGTCGAACTCCGTCGGGTCGGGCGCGTTCGACGCCGGGGTGACGAGCAGTTCGACGCTGACGCCGGCGGCGACCTTCGCGGCGAGCTCGTCGCGGAACCGCCGGAGGAGCCCGGGCGTGAGCGACAGCGCGAGCTCGTACTCCGCGTTCGCGATGACCTCCTCGAGGTACCGGAGGATCGTCGAGCGCGACTTGACGAGCGACACCGCTTCCGTCTCCCGGGTCGGCGCGGTGTACCGCGCCTCCAGCTCGTCGACCATCTCGGTGAACGACGAGCGCAGTTCGCCGAAGGCGTCCTCGGGGTCGACGGCGACGATCTTCATCGGCCGCGACTCGCGCAGCTCGACCAGCCCGCGGTCGGAGAGGCTCCGGACGGTGTCGTACACCCGCGGCTGCGGGATGTCGGTCCGGTCGGCGATGTCGCTCGCCGTCAGTTCCCCGTGTTCCAGCACCGCGAGGTAGGCGTCGATCTCGTACTCGCCGAGGTTGAATCGGTCTCCGACGCGATCGAGCGTGTCCCGGAGATCGTCTGTCATACCGGGAGAAGGGGGGCGGGGATTATAACTTCTTACTATGAGCCGAGTTGTACGCGTTTTCGGAGTCACCTCCTCCGCTCGGCGCGTCCGGCTCCCGGCCGTCGGTTCTCCCGCCCGCGGCCGTTCGCGTGGAGAAACGCTTTTTCGGGTGGCCGACGGCGAATCGGCATGGTCTCTCGGGACGGGACGGCGGTCGTGGGGGTCATCTCGCGGGCCGCCGAGGTCGCGGCTCGGCTCGCGGACCTCCCGGGAGCCGGCCTGCTGACCGTCGTCGCGTCGCTCGCGGTCGGCGTCGTCCTCGCCAACTTCCTCGTCCGGCTGATCGGTCGGCCGGTGGCGCGCCGCGTGTCGCGACAGAGCGTCGCGCAGACCATCGTCCGCGGCGTCCGGGCGGGGACGATCGGGGCCGCGCTCCTCGTCGGTCTCGGGGCCGCCGGGTTCCGGTTCTCCGACCTCCTCCTCGGGACGGCGGTGTTCTCGGCGGTCATCGGTATCATCCTCGCCCCGATCGTCGGGAACTTCATCAACGGCGTGTTCGTCCTCGCCGACCAGCCGTTCGAGATCGGCGACATGATCGAGTTGGAGGACGGGACCGCGGGGTTCGTCGAGGACATCACGATCCGGTACACGAAGATATTCACGGTCGACAACACCTTCCTCGTCGTTCCGAACGGGACGATGCGCGAGCGCGACGTGACGAACCTCTCGGCCGAGGACGAGCGGACGCGGCGGTCGATCGACGTCCTCGTCACCTACGAGAGCGACGTCCCCGAGGCGCGTCGGACCATCGAGCGCGCCGCGCGGGACTGCGACGCCGTCATCGACGGCGGGCCCGACATCCGGATCGGCGTGGCGCGGTACATGGCCGGCCCCGACTGTCGACTCCACGAGTTCGGCGACAACGGGATCCTCCTCCGGCTCCGCTATTGGGTGAAGAAGCCGTACAAGCTGTCGAAGGTCCAGTCGGACGTCAACACCCGGATCCGAGAGCGACTGGCCGACGCGGACGTGGAGATGGCGTACCCGCACCGCCACCTCGTCTTCGACGACACCTCGGGGGTGGCCAGGGTCAACGCCGAGGCCGGTGCGCGGACCGCTCCGGACTCCGACGCGCTGCGCCAGCGCGGGGACCGCGACGGCGACGCCGCGGGCGACGCTGGCACCGCCGTAGAGGACGTCTCCGCCGACGCCGACCGCGACGACCGCGGCGACGGCGGAGCGGGCCGGTGACCGGATCGGAAGCCTGATAGAGCGCGCCCGTCGTTCTACCCCAGTGAGCGACGAGCCCGCTGCCGACCCGGACGACCCCTCCGACGACGGTCCGGCCGGCGGAGCCGACGAGGCCTCCATTGACGACGGTCCGGCCGGCGGCCCCGACGACGGCCCCCTCGACGGCGGGTCGATCACCGAGGGGAGCCTCCTCCGACCGCTGTTCCGCCTGGCGTGGCCGATCGTCGTCATCCAGCTGTTACAGGTCACGTACAACATCGTCGACACCCTCTACCTCGGCCGCTTCTCGGCGGAGGCCGTCGGCGCGATCAGCCTCGCGTTCCCCCTCATCTTCCTGCTGATCGCGGTCGCCGGCGGCTTCACCACGGCGGGCGCGATCCTCGTCGCGCAGTACACCGGGGCCGACGGCGACGGCTCCGCGGGGCTCGTGGCGGGACAGACGATATTCACCGTCTCCGTGCTCTCCGTGCTGATCGGGATCGGCGGCTACTTCTACACCCGCCCGGCCCTCGAGATCCTCCCGAGCGACGCGGAGACGGCGGCGACGGTGATCCCGCTCGCGGCCGACTACATGGAGGTCATCTTCGCCGGGATCCCCCTGATGTTCGGCTTCTTCGTCTTCTCGGCGCTGATGCGCGGTTACGGCGACACGCGGACGCCGATGGCGGTGATGTTCGTCTCCGTCCTGCTGAACGTCCTCCTCGACCCGTTCTTCATCTTCGGCTTCGAGGGGAACCCGCTGTTCGCGTGGCTCGCCGCGGTGCCCGGCCTCGCGGCGCTCGACCCGGTCGCGCTGGAGGCGACCCTGCTCTCGATGACGGGGATCACCGGCATCGGGATCCGGGGCGCCGCGCTCGCGACGATCCTCTCGCGCGGCGTCGCGACCGCCATCGGCCTCTGGATCCTGTTCGGGACCGGGTACGGGCCCGACGTGACGCTCGGCCACCTCGCGCCCGACCTCGACTTCATCCGCGACATCTTCCGGCTCGGCCTCCCCTCCAGCGTCGAGCAGACGACGAGCGCGCTCGCGATGATCACGCTCACCGCGATGATCGTCACGTTCTCGCCGCCGGTCGTCGCCGCCTACGGGCTCGGCAACCGGCTCATCTCCCTCGTTTTCCTGCCCGCGATGGGGCTCGGCCGCGCCATCGACACGATGGTCGGGCAGAACCTCGGCGCGAACCGCGCCGACCGCGCGGGCAAGGCGGTGAAGTTCGCCGCCACGACCGGCGCGGGCGTGATGTTCCTCGTCGCGGTCGTCGCCGTGACGTTCACCGAGCCAATCGTCGGGGCCTTCCTCGGCGACGTGCCGGACGCGCCGGCGACGATCGGCTACGCGGTCGAGTACGTGCGGATCCGCTCGGTGGAGTTCGCCTTCATCGGCGTCTCGCAGGTGATCCTCGGCGCGTTCCGCGGGGCCGGCAACACGAAGACCGCGATGGTCATCTCGATCGTCACGCTCTGGGTGGGGCGTGTCGCGAGCGTGGCCTACCTCGTGTTCGTGGCCGGCTGGGGCGAGACCGGGGTCTGGGTCGGCATGGCCCTCGGGAACGTCCTCGGGGCCATCCTCGGCGTCGCGTGGTTCTCGCGCGGTACGTGGACCGATCGGTACATCGACGAGCCCGAGCCCGGCGTCGACCCCGTCGGAGACGACTGACCGGCAGGTCTGCGGCGCGACGGGGAGGCGACCCTCGGCGCGACGCCGCGGTCAGTGCCGGAAGAGGTACACAGCGTCCCCGTCGCGGAGGAGACAGAACCGCGCACCGTCGTTCTCCGGAAACGTCGTCCCCGCCTGCTTCGTGACGAACAGCCGCGAGAAGACGTCCTCGCACACCGGACAGACAGTCTCCTCGCGGTTCTCCCAGAGGCTCGTCGCGCCGGAGTCGCGGAGCTGTTTCAGTTCGTGGCGGTGGTCGTGGACGTCGAAGCCGCTCATGTGCGGGGGTTCGTCGGCGGGGTGTTGAACGTGTCCTCGCGAGTCTCAGTTCGGAGAACGCGGCCTCAGTTCCCCAGCCGCATCGGCTGAGCCTCTCCGTAGGTGAGCGTCCGCCACACCCACTCGACGGGGCCGAACCGGAAGTACCGCAGCCAGAGCACAGAAAGCGGGACCTGGACCGCCCAGATCGCGACGACGATCCCCATCGCCTCGACGCGGCTGACGGAGCCGAACAGCCCGAGCCCGTGGCCGTAGAATATCGTCGTCGCGACGACCGTCTGGAGGAGGTAGTTCGTGAACGCGGTGCGGCCGACCGCGGCGAGCGCGCGGGTCGCGAGCCCCTCCCCGCGCCACCGAACGAACAGGGTGACGAGGCCGACGTAGCCGCCGGCGACGAGAAGGCTCCCGACGTAGTTGAACTGCCGCCAGTAGAGCGCGGCCCCGGCGCTCCAGTCGTTCGCCTCGACGTACGCGACGCCCGCGACGACGATCCCGACGCCGACGACCCCGCCGGCGACGAGCCGGCGGTAGAACGCCGTCGAGCGCTCGTCGGTCAGCACGCCCTTCTTGTACAGCGCCATCCCGAGCAGCATCACGCCGCCGACGCGCCAGAAGCTCTGGCCGATGAACCCGGACGTCTGTCGCTGGAACGACGAGGAGACGCGGTGGCTCATCTGGTCGAGCCAGCCGCCGCGGTAGGTGGCCACCTGCTCTCGGATCGCGGCCTCCGCGGGCTGCCACTGGGCGGCGATCGCCTCGCCCCCGATCGACACCGCGGCGAACAGCTCGATGGCGGGGACGAACAGCAGGAACACCCCCGCGAGCGTGGTGAGCCGCCGCGCGTCGAGGTCGCGGACGAACAGCAGGAAGATGCCGGTGAGCCCGTAAGTGACGAGGATGTCGCCGTACCACAGCAGGTACGCGTGGAGGAGCCCGATCGCGATCAGCACCGCGGTCCGGCGGAGGTGGAGGCGGGCGGCGTCTTGGCCCTTCTCCTCCTTGCTCTCGACGAACAGGAGGACGCCGGCGCCGAACAGCGCCGAGAACACCGTGATGAACTTCGCCTGCGCGAACACGTGGCCGAGGAACCACGTCCAGTAGTCGAGCCCGGTGAAGTCGCCGTAGACGGTGGGGTTGAGCAGGGTCTGCTCGGGCATCGAGAAGACGCGGATATTGATGACGAGGATGCCGAGCAGCGCGAAACCACGGAGCGCGTCGAGGCTGGTGATCCGGTCGGAGGGCGGCGTCGGGCCGGGGTCGCGGGTCACGAGTTGTCACCGCGAACGCCGCCCAGCACCGAATAGGTTCCCATCACGGTCAGGCGATCAGTCCAGCCGCACCGCCGCGCCGGTCTCCGCCGAGCGGTAGATCGCGTCGACGACCCGCTGGACGCGCAGCCCCTCCTCGACGGTGTTGATCGACGGCGGCTCGCCCGCGGCGGCCGCCTCGAGGAACGTCGCCTGCTCGGCGGCGTGCGCGTCGCCGTCGCGCGTCTCCACGGTCGCATCCGTGAGGTGGTGTCCGCCGCCGACTCCGGCCTCGTGGACGGTGAGGTCGTCGCTGCCGCGGTCGAACGTCGCGCCCGCCTCGGTGCCGCGGACGACGAACTCGTCGGTCGTCGGCCGATTCGTCGCCCACGCGACCTCCAGGGAGACGGTGCTGCCGTCGGCCGCGCGGACGAACGCCGACGCGGAGTCGTCGACGTCGAACCCCTCCGGGCCGACGTCGTCGCCCCACATGTGGACGTACGCGTAGTCGTCGCGGCCGCCGAACTCCGACCGCGTCTCCCCGGTGACCTCGACGACCTCCGGGTGATCGAGGAAGTAGAGCGCCAGGTCGATCGCGTGGACGCCGATGTCGATGAGCGCGCCGCCGCCGGCGACGTCCGCCGACGTGAACCACGAGCCCCGTCCGGGGACGCCGCGCCGCCGGACGTAGTTCGCCTCGACGTGGGTGGTCTCGCCGAACCGCCCCGCGTCCTGGTAGTGTTTGATCACCTGGACCGGCTCCGCGAACCGGTTGTTGAAGCCGACCATACAGAACCCGTCGGCGTCGCGGGCGACGTCGGCGATGCGCTCGGCGCTCTCGAGCGTGTGCGCAAGCGGCTTCTCCAAGAGGACGTCGAGGCCGGCGGACAGCGCCGACGTCGCGTACTCCTCGTGGAACCGGTTCGGCGTGGTGACGAACACGGCGTCGCAGTCGTCGTAGAGGTCGGCCTCGTCCTCGTAGGCGGGGACGCCGAACTCCTCGTGGAATCGCGCGCGGGCGTCGGCGTCGACGTCCATGCCGCCGACGAGGTTCGCGCCGCGCTCGGCGAGCTTCGTCGCGTGGTGGGACCCGATACCGCCGAGGCCGACGATGCCGACCGCGACGTCGTCCGGACGTGTCATGGGCGGCGTTCACCACGAGCGTTGTTAAGGCTCACGTCCGGGCGAACGCGAGAGGAGCGACGCGGGCGAACGCCGACGATCGCGACGCCTCGGGGAGTCGTCGCGGTCACGCGACGGCGACGAACAGCGCCAGCGCGGCGTCGACCGCCGGGAGAGCGCTCCCGACCACCGCTGCCGCGCCGTCGGCCACCGCTGCGGCGTCGACCGTCGCCGGGGACATCGAGTCGACGACGTCGAGGAGCTCGCCGAGCGAGCCCGCGTTCTCGGCGAGGGCGTCGCGCGCGTCGAGGAGGGCGCGGAACCGCTCCGGCTCGCGGGCGACGACGAACCGGCCGACGGTCGCGCCCGTCGCGAGGAGCGCGATCGCGGCGAGCGCCCGCGAGATCGAGAGCAGCTTCAACAGGAGCGGGAGCGCCAGCGCCAGCGCCAGCGCGGCGACGACGCCCGTGACGACCTCGCCGAGCGAGCCGCCGTCGGCGAGGTCGACGACGCCCGCGCCGGAGAGCAGGACGAACCCGCCGACCGAGAGGGCCAGCGTCCCCCACATGAACGCCGCGAGGAGGCCGACCGGCCCGTCGTATCCGTTCCCGGCGTCGTCCGGGACGTCGTCGTGGACCCACGGATTGCGCATACCCACAGTCGCGAGCCGACACGCATATAGATCGCTTCAGATCTCGGAAACGCTCGGGCTGAAACCGGGCAGAGACGGGAATCAGACGGAGGCCGCCCTCGCGCGGGCCGCCGAGACCGGGTCAGTCGCTCGGATGCGGTCCGGTCATCCACTCGCTCGCCTGCGGTTCATCCGGATCGGTGACGACCTCGACGAGCGCCGGGCCGTCGCGGGCGCGGGCGCGCTCGACGGCGTCGGCGACCGCGTCGCGCTCGCGGACGCGCTCCGCGGGGAGGCCCATCCCCGACGCGACCGCGACGAGGTCGAGGCCGGTCTCCGCCCAACCGTAGCTCTGGTCCGGGAAGTCGTACGACCGCGACGCCTCCTCGCTGATGATCGCGTAGTCGTCGTTGTTGAGCGCGACGACGGTGACGTCGATCCCTTCGCTCGCCAGCGTGTGGAGTTCGTGGACGCACATCATGAGCCCGCCGTCGCCGGTGAGCGCCACCACGTCGCGGTCCGGGTTGGCGAGTTTGGCGCCGAGCGCCGACGGGAGCCCGGTTCCCATCGTCGCCCACGAGCCGGGGTTGACGTACGACTGCGGCCCGAACGCCGGGAACGAGACGAGCGTCCACAGCCGGAACCCGCCCGCGTCGGCGGCGACGACCGCGTCGTCCGGGACCGCGTCGCGCACCGCCGAGAGGACCTCGACGGAGCGGAGGGGACGGTCGTCGGCCGACGATCCGTCGACATCGCCCTCCGTCGACTCGGACAGCGCCGCGAAGCGCTCGCGGTCGGCCGCGCGGACGGCCCCGGCGCGTTCGACGCCGTCGTCGCCGCGCGTCGTCGCCGCTCCGTCCTCGACGCGACCGGCGAGCGCGCGGAGGAAGCGGTCCGCGTCGGCGACGACACCGAGGTCCGCGTCGTAGCCGAAGCCGACGTCGTCGCCGTCGAGCGTGACGTGGATCAGCGTCTCCGGCATCGCGACGGACCACGAGGCGGTCGCGACCGCGTCGAGGTCGGAGCCGACGACGAGGCCGACGTCCGCGTCCGCGAGCAGGCCCCGGAGCTCCGCGCTGGCCCCGCCGCAGAGCACCCCCGCCGACAGCGGGTGCGTCTCGGGCAGCGTCCCCTTCCCCTTGTACGTCGTCACGACCGGCGCGTCGAGCCCCTCGGCGACCGACCGGAGCGCGTCGCTCGCGTCCGCGCGCCTGATCCCGCCGCCGGCGAGCACGACGGGCGCGGCGGCGTCTCGGAGTCGGTCTGCGGCCTCGTCCACCGCCGTCGCGGGCGGTTCCGGCGGCGGTGACGGCTCGCGCTCGCCGACCGCGGGCTGGGGGGTCCGACCCGCGAGGAAGTCCTTCGGGATCCCCACGCGGACCGGCCCCTGCGGGTGTTCGCGGGCGGTCCGGATCGCCTCGACGACGGCCGGCACCGCGCCCGCGGGCGAGTCGACGAGGACGTTCTCCTTGACGACGGTGTCGTACGTCTCCGGCGGCGTCTCGTGGATGCCGTCGCCGCCGCGGACCGACCGCTCGGTCTCGACGGCGAGGTGGAGTAGGGGGACACAGTCGTTCAGGGCGTTCTTCAGCCCGTTCATCGCGTTGGTGTCGCCCGGGCCGGGGACGACGCAGGTGGCCGCCATCGCGCCGGGCTCGCTCGTCTCGGCGTACCCCCACGCCTGGTGCGGGACGGCGGTCTCGTGGCGGGCGACGACGAAGCGCGCGTCGCGGTCGGCGAGCGCGCGGTTCAGCGGGAGGGTCTGCTTCCCGGGGATCCCGAAGACGGTGTCGACGCCGCGGTCGAGCATGGCGTCGACGACCGCCTCGGCGACGGTGGGCGAGTCGTCGTCCCTGTCGGCGGCGGGCGAGGCCTCGTCAGCGTCCATGTCGCGAAGTCGCCGGAGCGTGTGTTGAAACCTTCGCCCGCCGACGGAGCCGCGGGCGGGAATTGGGCGCAGCGTTGCGGGGCGAGGAACGCCTCGGAGAGACGGCGACGCCGCGCGCTACACACGTACACTTATCCTCGCGTGCGCTGTCATATGGCACGTATGCGCTTACCAGAGACGCGCGACCTGTTCGCGAGGAAGCTGCAGTTTCCGGCGGCCCGAACCGAGGTGCTGGAGACGGTCGGCGACACGGAGCTGTCGCCGCCGGACGGCGAGTCCACGACGATACGGGCGGTCATCGACCGGTCGGACGTCGAGACGTTCGACTCGGCCGACGACCTCTACGACACGCTGATGATGCTCGTCGGCGCGCAGTTCATCGGCCGCCGGTACTACGACGACCGCGGCGGAATGCCCGGGGACGAGGAGAACGAGGTGAGCTTCTGATGTCCGTCACGCTCGTGTCGGGGGTCAACGGCGTCGGCCTCTCCAGCGTCTGTCAGGCGGTCAGGCGCGGGCTCGGAGACGGGTACAAGCTGATCAACTTCGGCGACGTGATGCTCGAGCAGGCGGCCGCGATGGGGCTCGCGACCGAGCGGGCCAAGCTCGGCACGCTCTCGCAGCCCGAGACGCGTCGGCTCCAGCGCCGCGCGGGCGAGTTCGTCGCGAAGGAGGCGGAGACGACGAACGTGATCCTCTCGACGCACCTCGCGGTCGAGACGCTGACCGGTTACGTCCAGGGGCTCCCCGTCGAAGTGCTCGAAGACGTCTCGCCGGACGCGTTCGTCCTCGTGGAGGCGGAACCGGCGACGATACTCGAGCGCAGGCGGTCGAGCGACCGCGACCTCGACGGGGTCACCGAACGCCAGATCGACTTCGAGCAGGACCTCAACCGGTCCGCGGCGCTCCAGTACGCGCGCGACCAGAACGCGCCCGTCCGGTTCGTCGAGAACGAGGGAGAGATCGAGGAGGCGGCGGAGCGCCTAGCGGACGCGATCTGACCGGGCGATCCGATTCGACCCGCGTGCGCTAAGACGGCGTCGGGCGCGGGCTACTCCGCGACGTTCGTCTCGCGGACGCGGACCCCCTTCCGACCGAGGTGGCGCATCTGCCGCTGCGCGAACTCCTCCTCGCTCGACCCGCGCGTCGCGAGGACGTAGACGAGCGCGGAGCCGGTCGGCCGCATCGTCCGCCCCGCGCGCTGCGACCCCTGTCGCCGGGAGCCGCCGAGCCCGCTCGCGACGACCGCGAGTTCGGCGTTCGGGAGATCGATCCCCTCGTCGCCGACGCGGGAGACGACGAGGACGTCGAGCGACTCGTCGTCGGCCGCCTCGCCGCCGCCCGAACTCCCCGTCTCCCCGTCGGCCCGGAACCGTCGGAACAGTTCGGCGCGCTCGTGGTGGGGCGTCTCGCCGCTGATGAACGGGGCACCGAGCGCGTCCGCGATGGCCCGGCCGTGGTCGAGGTACTCGACGAACACGAGCGCCTTCTTGTCGCGGTGGGCCGCGAGCAGGTAGCGGATCTCCTCGATTTTCGCGGGGTTCTCCGACGCGACCCGTCTGCGCTCCCGACCGTCCGCGGCGGCGTACTCGCTTTGCGCCATCTCGTCGCGCCACGGGACGTACCGGATCTCCACCTCGGGCTCCTGGACGAAGCCGGCCTCGAACAGCGCGTCCCAGTCCGCGCCGATCGGCTGGCCGATGAGGGTGTAGATCTCCTCCTCGCTGTCGGTCTCGCTGACCGGGGTGGCCGAGAGGCCGAGCCGGTGTTTCGCCTGTAGCTCCGCGGACCGGGAGAACACGGGGGCGGTGATGTGGTGGGCCTCGTCGAAGCAGATCAGGCCCCACTTCCGGGAGTCGAACAGCGAGCGGTGCCTGTCCATCCCGGCGATCTGGTAGGTCGCGATCGTCACGGGACGAACGTCCTTCGTGCCCCCGTGGTACAGCCCGATGTCGGCGGGGTCGACCGTGGAGTGCTCCAGCAGCTCCTCGCGCCACTGGTCGGCGAGCTCGCGGGAGGGGACCAAGATCAGCGTCTCGCCGCCGACCGCGGCGATCGTCGCGATCCCGGCGACGGTCTTCCCGGACCCGGGCGGGCCGACGTACACGCCCGACTTGCGGTCGAGGAACGTCTCGACCCACGTCTCCTGGTAGTCGCGGAGGTCGGTGGTGAGGTCGATCTCGACCGGGTCGCCCGTCTCCAGATCGCGGTCGTCCTCCACGGGGTAGCCGGCGTCGTAGAGCGCGCGCTTGACCGCGGCGACCGCCGCCTCGTTCACCCACGCTTCCGTGTCCGAGATGGGCGCGCGGAGGTGGTCGTCCTCGAGGTGCTGGTCGGCGACGTTCCCCATCAGGTTCTCGGAGGCGGCCTCGAGGACGACGTACCCGTCCGCGTGGGTGTACAGCCGGAAGCGGTGCGCGCGGCGCCACTGGTCGCGCACCCACGCTTCGAGGTGTTCGTACCGGCGCGGCAACACCGACCGGAGCGCGCCCACGAGCGCGTCGGCGTCGTCGAACGGCGCGGCCCACACGTCCTCCTGCCGGATCCGATAGAGGTAGCCGCGCGTGCCGGGCTCCGTGCCCGTGGTGTCGACGAGGTGCGCGAACTGCGAGAGCCGTGCGCGGGTGTACTGGGTTGGCCGGTCGACGACGATCTCGCGGCGCTCCGGGAAGACGACGACGCGCTCGCGGCTCGCCAGCGCGCCCCAGTCGCGCGGGTAGAAGACGACGGGGTCGGCCTCGACGTCGAGCCGGTCCACGTCGCCGCGGTCGACGAGCGCGCCGAGCGCGTCGCGAGCGGCCGCCTGCGAAGTCCCGAGCCGGCGAGCGACCTCGCTCGCGGTCGCGACCGGGCGCTCCTCGGCTTCGAGCGCCTCGTGGAAGCGATCTACAGAGAGGTCTTCGACTGCGGTGGCGTCGTCGCTGGGATCGCCGCCGACGTCGTCGCCGGTGTCGTCGGTCATCACCGCCGCTTCGGCCGCGACGCGGAAATGGATAGCGTCAGCGGACGGGACGCGTCGGATATCTTGTGAATGTCATTCGGGGTTGCTCTCGGACGATCGACCGACGACACCTCCGAAGCCCCACCCCGGACCGCAGCCTCAGGCCTCCCCAGCCTCGTCGCTCCCTACGGTCGCGACTCCCTCGCACGCGCTCCTCGCGGCCGCCGGTGGCGGCCGCTCGGAGGCGCGCGCCATCGCACGGCTCAGTCGTTCGCGAATCGCAGAAACGTCCACCGTTCGCGGAGAACGAAACGCCCGCTACTAGCGGCCCGGCGACCGCTGTCGGCACCGCCGCGAGGTGATCCCCTCCTTCGAGCGGAACCGACAGCCGCAGTCGGTACAGCGCACGAACGGCTCGCCCGGCTCGGTCTCGAGGCGGTGTTCGCCCACCTCGAACGGGCGGGTCACGGTCCGGGGTCGGATCCGGTCGGGGATCGGCGTGGAGGCGGACTCGCTCAGCGCGGCCCGCACGGCGATGGTGTCGACGTCGACGCCGTCCCACCGCGGGGCCTCCAGCGCGTCTTCGCGGTCCGCGACCTCGGTCCAGCCGGTGACGACGACCGGGGAGTTCGTCTCCGTGTCGCTCACGACCACGACGAACCGGACGCCGCCCTCGACGAGCGCGAACCGCCAGCCGTCGGTGCTGTTCCACCGGAGCTGTCCCTCGCGGATCGCGTCGCTCACCGTGCGCGTGGAGACGTAGCGACCGGGCTGTTCCAGCCGTTCGCGGAAGTGATCAGTGAGCGCGTACAGGGTCGGATCGCGCACCGGCGGGTCCTCCGGCGTGCGGGCGGCGGCCGTCCCGCCGTGGGGAGACTCGACCGACCGATACTCGCCGGTTCGGCCGGTCGAGTCAGTGCGACCGGCCCGAGCGCGGCGGCGCGCGGGCGACTCCGGCGGCGACCGGGGCCGTCCGTCTGTCCGCCGGCTCGCGGCGGCGGTCGTGGAAGCGGTCCGACGCTCCGTCGATCCGGGCCCGAGGGGCTCCGCGTCCCCCGACCCGCCCTGTCGGGATGCCACTACGACATCGTACCGAGCGCGCTCTTAAGTGTGTTACGCCGACACAGGGGCGGACCTCCGTGGACCCCGGAATCCATTTCTCCGACCGGGCCGTTCGAGCGGTATGACGCGCGCCGCCGCGCGGGCCGGGTTCGAGACGTTTCTGGGCGACGCCGTGACCGCGACGCGACGCGAGTTCAGCGTCGAGCGCGCCCTCCGGGACGTCGGGTTGGGACCGGCGGGCGCGGTCGTCGACCGGCTCCGCGAGAACGCCGACGCGCTCGAACGGCGGGTCGTCGAGCCCGAACTCGCCGCCTATCGGGACGACGCGCTCGCGCAGTTCGACGTCGTCCTCGAGTACGCGAGCGGCGGGGATCCGATCGACGCGTACGCCGACGAACTGGTGGCGCGGGACGGGTTCCACGACGCGCTCGCCGCCGACGTCGACGACCGCACCGCGGCCGCGGTCGAGACGGCGATCGTCGAGCGGTCGCGGCGGCTCGGCGATGCGGTGCGCCCGATCGTCGAACGGCCCGAGGACGCGTTCTGGCCGGCGACCACCGCCGCCTTCGATCGCGAGGCGGCGACGGCGCTGGTCGAGGAGGCGTTCCCGTTCACGGGCGTGTTGCGGGAGTTCCCGTCAGCGTTCGCCTTCGAGGCGCGGATCGACCCCGATGAGGTCGTGGGCGGTCCGTTCGCGGCCGCGCTGCCGACAGTCTCCGTCGAGTACACAGACGAGGCGACGCGGGCGATGCGGCGCGCGGAGCGGCGGATCGTCGAGGAGACGAAACGCGAGGTCGCGGCCCGGTTCGACGGGTAATCCGAAACTACGGCGCTCGTCGACCGCGAGCGAACCCGCTCGTCCCGACCCGAACGGCCGGGAGCGATCGTATCCCAAGCGTATCCCAATCTATCAGTGGGTGGGATACGTTTGGGATACTCTGGGTGGACAACGAGTCAACCTCAAGCTCGACATCTCGACGCGCTCGCGGCTCGGCGAGCTGAAACGCGACGGCGAGACGTGGGACGGCGTGTTGACCCGCGCCGCGGAAGCGCTGGAAGAGCGCGAGGACGGTCCGGCGCGCGGACCGGTCTGCGAGGACTGCGGCGCGGTCGCCGCGACGTGAACTCTCAGAGACGGGACCGTCGTCTGTACCGACTGCGACGCCACCGACGACGGCCGGTAACGAGCCGGCCGCAACGCCGCCGGATCCAGCGGATCCGCGTCACCACTCGACGCCCGGGTGAGTGAGGTCGAAGTCGACCGTCCCCGCTTCATTTTCACACCCTGCGCGCCTCCGAGCGCCTGAACGCGTCGGTCGTTCTCCTCGCCGTCATCCTCGCAGTACGGACCCGTCGAGGGTGTCACCCCGACTCATCGAAGCCCCAGATCCCGACGCCGCGCTCCCGCGCGTCGGCCTCGGCCGCGGCGTACGCGTCGCGCTTCGCGAACTCGGTGTCGTACAGCCGCGCGTACCCCTCAGTCAGCAGGCGCTCGTTGAAGTCCTCGCCGTCGACGTACACCACCGCCAGCAGGCGGCCGTACCCCCCGCGGCGGTCCCCGCCGGCGACGACCGTGACCTCCTCTCCGGCGAGTTCGGACTCGGCGAACGTCGACGCCTCAAGGCCCCACGCCCGGAGGTGCGCCCGGCCGGCGTCCGTCTCCGGGATCCCCTCGAACTCGCCGGGCGAGGTCGACTCCGCGCTCGTCTCGGGCGTGTCGACACCGAGCAGCCGGACGGTGTCGACCTCGCCGTTCGGGAACTCGACCTCCATCGTGTCGCCGTCGACGACGCGGACGACGGTGACGGTCCAGGCCGTGTCGGCCGGATCGTCGGGGTCGACGCCGTCGGGGTCCGCCGGTGGCGAGTCGAGGTCGGCGGGCGGCGAGTCGGTGCCGACGTCCGGGACCGGCGCGCCGGCGCAGCCGGCCAGCACGACGAGGAGGACGACCGCGATCGGCCGCCAACGAACGCTCATACGCATTCGTCACCGGGAGCCGTGAAAAGTCGGGTGGTGGCGGCGTCAGTTCCGCGCCTGGCTAGGATCACCCCTCGGGCTTGTCGACGATCACGCAAGGGTTGGCACGACCGATCGAGCGCCAGTCGTCCTCGTCGACCGCCTTCCAGAAGCTCCGGAGCCTCCGGGAGAGGATTCCCTCGATCGCCTCGTACGTGAGGAGATTCTCGCCGTCGAGCACGAGTTCGAATCGCTCGGGATCGGCGTCCGGGTCCTCTAGATACGCCCGTCTAGTGTGGCCGTTCGGGTAGTTGAAGATCAGGCGCCCGCCGGGCGCAACCCGTGAGTACAGCGCGTCGAGGGCCGACCGGACGTCCGCGACGTAGTGGAGCGTCGCGATACACGTGACGCACTCGAACCGGTGGTCGACATTCAACTCCGGGAGCCGCGCCATCTCGAACCGCAAGGTGTCGGCCCCGCGCTCGTCGGCGATCGATCGGTTCCGTCGAACGACGGACTCGGCCGCGTCGTATCCGAACAGGGTCGCGTCCGGGTGACGGCGGGCGGCCTCGAACAGCATGAACGCCGGACCGCAGCCGACGTCGGCAAGCGACGCGGGAAACCCGTCGAAGAGCCGCTCCAGTCGGTCAACCATCCGCTCGCCGGCGGCGCGCATCTCGTCTAACTCGTCCCGGTCTGTCGCCTCCCAGTGGTCGTCCCAGTCGATGGTCGACGGAAACGACATCGGCACGCGCACGGTGTGCGCCGGTTGAAATCACCGCTTCGATGCTTCGCTACCGGTGAGAAACTCGGTCAGCGACAGCGAGCGATCGCTGACGGTGTTGAAATCCAGTCCGCCCTCCCCGAATTGAACGGGGGACAAGTCGATCTAC
>NZ_CAKZRO010000083.1 GCF_937146585.1 uncultured Halorubrum sp. | reverse complement strand
TCGCCCTGCTGGTAGGACTGACAGGCGTTGAGCAGGAAGGCGCTGACGCCGATATCGAGGTCCTCGTCAGTCAGGTCGAGGTAGCTGTCCGCGCACTGCATCCCGCGGTCGTCGACGTGCCCGATGTAGTGGAGGAAGTCCACGTCGGATTCGAGGGTCTCGCGCATCTCCGCGCGCGTGAGGTCGTGGCGCACCTCGATGTCGAACTGGACCATGTCGCGGAGTCCGTATAGGTCTGCGACGTCGCCCTCCTCGCGCATCTGCTCGTCGTTACAGACCACGAGGACCGAGATCCGCGACTGCTCGACCTGTCCGGCTTCGAGCCGGCGGTGATACGCGTCGAGCGTCGCCTTGTTGGCGTCGAGCGGGACGCCGTCGCCGACCCACGCGTGCTCGACGGTGTCGACCGGCTCCGGCCGGACGAAGTCGGTCTGGGCCGCGACGGCGCCGCGGTCCGCGGAGGCGTCCGCACCGCGAGCGGTCCCCGCGCTCGCGCCGCCGCGAACGAACTCGTCGTCGCCGAGGACGCCGCCGTCAGGGCCGACGCCGCCGACCGGGACTCCCCGTCTCGTCGCCGACGACGGGTTCCGGTCCGCGCCGCCGAGGAAGCCGACGCCGACGCCTCCGTCGTCCTCCACCGGCGTGACGGTTTCGGGCGACCTGACGATCGACAACTCGCCGGCGACGAACGGGAGCATCTCCACGTTCCCGGGGTCGGGACGCACGTCGGTCGTCAGCGTCCACTGGGGCAGTTCGGGCTCGATCTCTCCGAAGGGCACGTCGAGGTACTCGCCGAGGCGCTTCGCGAGGGGCAGGTCGTACAGCCGCCCCCAGTCGAGGTCGAGGTTCGTCGTCTCCCGCTCGTGGAGGTCGACCGGGTAGAACCCCTCGGTGCGGACGAGACAGTCCATGTGGAACGACTGTCTGAGGACCTGCGCGGTCCGCGCCTCGAACCCGGGTTCGAGGGGGTAGGTCCACCCATCGCCCTCGATCCGCGGCGTATCGCCGGGCACGACGTCGGCCGCGAAGTAGTACGCCAGCGAGACGACGGGGTAGAGGTAGCGGTACTCGGGCGGAACGACGATCCGGACCCCGCTGTCCACGGGTTCGACGCGCTCCGGGACCCGGAACTCCTCGCCCGGTTCGATCAGCGGCGGGTGCCCGCGCAGGGTCGGGAACGAGCGCTCCGGGCTGGTCGTCTGGAGCGCAGACCCCAACAGCGAGACGGCGTTCATCAGCGATTCCGGGTCGGTCGGGGTGGTGATCGTCCCGGCGGGCGTCTGGTGGAGCGACCGGAAGCCGAGCCCGACGGTCGCAGGGGTATCCAAGTCGATACGGGTCGTTCGGTCGGTCGTCGAGACGGAGAAGCCGGAGTCGAATGTGAGATACAGCTTCGTCGGCGCCGGGTTGATCCCGACGTGGTACGAGCCGTCCGGCATCGAGTAACAGTCCCCGTGGGTCAAGAGTTCGCCGTCGCCGGCCCGCGTCTCGACGACCGCGACCCGGGGAATCTCGATCGAGCCGGTCTCGACCGCGACGCTCGCGTCGACCGGGAAGTAGTGGGCCGACTCCGGGCGCGGCCGGGGGTCGACGGCCCGGTCGGTGTACACCTCGAACTGGGTGTTCTCGATGTGGTCCGTCACGGTGATCCCGTCGGCCTCGCGCAGCGGGTCGATGTCGATGCTCATGGGGACTCGCCGCGGTCGCCGAGAGCGTGGGGAACCGGCGACGCGGCGGTTGTGGGTACTACTCGTTGAACGATAGCGGCGATAAAGCTTGTGTCGGCCGGATCGCCGCGGACCGAATCGATAAAGTCCCGGCCGTCCCACCTTCTCGTAATGATAACGCTGGGAACGGCCCGCGCCTCCCCCGGCGAGACGGACACGGGCCGTCTCGAGGTGGGCGAGATGCGGGACGGGAGCCCCGTCCGGTTGCCGGTCGCCGTCGTCAACGGCGCGGCCGACGGGCCGACGCTGTACGTACAGGCGGTGAGCGACGGTGACGAGCTGAACGGGTTGGGCGTCGTCAACCGCGTCGTTCCCCGGCTCGACCCGACCGAGCTGTCCGGGTCGGTCCTCGTCGTCGGCATCGTGAACCACTTCGCGTTCCAGGCCGCCGAACACCGGAACCCGGTCGACGACCGGAAGATGAACCGCGGCTACCCCGGCGACGCCGACGGCACGACGAGCGAGCGGATCGCCCACGAGACGTTCCAGGTCGCCAAGCGCGCCGACTACATCCTCGACCTCCACCAGGGGTCGACGAGCCGGATGATAAACGAGACCCGCGTCCGCTGCGGCGTCCGCCACCGGCTCCACGGCGACTGCCTTGAGCTCGCGAAGGCGTTCGGCTGCGGACACGTCCTCGACATCAAGGGCCCGGACGGCCAGCTCGCCCGGGCCGGCCCGGAGCACGGCATCCCGACCGTCGACCCGGAGCTCGGCGGCTGCGTCGGCTGGGACGAGGAGTCGATCCGGTACGGCGTCGAGGGCGTGTTCAACGTGCTCCGCCACTACGGGTTCCTCGACGGCGACGCCGCCCTCGAGTCGCAGACCCGGGCGCGCGGCTTCGACCAGTACGGCTCGCCCGCCGGCGGCCTGGTCCGCTTCGAGCGCGAACTCGGCGAGCGCGTCTCAGCCGGCGACGTCCTCTTCGAGGTGACCGACACCTTCGGCTCCCTGGAGGCCCGCGTGACCGCCGACGCGGACGGCGTCTTCTGGCGGACGCGCCGGCTCCCGCAGGTGGCCGCGGGCGAGTACGTCTGCTCGATCGGGACGAACGTCGACACGTACTGATGGGCTCTCCCGACCGCCGCGACCCGGAGCAGTCCGCGCTCCGCGAGCTCCGGTGTCCAAGTTGCGGCGAGACGTACCGCGACCGCTGGCGCTGTCGGTGCGGCGCGCCCCTCGACTTCGCCGACCCGCCGGTGCCAGAGGGTGCGGCCACCGACCCCGACGCGTTCGACGCGCGCGACGGACTGTGGGCGTTCGACGACCTGCTCGCGGTCGGCGACGACCCGTCCGACCGCGTGACGCTCGGCGAGGGGATGACGCCGCTCGTCGACGCCGACGAGGGTCGCGAACCGACGGATGGCGCGGGACCCGAGATCCCTCCGTGGGACGCGTCGTTCAAGCTGGAGTACGTCTTCCCGACCGCCTCGTTCAAGGACCGCGGCGCGACCGCGACGCTGACGCGGGCCCGAGAGCTGGGCGTCGAGCGCGTCGTCGAAGACTCCTCCGGCAACGCGGGGGCCGCGATCGCGACCTACGCCGCCCGCGCCGGGATGGCGGCCGAGATATACGTCCCCGCGGACGCCAAGGAGTCGAAGATCCGCGCGATCCGCCGCGCCGGCGCCGACCCGGTCCGGATCGAGGGGAGTCGGGGGGACGTGACGGACGCGTGCGTCGCGGCGCTCGACGGGGACGGAGCGGACGCGGGGACCGACGCCTGGTACGCCAGCCACGCGTGGAACCCGGCGTTCTTCGAGGGGACCGCCACCGTCGCCTACGAGATTGCCCTCCAGCGCGGCTGGGACGCCCCGGACGCCGTCGTGACCCCGCTCGGCCACGGGACGCTCTTCCTCGGCGCGTACCGCGGGTTCAGCCGGCTGAAACGCGCCGGCTGGATCGACGCGGTCCCCCGGCTCTACGGCGCGCAGGCGGCCGGCGTCGCGCCGGTCGTCGAGGCGCTCCACGGCCCCGAGGCGGCCCGTCCGGACGGGACGGTCAACGACGCGGCCGACGGGATCCAGATCGCCGAACCGGTCCGCGACCGCGAGATCCGCGAGGCGATCGACGCGACCGGCGGCGACGCGCTCGCGGTCACGGAGGCGGCCGCGACGCGCGAACTCGACCGACTCCACGCGGCCGGCTTCTACACGGAACCGACCTGCGCGGTCGCGCCCGCCGCGCTCCGAACGCTGCGCGACCGAGGCGAGATCGCCCCCGACGAGGACGTCGTCGTCCCGCTCACCGGGAGCGGCCTGAAGGGCTGAGGCGGGGCGCGCGGCGCGGCCGGTTGGCCGGCGGCGACCCGGACTCACCGTTACCACTATTCTGCCGGCGCCCTTCCGACTGCGTATGGAGGTGCTCGTCTACGGCGCGGGCGCGCTCGGAAGCCTCGTGGGCGGGCTGTTGGCGCGCGAACACGACGTGACGCTCGTCGGTCGCGACCGGCACATGCGGCGCATCCGCGAGGACGGGCTGCGGATCGACGGCGAGCTGGACGTCCGCGTCTCCCCCCGGGCGCTCACCGACGGAACGCACCGCGTCGCGGACCTCGCGCTCGTCACGACCAAGGCGTACGACACCGACGCGGCGGCGCGGGCGCTCGCGACCGGCGAGTACGAGGCGGTCTGCTCGCTTCAGAACGGGCTCACGGAGGAGCGGCTGGTCGCCGCGCTCGACGCCACGGTCCTCGCGGGCACCGCGAGCTACGGGGCCCGGTTCGCGGAGCCGGGGCGGGTCACCTGTACCGGCGTCGGCGAGGTGGTCGTCGGCCCGCTCTCCGGCGGCGTCGGGCCCGAGGCCGCGCGGGTCGGAGCCGCCTTCGACGCGGCGGGCGTCGAGACGGTCGTGGCCGAGGACATGCCGACGCGCCGCTTCGAGAAGCTCGCGGTCAACGCCGGGATCAACGGCCCCTCGGCGCTCGCGCGGACCGAGAACGGCCCGACCCTCGACGGTCCCGCGGCCGAGGTCGCCCGCGAGGCCGCCCGCGAGGTCGCTCGCGTCGCCCGGACCGTCGGGGTCGGCTTATCCGACGACCGGGCGGTCGCGGCCGTCGAGCGCGTCGCCGCCGACACCGCGGCGAACCGGTCGTCCATGTACGAGGACGTCGCGAACGACCGCCGCACCGAGGTCGACGCCATCTACGGCGCGGTCGTCGACCGGGCCGAGCGCCGCGGCGTGTCGGTCCCGACGTGCCGGACGATCGGCGCGCTGATCCGCGGTTGGGAGGCGGAGCGCGGGCTGCGGTGAGCGCGGTCCGTCGCGACGCTCCGTGGCGGAACGGCGACGTCGGGCGTTAGCGGCGCGGCTACGCGAGGGCGCTACCGGCGGGAAAAGACCGGTCGGGGTCGTCGGGTTCGCGGCGGCTCAGCACCACTCCTCGAGGACGGTCGCGTCGGTCTCGTCGACCGAGACCCACGCGTCCTCCCGCGAGACGTCCGCGATGACGAGCTCCGGTCGCGACGACGAGGAGTCGATGGACGCCATCACGTCCGGCGCGTCGGCGGCGTCGAGCGCCGGGTCCGTCGGCAGCGCCGTCCGACGGCGGTCGGGGTCCGGGTCGTCCCAAGGAGTGGAACTCCGTGACATGGTTGTGAATAGTTCACAGTACGTATAAGAGTTGCGAACCGGCCCGCGACTGGCCGTCGAATCGGAGATTTCCGCGACACGCGACCGACGAATCGCCCGTCGAACCGCCCTTCGAACGACGATCCGGCGAAACGTGTCGGCTTTCGAACCGGCCAGCGGAGCGATACGGCCGGTCAACGCTCCCGGTTCCGGTGCGCCAACGGCTTCGACGCGCTCCGGGTCCCGACGCGTCCTCGCTCCTGGCGCGTCCCCGCCGCCTCCTGGCACACGTCTCCGCACACCTTCGCAGTATACAAGAGGTGTCACGCTGAATGACGGGCATGAACGTCGCAGACGCCATGACGCCCCGGTCGGAGCTCGTCGTCGTCGAGATCCCCGGGAGCCGGAACGACGTGCTGGAGTACATCCAAGACCACGGCTTCTCGTCGGTGCCGGTCGTGAAAGACGTCGACGGCGACGAGGTGTACCGCGGCCTCGTCACGCGCGACGACCTGATCGACCAGCCGGACGAGGACCAGCTCGCGCTGCTGATGCGCGAGGTCCCCACCGCGGGGGCCGCCGACGACCTCGTCGACGCCGCCCGGACGATGGCCGCCGAGGGGTCGCGCCGCCTCCCGGTGGTCGACGGCGACGAGCTCGTCGGCATCCTCACCGTCACGGACGTGGTCCGGGCCATCGCCCGCGGCGAGGTCGACGGCGAGACCCGCGTGGGCGAGCTCGCGACGCGAGAGGTCAACGCGACGCACACCGAGACGCCGCTCACGGTCGCCGAGCGCGAGATCGCGCTCTCGGGGGTCCCGTACGCGGTCGTCCTCGACGGCGACGCCGCCGTCACGGGGATGCTCACCGAGGTCGACATCCTGGAGGTCGCCCGCGTGGTCGAGGGCGAGGCGAGCACCGGCGACTCGATCGCCGAGGAGGACTCCGAGTGGTCCTGGGAGGGGATCAAGGCGACGGGCGCGCGCTACCTCCCGACCCGGAACGTCGAGATCCCGGCGGAGGACGTCCGCCACTTCATGACGGACGACCTCATCACCGTCAACGCCACGCGGACGGCCAAGGAGGTCGCCCAGGAGCTCATCAGCAACGACATCGAGCAGGTCCCGCTCGTCTCCGGCACGGAACTCGACGGGATCGTCCGCGACGTGGACCTGCTGGAGGGGCTGTAGATGGCGGCGGACGCGCTCGCCGAGCTCGCGAAGCGCCGCGGCTTCTTCTTCGGGTCGAACGGCGCGTACGGCGGCACGGCCGGCTTCTACACGTTCGGGCCGCAGGGCGCCGCCCTGAAGCGCAACGTCGAGGACGCGTGGCGCGACCGGTTCACGATCCGCGAGGGGAACCGCGAGATCGAGGCGCCGACGGTGATGCCGGAGGCGGTCTTCGAGGCGTCCGGCCACCTGGAGGGGTTCGACGACATGCTCGTCGAGTGCCCCGAGTGCGGCGAGTCCCACCGCGCCGACCACCTCGTCGAGGACGCCACGGACGTCGAGGACGCCGAGGCGCTGCCCGGCGAGGAGGTCGCCGAGCTCATCGCCGACAACGGGATCGCCTGCCCCGCCTGCGGCACCGAGCTCGCCGGCCAGCCGGTCGAGGCGTTCAACCTCATGTTCGCGACCGACATCGGCCCCGGCGACGCCCAGCCGGGCTACCTCCGCCCGGAGACCGCCCAGGGGATCTTCGTGGAGTTCCCGCGGCTGAAGGAGTACGCCCGCGGGAACCTCCCGTTCGGGATCACCCAGATCGGCCCGGCCTACCGCAACGAGATCTCGCCCCGCGGCGGCCTCCTCCGGCTCCGCGAGTTCACGCAGGCCGAGTTGGAGCAGTTCATCGACCCCGAGGAGGACGAGCCGCCGCTCGACCGCGTCCGCGACGTCGAGGTGCGCCTCTACCCCGCGACGGAGCAGGAGGCCGACGACGGCGACTACCTCGACACGACGGTCGGCGAGGCGGTCGACGAGGGCGTGATCGGCTCCCCGTGGGTCGGCTACTACCTCGGCGTCGCCCGGGAGTGGTACGAGCGCGTCGGCGTCGACCTCGACCGCTTTCG
The DNA here is from genome assembly GCF_937146585.1 of uncultured Halorubrum sp. Classification (GTDB taxonomy): domain Archaea; phylum Halobacteriota; class Halobacteria; order Halobacteriales; family Haloferacaceae; genus Halorubrum; species Halorubrum miltondacostae. Next base: position 9,684 of record NZ_CAKZRO010000083.1, on the reverse strand, counting down.
CTTCCGCCAGCACCTCGCCGGCGAGCGCGCCCACTACGCGGCCGACTGCTGGGACGCCGAGAGCGAGGTCGACGGCGACTGGATCGAGATCGCCGGCTTCGCGTACCGCGGGGACTACGACCTCTCGAAGCACGACGAGTACGGTGACGACGCGTTCACGGTGTTCAAGCGCTACGACGAGCCGAAGACGGTCGAACGCGCGACCGTCGACCCCGACATGTCCGTGCTGGGGCCGGAGTTCGGCGGCGACGCCGCCGCGGTCGCCGAGGCGCTCGAAACCCTCGCCGAGCGCGACCCGGACGCCTTCGACGGCGAGACGGTCGCGGTCGACGTGGACGGGGAGACGCGCGAGGTCGACGCCGACGTCGCGAACTTCTCGGTAGAGGAGGTGACCGAGAGCGGCGAACACATCACGCCCCACGTCGTCGAGCCGTCGTTCGGCGTCGGCCGCACGGTCCAGACGCTGCTCGCGCACGCGTACAGCGAGGACGAGGTCGACGGTGAGTCGCGGACGTACCTCTCGCTCGAACCCGAGGTCGCGCCGCAGGACGCCGCCGTCTTCCCGCTCGTCACCAACGACGACCGCCTCACCGCGCTCGCCGACGAGGTCGCCGCCGACCTGCGGGCCGCCGGCCTCGCGGTCGCGTACGACGACTCCGGCTCGATCGGCCGCCGCTACCGGCGCCAGGACGAGGTCGGCACCCCCTTCTGCGTCACGGTCGACCGCGACGGGATCGAGGGCGACGGGCCCGACACCGTCACGCTCCGCGAGCGCGACTCCGCGGCGCAGGTCCGGATCCCGGTCGCGGCCCTCGCCGACGAGCTGACCGCGCTCCGCGAGGGCGAGCCGTTCGCGTCCGTCGCCGACCGGTACGACGCGGTCGACACCGACGTCGAGACGGCGGGGAACTGAGGGGTGACCCTCCCGGCGGCGGCGTGGCGCGAGCGCGTGGAGTTCGAGCGCCGGCTGGTCCACGCCAGCGGCACCCTCTACCCGGTCCCGTACCTGTTGGGGTGGATCTCGTGGCGGACGACCGGCCGGCTGCTCATCCTGAGCGTCGCGATCGCGGCCGCCCTCGAGGCGCTGCGGCTCACCGATTCGGTCGGCCCGCTCGCCCCGCTGTACGACGCGCTCGTCCGGGACTACGAGGCCGACGGGATCGCGGGGTACGCGCTGTATCAGGTCGGGATGGCCGCGACCGCGCTCACCTTCGCGCCCGTCTTCGCCGTGCCCGCGATGTGGATGCTCTCCGTCGGCGACCCGATAAGCGGCGGGCTCGGCGACAACGGGGCGACGGAGCCGAAGCGCCTCTCGGTGGTGGCGGCGATGGTGTTCGTCTGCTTCGGGATCGCCGTCCCGTACGCCATCCCCGAGTTCGGCCCCGACCCGGGCGTGATCGTCGCGCTCGCCGGGGCGATACCCGCGGCGGTCGCGGACGGGCTCCCCCCGCTGATCCGCGGCGTCGCCGTCGACGACAACCTCACCATCCCGCCGGCGGCCGCGTCCGGGATGTTCCTCGCGGCGGCGCTGATCGGGTAGGCGTCAGCGGAGAAGCGGACGGCGCCGTCGCTCGTCGGGCGAAATTGAGAGGAGCGCCGAGGCGGAGATTTGAACTCCGGTGTCCGAATGGACAGTAGATTTCGAATCTACCGCCTTGGCCAGGCTAGGCTACCTCGGCTCACTCCGACGTTGGCCGGTTCCGCTGTTATGCGTTTCGATCGCCGTCGCGGCGCGGCACCGCGATTCCTCCTCGGGTACTCCGCCCTCCCGCCGACAACGCTTTTCGGCCCGGCTCCCGTGCGGTGGGTATGGACGTCCCCGAAGCGGCCGACGCCTGCGCCCGCGTCGTCGACGAGGTCGGCGGCGCGGTCGTCGCCGACCGCGAGTTCCTCGACCGCGTCACGCTCGGCATCCTCGCCCGCGGCCACGTCCTCTTGGAGGACGTGCCCGGCACCGGAAAGACCCTCTCGGCGCGCTCGTTCGCGACCGCGCTCGGCCTGGAGTTCTCGCGGATCCAGTTCACCCCGGACCTCCTGCCCGCCGACGTCACCGGCACTAACGTGTTCGACGAGCGCGACGGCTCTTTCTCGTTTTCTCCCGGTCCGATCTTCGCGAACGTCGTGCTCGCCGACGAGATCAACCGCGCCCCGCCGAAGACCCAGGCCGCCCTCCTGGAGGCGATGGAGGAGGGGCAGGTGACCGTCGACGGCGAGACGCACGCCCTGCCGAGCCCGTTCTACGTGATCGCGACGCAGAACCCGGTCGAGAGCGAGGGCGCGTTCCCGCTGCCGGAGGCCCAGCTCGACCGGTTCACGATCAAGACCTCGATCGGCTACCCGGACGAGGACGGCGAGCTGGAGCTGCTCCGGCGCCGCGCCGGCCGCGTCGAGCAGTCGCCGACGGTCGACCGCGTCCTCGACCCCGACTCCGTGGCGGCGCTGCGGGAGGTCCCGGAGTCCGTCCGTGTCGAGGACGATTTACTGCGCTACGCGGCGGCGCTCGCGCGGGCGACCCGCGAGGACCGCCGCGTCGAGGCCGGCGTCTCCCCCCGCGGCACGCAGCGCCTCTTCGAGACGGCCCGGGCGGCCGCGGTCGTCGCCGGCCGCGAGTTCGTCACGCCCGACGACGTGAAGCGCGTCGCGGAGCCGACGCTCGCCCACCGGCTCGTGTTGACGCCGGACGCGGCCGTCAACGACGTCGACGAGCGCGACGTGATCCGCGACGTGCTCGACCGCGTCGCCGTGCCGACGGTGGAGCCGTCCGAGGCGTAGCCGCCGCCGAGGCGGCCGTTTTCGGCGCTCTTCCGTGCTCCCGCTCCTCCCGCCTACTCCTCTTCCCGCTCGGCCAGCAGCTCCGTCGCCGTGAGCAGCGACTCCAGCTCGACGTCGTGCTCCGCCAGCAGCTCCGCGGCCCCCTCCTCGCGGTCGACGACGACCAGCACGCGGTCCACCGCCGCGCCCGCGTCGCGGAGCGCCTCGACCGCGTCGACCGCGGACTGCCCGGTCGTGGCGATGTCCTCGATCACGACGACCTCCTCGCCGTCGTCGAGCCGCCCCTCGATCCGGTTGCCCGTGCCGTACTCCTTCGCCTGCTTGCGCGCGATGACGTACGGGCGGCCGAGCTCGGCGGCCGTCACGGCCACCAGCGGGACCGCACCCAGCGCGACGCCGGCGAGCTTCGCGTCCGCGTCGGCGAGGCGGTCGGCGAACGCCTCGGCCACGAGCGTCAGCGCGTCGGGGTCGGTCTCGAAGAGGTACTTGTCGACGTAGTAGTCGCTCGTGCCGCCGTGGGACAGCTCGAACTCGCCGAACCGGACGGCGTCCGCGGCGGTGAGCGCCGCGATCAGCTCGCGTCGTCGGTCGTCGTCGGTCATACGCCGAGAAGGGCCGTCACCGACAATAAACGGGTCGGAACGCGCAGGCGGCCCGCCGCGCTCCCGGCCCCGCTCATTCCGCCGCCGGCAGCACGAGCGTCACGGTCGCGCCCTCGCCGTCGATCCCGGGGCCGAACCGGATCTCGCCGCCGTACGCCTCGACCACCCAGGCGGCGATCCACAGCCCGACGCCGGTGTTGTGTCGCAGCTGCGTCACCTCGCGGTCCTCGGCGATGACCTCCCGCACCGCGGTCGGGATCCCCGGGCCGTCGTCGGCGACGCTCACCCGCACCACCCCGCCGTCCGGGTCGCGCTCGGCGGTCACCGCGACGCGCGGCGCGTCGCCGCCGTGTTCGACCGCGTTCTCCACGAGGTGGTCGACCGCGATCGCGAGGCGGTCGTCGCCGCGCACCGCGATGCCCGCCGGCACGTCGGCGGTGATCCGCGCGCTCGGCCGGTCGGCGGCGTACCCCGCGACGACCTCCTCGACGACCGCCGCCACGTCGACCGGGACGGGGTCGGTCGCGTACCCCTCCTCGACGACCCGCCGCAGCGTGGTGGCCCCCTCGGCGACGCCGCTCAGCCGCTTGCCGGTCGCCTCGATCCGCCGCGCGTAGTCGCGGATCCGGTCGTCGTCGGTCAGGTCGGCGATCTCGCTGGCGAAGCCGAACACGACGTTCAGCTCGTTGCGGAGGTTGTGCCTGAGGATCCGGTTGACGATCCGGACGTACCGTTCCCGGCGCTTCCGATCGGTGATGTCGGTGTAGATGCCGAACGCCCGGCGCACCCCCTCGCTCTCGTAGCTGAACCCGCGGAAGAGGAACTCCCGCGGGCCGTCGGCGGTCCGTCGCCTGACCTCCTCCGTGGTGAACCCCTGTTCGCGGACCAGCGCGTCGAGGTCGACCCCCTCGACGGACCCGCCCTCCCGCCGGTCGCCCAGGCGGTCGTCGTCGATGTCCAACGCCTCGATCGTCCGGCCGCGGAGCGCCGACTCGTCCGCGCCGAACTGCGACTCGAACGCCGGGTTGGCCCCGTCGATCACCGTCTCGTCTTCCTCGAGTATCACCTCCATCACCGGGTCCGGGATCCGGTCGAACAGCCGCCGGAAACGGTCGCGCTCGGCCGACAGCTCGGTCCGGGTCCGGCGGAGCGCGGTGACGTCGGACAGCGACCCGACGACGCCGCCCTCGCGGTCGGACAGCGTCGACAGGCGCAGCTGCCCGTACCGCGGTCGACGATCCCCGTCGCGCTCGACGATCAGCTCGACCGTCCTCGCGGTCTCTCGGCCGGCCGCGCCCTCGGTCGCCGCGCCGGTGAGCGCCTCGACCGCGTCCGCCACGCGCTCCGCGTCGTCCGGGGCGACGAGCGCGTCGAGCCGCCGGCCGACGACCGTCTCGGCGTCGGCGTCGCCGATCCACTCCGCGAACGGTCCGGTCGCGTAGGTGACGGCGCCGTCGTCGTCGAGGACGCACACCATGTCGTCGACGTTCTTCAGCGCGTCCTCGTAGGTCCGGAGCCGCTGGCGACGGTCGTTGGCGTCCATCGTCGCGACGGCGTTCGTCGCCAGCAGCTCGAGCACGCTGACGTCGCTCTCGTCGAAGGCGTCCGGCTCCTCGGAGCCGACGATGAACACGCCGTGGTCCGCGAGCGGGACGGCGACGAACGAGCGCATCCCGTGATACTCCGTCCGGTCGTCGCCCGGCTCGCCGCCGATCGACGCGAGCCGCTCGTCGGTCGCGAGGTCGTCGCACACCCACCGCTCGCCCCGCCGGAAGACGTCGCCGGTGATCCCCTCGCTCGGCGGTCGCGGGTCCCGGCTGGCGGCGAACGCGTCGCCGATCCCCTCGCTCGTGGCGGCGAGGCGGAGCCGCCCCGTGCCCTCGTCGAACAGGCGCACGCCGCTTATCTGGTAGCCGAGGACCTGGTCCGCGGCCTCGACGAGCCGCTCGGCGACCCCATCCGCGCCGCCCTCGCGCTGGATGCGCTCGACGGTCCCGAGCAGTCGTTCGAGGGTCTGCTCGCGGCGTTTCCGCTCGGAGACATCGGCGAAGAACACGGAGAGCCCGTTCGGCGAGGGGTAGGCCGTCACGTCGGTCCACAGGTCGAGCGGCTCGTACCGGTCCTCGAAGGAGACGACCTCCTGGGTCTCCATCGCCTGTCGGTAGTTGCGCTCGTACTTCTGCCCGAGCGCCGCCGGGAACTCCGCCCAGACGTCGTCGCCGATCAGCGCGTCGGCGTCGCGGTCGAGCAGCGACGCGGCGGCGTCGTTGACGTAGGTGAACCGGAACTCGTCGTCGAGCGCGAAGAACCCGTCGTCGATCCGGTCGAGCGTCTCCTCGAACCGGTCGACCGCCGCCGCCCGCTCCTCGCTGGCCACCTCGCGCTCCAACGCCCCGCCGAGCCACTCGGCGAGCAGCTCGACGAACAGCCGTTCGGACTCGTCGAACGGGCGGTCGCGGGAGTCGACGTCGAGGAAACAGAGCGTCCCGTACACCTCGCCGTCGACGACCACCCGCCCGCCGACGTAGCTGCCGACGCCCGAGCGCTCGTACGCCGGGTCGCCGGCCAGTCCCGCCGCCTCCGGGTCCGTGATCGCGAGGACGCCGCCGTCGGTGCTGCCGGCGACCGCGTCGTCGGGGCATCCGTCGGGGCCGCGGCCGACCGTCCGCCGGCAGTACGTCAGCTCCAGCGGGACCGTTCCGTCGTCGTCGAGCTCGTCCGCCGCCATCGACTCCACGAGGCCGGTCGAGTCCCTGAACCGCCGGATCTCGATCCGGTCGCCGTCGACCCGGGAGGAGTAGCCGATCGACAGGTCGAGGTAGTCTCGGCCGAGGTCGAGCAGGGCGTCGATCTGCTCGTCGAGGTCGGCGCACCGGTCCGAGACGATCCGCACGAACGGTTCGAGGAACGCCCGCTCCCCGGCGTCGGCCGCCGCCTCGGGGCCGGCGCGCGGTCCCTCCGCTCCGGGGCCGCTCCGCTCCGTCTCCGCGTCGTCGTCGCGCCCGCCCGCGAGCGCGTCGATCCGGTCGGCGAGCGTCTCGTCGTCGACCGCGAGCCGCCGTCCGGAGACGTACTCGACGCCGAGCCGGCTCGCGTCGATCGCTGCGTCCGGATCGTCGTCGGCCGAGTACGCGAGGACCGGGGCGTCCGGGTAGCGTCCGCGGACCGCGGCGAGGCGGTCTGCCGCCCCCTCGGCGTCGCGCAGCCGGACGACGACCGCCGTCGGCGTCGCCTCCCGCGTCACGGCGGTCTCGCCGGTAGCCGCCGACTCTCCGTCGCTTCCGGCGCGGCCGCTCCCGACCTCGCTCTCGTCCGCGCCGCGCACCCGTGCGCTCTCGGGCAGCCTCGCCCACGGGGCGTCGACCGGCTCCCCGAGGTGGAGGGCGCTCTCAGCGCACATCCGTGACTGGGGCGGTCCGCGGCGGCCGACCGCGGCGAACTCCCGTCGCGCTCGTCCGCCCGGAGTCCCCCGCCGTCTCGCGCGCTCGGCCGGGGGCGGGACGCGGGTCCTCCCCACCGGCCGGGGCGCTGTTCCCGTGGCCCGTCGGTTCGGTCATCGCATCACGTACGGCCGGTTCCCTGATAATCGTTCCTTTCGGAGTCTCGGAATCGATACCGGGGATCGACGGGGCGCTCGTCCCGACACGATTTAGGCGGCCCGCTCACAACTGGCCGGTAATGAGTACGCAGGCCGCGACGGCGGACCGGACAGTCGTGATCGGGCTGGAGGTCCACGTCCAGCTCGAGACCGACACGAAGATCTTCTGTGGCTGCTCGACGGAGCCCGGCGACGACGAGGAGCCGAACACGCGCACCTGCCCGACCTGCCTCGGGCTCCCGGGCGCGCTCCCGGTCCTCAACGAGGCCGCCGTCGAGGCCGCGGTGAAGGTCGGGAAGGCCATCGACGCGGACATTCCCGAGACGACCACGTTCCACCGGAAGAACTACTACTACCCCGACCTCCCGAAGAACTTCCAGCTCACCCAGTACGACGCCCCGATCTGTGCGGACGGCGAACTCGAGGTCGCCGTCGACGGCGAGCGGCGCACCATCGGGATCACTCGCGCACACATCGAAGAGGATCCCGGGAGCCTCCAACACGTCGGCGGCTCGATCGAGTCGGCAACCCACACGCTCGTGAACTACAACCGGGCGGGGACCCCGCTCATGGAGATCGTCACGGAGCCGGACTTCCGTTCGCCCGCAGAGACGCGCGCGTTCCTCGCGAAGTTAGAGGAGGTACTCGAGTATCTCGGCGTCTTCGACCCGAGCCGCGACGGGAGTCTTCGTGTCGACGCGAACGTCTCGCTCGTCGACGCCGACGCGGTCGCCGCAGACGGATCCGTGCCCTCGTCGGTGCTCGAATCGACGAACCGCGCCGAGGTGAAGAACATCTCGAGTCACAAGGGCGCAGCGAAGGCGCTCGCGTACGAGGTCACCCGACAGCGAAACGTGCTCCGGCGTGGCCGCGAGATCGACCAGGAGACCCGCCACTGGGACGAGGGGCGTGGCGTGACCGTCTCGATGCGCTCGAAGGAGGCAGAAAAGGACTACCGGTACTTCCGCGAGGCAGACCTCCCGGCGCTCGAGGTGGCCGACTGGCGCGAGTCGATCGCGATTCCAGAGCTCCCGGACGCCCGGCGCGAGCGATTCCGTGAGGCGTACGGCCTCGACCGCGAGTCGGCCTCGAAGCTGACCTCGAGTAAGGCGGTGGCGGACTTCTTCGAGGACGTCGCCGCCGAGTTCGACCCGGAGCTCGCCGCGACGTGGGTCGCAGACAACCTCCTCGGTGAGCTCAACTACCGGGAGTTGCGGATAACCGACGTCGAGGGGCGACTCGACGAGTTCACGCGGCTGATCGCGCTCGTCGACGCCGGCGAGGTGACGGTCAAGAACGCCGAGGAGGTCGTCCTCCGCGAGATGCTCGACGCCGGCGACGACCCCGACGCCGTGATCGAACGCGAGGGATTGGGGAAAGCCGGCGCGGGCGAGGTCGAGTCCGCCGTCGACGCCGCGATCGACGAGAACCCAGAGGCGGTCACAGACTACCACGACGGCGACGAGGGCGCGATCAACTTCCTCGTCGGGCAGGTGATGCAGGCGACCGGCGGCAGCGCCGACCCCGGCCAGGTGAACGGGCTGCTCCGCGAACGGCTGGACGGCTGAGACCGCCGGGCCGCTCGAATCGTCCCCGCCGACTCCCCTCCCCCCACGCCACAACATCTCCCTCCAATCGATGGCAATCGTCGAAACGGTCGTCGTCGGCCACGTCGCCGGCTTCTGTCTCCTCCTCGCGTGGGCGATCCGCCGCCGCGGCGCCGTGGACCTGATCGCCGGCTACGACGGCGACCTCCCGCCCGAGCGCGAGGCGGTCCTCGCCCGCGACGCGGCCGCGGTCCTCGTCGTCGCGGCGGCCGCGAGCGCCCTGATCGTCGTCGACGCGTGGACCGGTGCGGTCCCCCGCCCCGGCGCGCTGGCGACGGTCGCGGTCGTCGCCGCAGTCGCGTGGTTCCTCCGGAAGCGGAACGACCGCGACGGCGACTGATCCGCCCTTCCCGTCCCCGCCGAAACCGTGCGATTGACGCCCGCCCGCCCGCTACCGCGCCCATGGACGTGACCGTCGAGGTCGTCGGCGAGGGGGTCGACGAGTACAGCCTCGCCGCCGACGCGACGTACGACGACCTGATCCGCGCCGCGGGCTACCACCCTCAGGAGGCGTCGGCGCTCGTCGACGGCTCGCCGGTCCCGGGCGACCGCGTCGTCGACGCCGAGGAGGTCCGAGTTCTCCGGCTGATCAAGGGCGGCGCGACGGGCGACGCGTGAGCGGGCCCTCCGATACCCCCGAACCGCCCGCGGACGCGACCGTCGAGCCGGCGACCCCCGCCGACCGCCTCGACGTGCTCCGAGTCCTCGACGCCGCGATGCTGGAGACGGACGCCGCTACTGTCGACGATCGGATCGCCGCCGGCGACGCCATCGTCGCGCGGTCGACGCGGACGGACGGGGTCGTCGGCGCGCTGGTCGCCGTGCGACCCGACCCGGACCGACTCCACGTCGACGCCGTCGCGGTCAGGCCGGCGCGCCGCGGGCGAGGGATCGGCTCGGCCCTCGTCGCGGCCGCGGTCGACCGAGGCGCGTCGGATCCCGCGATCGAGACCGTCTCCGCGCGCTTCGACGCCGATCTGCGGGCGTTCTACGAGGCCCTCGGATTCAGGGTCCGATCCGAGCAAGCGGCGAGAGATTCGACCGTCGACCCGACGGACGACGCCTCGGACGGGAACCCGACCCGCCTCGACGGGCGCGTGTCGGT
>NZ_CAKZRO010000082.1 GCF_937146585.1 uncultured Halorubrum sp. | reverse complement strand
CGCGGCCCTCGATATGGGCCGGCGGGCCGAGGACGCGCGGGCGATCGTCGCCGCGGCCGATCGCCTCGCCGACCTGCTCGGCGAGGAGTCCGACTCGACCGCCCCGATCGACCGCGACGCGCTGGCCGCGGCGCTGCGCGAGTCGCCGCCGGAACCGGTCGCGGCCGAGTCGGCGGCGGACCCGGCCGCGTATCGGGCGGTCGCCGATCGCTGGCGCGCCGACGAGGGCGGGGTCGACGCCGCCTACCCGTCGGTCGGCTGACTCCGGTCGGTGTCGCAATCGCTTTCCGCGCGCGGTCGGAACCGCCGGTATGACCGACGCCGAGACGCTCGCGGACCTGCGGACCGCCGCCGACTACCAGTTCGGTGCCGGCGCGGGGGCGGCGCTGTTCCCGCCGGCCGACCCGCTCACGGTGCGGCGGTCGAGCGGCGGCCGCCCGCGCCAGGTGATCGACGGCGACGTCGACGACACCCCCGGAAGCAGCGAGGGCGACCGCCTCGTCTCGTACGGCACCGACGGGCGGTTCACGCTCGGACTCGCGGGCGGCCGACGGGTCCACGAGGCGTTCGCGGCCCCGCGACACCGGGTGGTCGTCGGCGAGGAGAGCGAGCCGTTCGTGCGCGAGGGGCGCAACGCGTTCGCGAAGTTCGTCACCGCGGCCGACGACGGGATCCGCCCCGGCGACGAGGTGCTGGTGGTCGACGGGTCGGACGAGATATTCGGCGTGGGGCGCGCCGAGCTCTCCGGCGCGGAGGCCGAGGCGCTCGGGTCCGGCGTCGCGGTGAAGACTCGCGACGGGAACCCCGCGGACGACGACTGACGAACTTTTTCGATGGCGCGTGCCTGCGAGCGGCCGCCATCGGCGGCCGCGAGTCGCACGCGCGAGGGAGCGGTGAGCGCTCGAAGAGCGCGAACCGCGAGGCTGGGGAGGCGTGAGGCGCGGGGCTGTGCGGCGCGGGGCGGGACTCGAAGGGGCAGCCGCGGGGACGACGCACGACGACGCAAGCACCGCAGGGAGCGAGTGAAACGAGCGACCGAGGAGCGCAGCGAGTCGCGCGAGTCCCCGCGGCTGGGGCTTCGGGAGTGTTCGTGTCGACCGCTTAGTCATCGGCAGAGTCACCGTTCGGTCGGGAAATCGAGCCCGCGGCGGGCTCGGTAACGGATCGAACCACCGCGCCCGAGCCGACCTAGAAGAACGTCGCGAGCCCCAGCGCCTCGAGGAGCGGGACGCCGGCGACGACCGAACCGATCAGGTAGCCGCCGATCGCCCCGCCGTTCAACAGCGGGAGCCCCGCGTGCGCCCGGCCCCGGATCACCCACCGCATGAGCACGAGCAGCCCGCCGAGGGTCCCGACCATCGCGAGCAGCGCGGGGAGGTTGACGCCGACGAGCGGGACGGAGAGGTCGGCGGCCGGCGAGAACGTCGCCGCGCTCGCGATCAGCACCGTCGGGATGACGGCGTCGCCGAGCCCGATGAAGAAGGCGTCGCGGTCGCCCGGCTCGGGGGACTCGAGCCCCTCGCCCTCAGCGTCGGCCGCGTCGTCAACCTCCGCGTTCGCATCCGTATCGGCTGCCACTTCCTCGTCGGCGTTCGCGTCCCCCTCGACTTCCGCGTCCGCGCCGACGTCCGCGGCCTCGTCGCTCGCGGACTCCCCGTCGAGCAGCGAGTACGACAGCGACAGCGGGATCACCAACACGACGGGGATGTTCAGGTCCATTACGCCCTCCGCGAGCGACAGCATGTGCTCGGTGCCGTAGACGGAGACGGCGTCGTAGACGGCGAGGACGGCGAGGAGGATCAGTGCGGGCAGGAGGCCGAACGAGATGCCGAACAGCCCGGCCGCGCCCGCGCCCATCAACACCCCGGCGGTGTCGATCACGTACCACTCGGGGTGGACCAGCAGGCCGACCGCGACCGCGACCGCGGGGACGGCGGCGGCGAGCGGCGGGACGACGGCAGAGAAGACGTACCAAGAGAGCCACGCCGACACGCCGACGATCAGCAGGCGTATCGCGCCGTCGAAGTCGTACCGGAACGCCGCGAGCATCAGCCCGGTCATCGCGACGATGGCGACGACGTACAGCACGCTGTTTGCGGGGTTGTCGGGGTTCTCGACGGCCTGGTACCCGCTCGCGGCGAACTCGGGAACCAGCGCCAGCGCGCCCACTTGGACGATCACGAACAGCCCGACGACGAAGGCGACGCCGCGATACTCGCGGGGGAACATTCGACCGCGGGTTCGACGGCCGGGGGTTTCGTCCTTGCGCTTCGCGCCGGTCGGCGCCGACGATGGGCGTCGCTCTCGAGGTGAGACGAACAGAAACGGGTTCGGGCTCGGTGTGGGAGCGGGTGGGCCCGAACCCAGGCCGACGGACGACGGACGGTGGAAGCGAGTGCCGGCGGGCCCGCCCGAGACGGGATGGGGCCGACCGGATTCGTCCGCGGCGTTTACTCACTTCCGCGAGCGACGTAAGAACCTACCGACCGAGTTATCAGCACAGATATTTGGATCGGGCGGGGAGCGTCCGCCTCGCGTCGTCACCGAGTCTACGCCGGGTCTCGGCGGTGAAACCCGCACGTGTCGGTGCCCTCGCTGAGCGCTGGAGGAGTCGAGGCCGAACGCGAACGAAAGGGTGGGAGCGAGGAGGTGGGCGAAAGGCGAGGCGGCGGCGGCGAGAGGCGGCGGGCGGCGGTTGCCGGACAGCGGACCCCCAGGCTGTCGTCGGCGTCGCCGCCCGGGTGGTCGGGACGGGCGCGCGGATCGATTAGCGCCGAATTCCAACGAGAAAAGCGTCGGTCTTCGGCAAGCATGAATACGTCCTTCAGGCGTATAAATATGTTAGATCCGGATCCGTCGCGGGCGTTTCTGCCACCGTGAACCGTCCCGCACTCTCCCGTCGGTGAACGCCGTTACCGGCGGTCGCGGAGCGCGGGGAACTGCTCGCGGACCGCGGCGACCCGCTCGGGGTCCACCGTCGCGGTGACGACCCCGGGCTCGTCGCCGACCGACGCGAGCGTCGTTCCCCACGGGTCGTAGGTCGCGCTCCGCCCGCAGAGGGCGTCGTCGCCGAACCGGCCGCTCCCGTTGACGGCGACGACGTACGCGAGGTTCTCGATGGCCCGCGCGCGACCGAGCGTCCGCCAGTGCTCGACGCGGGGGTACGGCCACGCGCTCGGCACGAGCACACACTCGACGCCCGCGTCGGCCATCGCGCGGAACTGCTCCGGGAACCGGAGGTCGTAACAGGTGGTCACGCCGACCGTGACGCCCGCGAGGTCGACGACCGGCGTCCGCTCGCCCGGGACCATCCGCTCCGTCTCCTCGGAGCCGTACCCGAACAGGTGCCGCTTCCGGTAGACGAGCCGGCGCTCGCCGTCGGCGTCGAACAGCACCGCGGCGTTCGCGAGGCCGGCGTCGGCCGGGGTGTCGAGACCGTCGGCGGCCGACGCCGACAGGTCCTCGACGACCGTCCCGGCGAGGACGGCCACGTCGTGCTCGTCGGCCGCGGCGGCGAACCGACCGAGGCGCTCGCCGGCGAGGCTCTCCGCGGCGCGGCCGTACGCGTCGAACGCGAAGTACCCGACGTCGAACAGCTCGGGGAGGACGACGAGGTCGGCCCCGTCGGCGGCGGCCTCCCGGACGCGGTCGAGCGCCCGCTCGACGTTCGCCGCGACGGCGCCGCCCTCGACCGCCAGTTGGACCCCCGCGACCCTCATGCCGGCGAGGCCAGCGAGGCGCGGAGCGCCGCCTCCAGGTTGTCGAGTTCGGCGTCGAAGTTCCGCTTGAAGAACGACTCGACGCCGGGGAGCTTCCCGTCGACGACGAACTCGTTGGCGAGCCGGCAGCCGCCGTCGTCGGTCTCGGTGATCTCGTGTTCGCCGGTCACGCGGAACGCCCGCGACTTCCCGACGAACTTCACTCGGTTCGGCGGGTCGCGCGCGACCTCCTCCGTCTCGACGTCGATCGTGGAGCGGATCATCGGTATCGGGAGCGCGACGTGCCAGGTCGCGGTCCCGTCGTCGTGAACGTCGAAGGAGTCGACGACGCTGATGGCGCCCGCGCGCTGCTCCGCGTCCGAGATGAACGCCCACACGTCGGCCGGCGGCGCGTCGAACTCGAACGTCCGGGAGACTCGAACGGTCATACGTTCCCGTTTGGGGCTACGGGGGTTAAAAATGCGCGTCGACGGTATCGGGGGCGGGGAACGCGCCGAGGCGAGGCTACTCGCGGGACGACGCGCCGGTCGCGCGTCCGAGCCTCACCCGTCCGGAGTCACGCGCCACGTCGTCGACTTGGCGCGGCCCCACTTCTCGATGTCGACGTCGTCGGACTTCTCGGCGAGGCGCGGGAGGCGCGACCCCACCTGCTTCGCGGTGAGACCGATCGCGTCGGCGATCGTCTTCGAGCGAACGTACCGCTCGCCACGGGTGACGCTGTCCGTGAGGTACGCGAGGATCCGCTGTTCCTCCTCGGTGTACTCGCTCATTATCGTACATACGCGTCTGACGTTCTTAACGGTTTCTCGTCCGCGGGGCTCGTCGGCCGGAGAGCGTCGGGACGCGGGCCGAGCGCGACGGGCGAAGCGCCGCGGTGCGTCCGGGAGAACGGTCCGCCGGTGCGTCGACGGGCGCGATCAGTCGAACAGCTGAACCGCGCCGACCGCGAGCATCGCGAAGACGAACGCGCCCGCGAACCCCCACGCCTTCCCGAGCTGTCCCGGGTACGCGAACATCACAACGGCCCCGACGACCGCGATGGCGCCGAGCGCGAGCGCGACGCCGACCTCCTTGTCCGATTCGATGGAACCCTCGCTCATACGAGTCGCTTCGCGGGGGACCACTTAGTTCATGCGAACCGCGCGACGCGACCGACGCCGGAAACCGGAGGACCCACGTACTCCGACGACGACGCACGGGCTCTGGAGGCCCTGAACCGGCGGATTAGATGATCTCGACGTGCTCCGACTCCTCGTTGAGCGCGAGGTTCGCCGCGATCTCGGCGTTCCGCATGGCGTACTCCGCGGTGTGCTGGAGACTGACGAGCACTTCGCGGGTCATGAGCAGCGTCTCGTTGTCGAGGTCGTTCGGCAGCTCGTCGAGGATCTCCTGTTCGCGGTCCTCCAGCCGCGAGAACAGGTCGCGGCACTCGACGGTGAGGTCGTAGTCGCGCTCGACGACGGCCCGCACCGCGAGCGCGGTCAGGTCGTCCACCTGGTCGGTGAACTCGCGGATCTGCCGCATCGTCGCGCTGTCGACGTTGAGGGTGTGGCCGTCGGCCTCCATCACGATCTCGGCGATGTCCTCGGCGTTGTCCGCGGTGAGTTCGAGGTTCTTCGCCACGGAGCGGTAGCCGATGAGCGGGAACCCCTCCTCGAGACCCACCGCGCGGGCGAGGTTCGGGTTCTGGTAGGCGGTGAAGATGAGCCGGAGCAGGAGGACGAAGATCTTGTTCGCCTGCCGCTCGCGGTTGAGCGCGCGCTGCGCGAGGTCGGGGTTGCCGTGCGCGAGCGCCTTCACCGCCTCGCCGCGCATCGTCGAGCCGGTGTTCTCCAGCCGCTCGAGGAGGTTGTCGAGGGTGAAGTCCTCGGGGTCGACCGAGCAGCGGATGGAGATGTCCTCCGGCGTCTCCTCGATGACGCCGAGCCCCATCAGCTGGGTCTCCGCCTTGTACACCGCGTTGATGTGTTCGCTGTCGAGCGTGCCCTCGCTCTGGACGTGGATGACGCGCCGCCCGAGCACGTACTGCGCGACGATGGCCCGCTCCAGCGACCTGGCGTCGAGCCCGTCCGCGTTGATGACGGCCTCGGATTCCTCGGTGCTCACCGACTCGGGGAGCACCGTGAGCGTCCCCTTCCCGCCCATGCGTAGCGATACCTCGTCGCCCTTGTTCACGCCGTGTTCCTGCGCCCACTCGGCCGGGAGCGTCATCGCCAGCGTCGACGGCCCCAACCGTTGGACCTTCCGCGTTTCCATACGCGACCGTATCGCGGGATACACCTTAACCTTATTCCCATGTTCATTATACGCTTTCTCGAATATACAAGGGATACCCGCCGCGGCGGCGTCACCCGCCAGCCGGGGCCGGACCGGTCGCGCTCTCCCCGAGTCCCGCCGAGCGATCCGCGCGCTTATGTCGGTCAGGCGGGGATAACTGGTATGACCGAGCGGGTACTCGTCGTCGACGACTCTTCCTTCCAGCGGACCGTCGTCCGGGACGCGCTGGCGGAGCGGTTCGAGGTCGTCGACGAGGCGGAGAACGGCGCAGAGGCGGTCGAACTCTTCGAGGCGTACGAGCCGGACGCGGTGTCGATGGACGTCGTGATGCCGGAGATGACGGGGATCGAGGCGACCGCCGCGATCAAGGACCGCTGGCCCGACGCGGTGATCGTGATGTGTACGAGCGTCGACCAGCAGGAGAAGATGATGGAGGCGGTGAAGGCGGGCGCGGACGGCTACGTGACGAAGCCCGTCGACGCCGCGGAGCTGGTCGGCGAGTTCGAGAGCCACCTCGGGTAACGCCGCCCGGAGCGGGTCGGGAAGCGACCGAAGGTCCGACGAGCGGCGGCGTCAGGACGGGTCGAACGACCGGAGGATCACCGCGAGCGCGCTCGCCAGCTCCTCGAACCGGTCGATCTCCATCGAGTCGGTGGTCACCCAGACGCCGTGGTCGTTCGCGATCACCCGCGTGAGGTAGCCGTTCTCGAACACGCGGACCGTGAACTGGTAGTCGCCGAGCTGGGTGTCCGCGTACATCGACTGCGCGTGGAACCCCTGCCGCTCGTTCTCCGCGAAGCCGATCAGGTCGGCGGTGCGGTTCAGGTCGCTCCGGAGGTAGAGCTGTTCGACGGTCTCCCGCGTGAAGTAGGTGAGACTCCGCAGTTCGTCGCCCGTCGCCGTGCGGGCGGCGCTCAGCAGCTCGTCGGTGCGTTCGGCGAGTGGATGAGACATACACCCACGATCAATGCTCACATACATGAGCGTGTGGGTGGCCGCGCGCCGCCCGACGGGCCGGGAGGGACAGAGTTTACCGACTGCCCCGTGATCGCTCGCCTGATGAGCGACCACGACGACGTCTGCGTCCTGCTGCCGACGATGAACGAGGCCGAGACGGTCGCACGCGTCGTCGCCGACTTCCGAGACGTCGGGTTCGAGAACGTGCTCGTGATCGACGGGGGGTCGACGGACGACACGCGGTCGATCGCCCGGGAGGCCGGCGCCCGCGTCGCGGAGCAGTCGGGCCGCGGCAAGGGACAGGCGGTCAGGGAGGCGGTGCGGGACCACGTCGACGCGCCGTACGTGCTGATGGCGGACGCCGACGCCACCTACGACGCCGCGGACGCGACGGCGATGCTCGACCCGCTCCTCGCCGGCGAGGCCGACCACGTGATCGGGAACCGCTTCGCGGACATGCGCCCGGGGGCGATGACGCGGCTCAACCGGATCGGGAACCGGATCATCAACCTCGCGTTCCGGGCGATCCACCGCGAGAGCTACCGGGACATCCTCTCGGGATACCGCGCGTTCACCCGCGAGTCGTTTCTCAGGCTCCACCTCACCGCCGACGGCTTCGGCATCGAGACCGAGATGGCCGTCGAGTGCGTGAAGAACCGCGTCTCGGTCGCCGTGGTCCCGATCACGTACCGGGAGCGCCCCGGCGGCTCCGCGACGAACCTCCACCCGATCCGCGACGGCGGAGTGATCTTCTTAGAGCTGTACCGCAAGGCGAAGACGAACAACCCGCTGTTCTACTTCGGGAGCGTCGGCGTGGCGTCGACCGTCGCGGGGCTCGCGATGGGAGCGTTCGTGCTGTACCGGTACCTCGCGTTCGGCATCAGCCACAATGTCATCGCCGTCGGCGCGGTCGGCGCGACGATCCTCGGGATCCAACTGCTCGTGTTCGGGGTCCTCGCCGACATGATCCACTCCCTTCACCGCGAGCAGATCGCGCGGTACGAGCGGGCGCTCAGCGACGGAGCGACCGAGGCGTCGGCGGCCGCCGACGGCGACGGCGTGAGGGTCGAAACCGACGGGACCGTCGGGTCAGGCCGCACGACGCAGACCTCCGGCTCGGAACCCGACGACGTCGGTGGTGGGGACGGCCGCGGCGACTGAAACGCCGGCGCGACCGGCCGCGAACGGCTGTACCGCACCGCTGACTCCGGAGGCCACCCCGATAAGCATCGACTACCGGCATGCGACGTTGGTAGGTGAACGAGTTAAATTCCGCCACACTATCCGTATCAAATTCTCCGATACACGATGAAGTCTATCGCGGGGGACCGGTTTTCTTCCTCGAATGCGCCGATTATCAACACGGATGTAAGATGATCGTCCCCGACAACTGTCCCGAAGTCTGAAGTTTTTTATACACCCACTCGTAGTACATGGTATGCCACGCCGAAGCATTGAGGATCGTGATGATTCCCGGCACGTTGGCCGGCGACAATGGCTCTCCGCGCTCGGCCTCGCCGGCGCAGTAACGCTCGCCGGTTGTTCCGGAAACGGCGGCGACGGGAGCGATGGCGGCGACGGATCGGACGGGATGGACGGCGGCGACGGGTCCGACGGGTCCGACGGCGGCGACGGCGAAAGCCTCGAGCTCTCCGACTTCCCGAAGTTCGGGGTCGACCCGCTCTACGGCCGAGACGTCGCGCACACCTTGGCGGAACGCGCGTTCGAACAGTCTGAGCACGACTACAGCTTCGACGGGGACACGATGGTCACCCCGGAGGGCGACCAGGTCGAGCTCAACATTTACCACAGCGCGGGGCAGGAGACCTCGCAGCTGACCGCCGAGTTCATCGCGCAGGAGCTCGGCCAGAACCTCGGTATCAACGTCACCGTCGAGGCCATCGACGGGACGCGGTTCAACAACGAGTACTGGACCGCCGAGCCCGAGGGCGGGACCGACACCGTCAACGGCGAGGAGGTCACCTGGGAGAACCCGACCCCGCAGAACCCCGGGCCGCAGTCGGTCACGAGCAACGAGCCGTGGGACATGTCGATCGTGTTCGGGCTGAACACCTACCCGCTCAACCCGCTCACGAACGAGGTGTTCTTCGACGGCGCGACCCCGTTCTACAACCCGGTCGGCTACTACCCGCAGTTCAACGCCCAGGAGCTGTTCTCTGAGGCGCGGCAGGCGACGAGCACCGACGAGCTCCGCGAGGCGTTCGTCGAGATCTTCGAGAACCTCGCGTACGAGCAGCCGTACATCACGCTGCTGTTCAGCGACGACATCGTCGGCTACAACCCCGACCTCGAGGGGCCGATCGAGAACTTCTCGAACGGTTGGGACCTCCCCGCGTGGTACGAGGGCGAGCCGACCGTGAGCGGTTCCTACGACACGGTCACCTCGGCGCGGTTCACCACCCTCAACCCCCTGTTCAACACCGAGAACGGCGCCGGCAACGCGATCGCCCGCGCGCTCGATCAGGGGTACACGTTCGACGAGAACCAGGACTACTTCCCGCTGCTGTACGACATGTCCACCGAGGACGGCGAGGTGTGGACGTTCGACGTGCGGGAGAACCTCCAGTTCAGCGAGCCGTACGGGCAGGTCACCGCCGAGGACTTCGTCTACCTCATTCAGGAGCTCCACCAGGCCGACTGGGCACCCACCGCCGCGTCCAGCAGCTGGGACGGCGTGGAGGTCGAGCAGACCGGCGAGTTCCAGTTCGAGGCGACGCTGGAGTCGTCGAACATCCTGTGGCCCAAGACGTACGACCCGCTCCTGTACCCGATCCCGAAGGACCTCGTCCAGCCGTACGTCGAGGAGGAGGACGTCGAGGGGCTCCAGCAGGACGAGGAGCTGCTCGAACTCCAGTTCACCGGGAACCTCGGCGCGTTCGAGCTCACCGAGTGGAACCGCGGCTCGGGCACCGAGTACGTCCGCAACGACGAGTACTACCTCCGTGACATCGACGAGGGGCCCGACCTGTTCTCCGAGGGGCCGCTGTTCGAGGAGGCCTCCGTCAGCGTCGTCAAGGAGCAGGCGTCCCGTCTCGGTGCCTTGGAGACCGGCGAGGCGGACTCGGCGGCGATTCCGCCGGAACAGTACGAGTCGTACAACCAGGACGACAACGTCACCGTCCGGCAGGTCCCCACGCCGTACAACACGATCATCTCCGTGAACCACCGCGCGAACGGATGGAACGCCGGTCCGGGGAACCTCTTCCAGCTGGTCCCGTTCCGGCAGGCGATGGCGGCGGCGATCAGCAAGCAGGACCTCATCGACGGGGTCTACCGCGGGCTCGCCTCGCCGCACTTCACCTGGCAGCCCCGCTGGTCCGAGTTCTACCCCGAGACGGACGGATAACCCCGAACCACCCCGTTTCCCCCTCACCGTTATAGACCTCACATGGGATTTGGAAGGTACGTCACCGCTCGGGTTCTCTGGGCAGCAGTTGTATCGCTCATCATCGTTACGGTCACGTTCCTGCTGCTCTCGGCCGCGCCGAACCCGGCCGTCCAGCGGGCGGCGACGCAGGCGGCGCTCCAAGGGGGCGACCCGGCGGAGGCCGCCGAGCGGGCGCGGGAACTGCGGGGCCTGAACCAACCGCTCTACGTCCGGTACTTCGACTTCATCCGGAACGTGTACACGCTCGAGTGGGGCTGGTCCGTGAGCCGCAGTCAGCCGGTGATGGAAGCCGTCACGCAGGCGCTGTACTACACCGCGCAGTACTCGATCCCCTGGACGATCCTCACGGTCATCTTGGGGCCGCTCGTCGGCGTCTACTCGGCCGCGAACATGTACAGCTGGAAGGACCACGCGGCCACCGGGTTCGCGTTCTTCGGCTACGCCATCCCGAACTTCTTCTTCGGGATCATCCTGCTGCTGATCTTCGGCGTGTGGCTGGAGTGGATCCCGATCACATACAAGACGGGCGTCCCGGTGTTCAGCGTACAGAACGCGATCCAGTTGGCGATCCCGGTGTTCGTGTTGGTCACCGGGTCGATCGGCGCGGTGATGCGCGTCTCGCGGAACGAGTCCGCGGAGTTCCAGAACGCCGACTTCATGAAGACCGCGAAAGCGAAGGGGGTCTCACCCCTCCGCGCGTACGCGTACCACGTCATGCGGCCGACGCTCGTCCCGCTCTCGACGACGCTCGTCGGGCAGCTCCTCGCGCTGTTCCTCGGCGCGTCGCTGCTCGTCGAGGTCGTGTTCTCGATCCCGGGGCTCGGACGGCTGACATACGAGGCGCTGCTCGCACAGGACACGAACCTCGTGTTGGGGACGACGCTGTTCTTCACGTTCGTCGCCGTCATCGGGAACCTCATCGAGGACCTCGTGTTCACCGTACTCGACCCGCGGATCAGCTACGATGACAGGTAACATAACCGAGAACAATGGCAACTGAAGAGTCCGAACGGTTCGACAAAGTCGACTGGAACGACCTCTCGCGGTCGGGACGGTTCGATCTCTCGATCAACTCGATCGGGATGCTGCTGACCGCCCTCCCGCTCACGCTGCTCGGCGTGTACAGCACGGCGTTCACCGGGCCGCGCACCGCGACCTTCGAGTTCATCGGCCTCGAGCAGAACTTGGAGAGCCTCGACTTCTTCTTCATCTTCACGCTGCTTTTGGCCTTCTGGTACCTCGCCTTGCCGCTGTACCAGAACCCGCGGATGACGCGGTACTACTGGAAGGAGTTCAAGCGGAACCGACCGGCCGTCGTCAGCCTCGGTTGGCTCGGCATCGTGTTCGTCGGCGGGCTCGTCGGGCCGCTGATCATGGACCCGCCACAGCAGCAACTGCTCATCGGCTACCAGCCGCCGGTGTTCACCTCCGTCGTCGACACGACGCCGGCGACCTGCGTCGGCGACGTCGTGAACGGGCGGTGTTTCGGCACGTGGCAGCACCCGCTCGGGACCACGCAGGGCGGGAAAGACGTGTTCACGATGATCGTCTACGGCATGACGATCAGCATGCAGATCGCGTTCATCACGACGACCATCGTCGCCACGATCGGGATCTCGTTCGGGACGCTGAGCGCGTACGCGGGCGGATGGATCGACGAGATCATGATGCGGTTCGTCGACATCATCCTCTCGTTCCCGACGTTCCTGATGTTCCTGCTCATCCTGTACATCTACGGCGCGGGGCTCGGGATGTTCATCGTCGTGTTCTCGCTGTTCGCCTGGGGCGGGACCGCGCGCTACATCCGGAGCAAGTCGCTGTCGATATCCGAGGAGGAGTTCATCAAGGCGAGCCGCATCAGCGGCGCGAGCACGTACCAGGTGATCCGGGGGCACGTCGTGCCGAACGCGGCGAGCAGTATCATCACGCAGCTCACGCTGCTCATCCCCGGCTTCCTGCTCGCCGAGGCGCAGCTCGCCTTCCTCGGGATCGGCGACTCGGCGGTCCCCTCGTGGGGGCAGCTCATCTCCGCGGGCCGGAGCGACCTCTCGTTCGCCCCGTGGATCGTGCTCGCGCCCGGTATCGTGCTGTTCTTCACCATCCTCGCGTTCAACTTCCTCGGCGACGCGCTGTTGGACGCGCTGAACCCAGAAGCGGAGGCTGAGAGCGAATAATGGCCGACGACCAACCACTACTCGAGGTCGAGAACCTCACGACGAAGTTCAGCACCGACAACGGAACCCTCACCGCCGTCGACGGGGTCGACTTTAGCGTCAACACCGGCGAGACCGTCTGTATCGTCGGCGAGTCGGGCTCCGGCAAGACGGTCGCGACGGAATCGATCACCAAGATCATCAACACGCCGCCGGGGGAGATCGAGGGGACCGTCCGGTACAAGGGCCGCGACCTACTGTCGCTGCCCGAGTCGGAGCTCCGGCAGATCCGGGGCAACGAGATCGCGCACATCTTCCAGAACCCGCAGGAGGCGATGAACCACTGCTACACCGTTGGGTGGCAGATCACCGAGGCGCTCCAGATCCACCAGGACGTCTCCGACGACGAGGCCCGCGCGAAGGCGGTGGACCTGATGGACCGCGTCGGGATCGCGAACGCCAGTTCGCGGTTCGACGACTATCCGCACGAGTTCTCCGGCGGGCAGAAACAGCGCGTGATGATCGCGATGGCGCTCGTCGGCGACCCCGACCTGCTCATCGCCGACGAGCCGACGACCGCGCTCGACGTGACGGTTCAGGCGCAGATCCTGCGCCTCCTCGACGACCTCCAAGAGGAGTTCGAGATGGGGGTCCTGTTCGTCACGCACGACCTCGGCGTCGTCGCGGAGATCGCCGACCGCATCGTCGTGATGTACGCCGGGAAGGTGATGGAGCGGGGCGACGTCCTCGACATCTTCGACCACCCGGGACACCCGTACACCCAGCAGCTGTTGGAGTGTCTCCCGGAGTTCGGCGGCACGGGCGGCGGGATACCGGGGACGCTCCCCGACCCGCACGACCCGCCGGACGGCTGCCGGTTCGCGCCCCGCTGCGAGTACGCCGAGGAGGCGTGCCGCACCGGCGAGCAGCCGGAGGAGATAGAGGTCGCGCCGGGTCAGGAGGTCTCCTGCGTCCACTACGGACCGGGCGGCAACCCCTCGATAGTCCGCAGCGAGGGGCTCGGTCCCGGCGACGACACCGGGACGGTCGACGGCGACAGCGAGGTGGGTCCCGCAGATGACTGATACGCTGCTGTCCGTGCGCGACCTGAAGAAGCACTACCCGATCCGGAAGGGGCTGTTCAACCGGAAGGTCGGCGCCGCCCGCGCCGTCGACGGGATCAGCTTCGACATCGAGGAGGGCGAGACGCTCGGGCTCGTCGGCGAGTCCGGCTGCGGCAAGTCGACCGCCGCGAGCTCAGTCATCCACCTGGAGGAGCCGACGGCGGGAGAGGTTATCTTCAACGGGAACGGTCGCCAGGGTGCCACCCGCGATCCGGACGGCACCCACCCCAACGACGTGACGGAGTTCGACGACGACGAGATGATGGAGTTCCGACGGGGCGCCCAGATGATCTTCCAGGACCCCTCCTCGAGCTTCGACCCGCGGGTGTCCGTGGGGAACGCGGTCGGCGAGCTCCTCAAGGTCCACGGGATGAGCGACCGTCACCGGCGTCGCGCCATCGTCGAGGACCTGCTCGAGCGCGTGGGGCTCTCGGCGAACGACTTCGACCGGTACCCGCACGAGTTCTCCGGCGGCCAGAAGCAGCGGATCGCGCTCGCCAGGGCGCTCGTGTTGAACCCGGACCTGATCATCGCCGACGAGCCGGTGAGCGCGCTCGACGTCTCCATCCAGGCGGAGATCCTCTCGCTCATCAACGACCTCCAGGAGGAGTTCGGGCTGTCGCTGCTGTTCATCAGCCACGACATGTCCGTCATCCGTCAGGTCTGCGACCGCGTGGCGGTGATGTACCTCGGCGAGATCGTCGAGATCGGGCCGGTCGAGGAGATCTTCACCGACCCGCAACACCCCTACACCGAGGCGCTGCTGTCCTCGATTCCGACCCCGGACCCGCGGGCCAGCGTCGGCGGCATCGAGCTGAAAGGCACCGTCCCCAGCCCGACGAACCCGCCGAGCGGCTGCCGGTTCCACACGCGGTGTCACAAGGTGATCCAGCCCGAGGGGCTCGACATCGATCAGGACGACTGGCGGGGGCTGTTGAACTTCCGCGACAAGGTCGGCATCGACGAGGTCGACGTCGAACAGGTGCGAGAGAACATCGCCGGATCCGGGACCGAGCCGACCGACTCCGAGGTCCGAGCGGAGATCCGCCGGGAGTTCGACATCAGCGAGACGGTCGACGACCCGGAACTCGAACGGACGCTCTCGGAGGCGCTCGATCTCCTGATCGAGGGCGATTCGGAGCGGGCCGGCTCCGTCCTGTCGGACGCGATCACGACGCCGTGCGCCGAGCGCGAACCCGAACAGACGGTCCACGCGCCCGGCCACGAGTCCGCCTGTCTCCGGCACGAGGGACAGGCGGCCGCGGAGCCGAACCCGGCTGACGACTGATCCGACGCCGGCCGGAGTCGAGGCCGGTCACTCGACCGTCGGGGCGATCGACGCGGGGTCGAGCCGCCGCGGCTCCGGCACCGTCGCGGCCGCCGGGGCGACCGCCACGTCGCCTCGGGGGTCGTCGCTCTTCGCTTCCCCGTCGCCGGTCGCCGCGAGCACCGCCGTTCCGCCGGCGGAGAGCGGGGCGACGAGGCCGGCGGCGAGCGCCGAGGGGTCGGAGAACGGGGCCCTGAGGACGACGCGCGTCTCGTCGCCGATGTCGGCGGTCTCGACCGCGGCGGCCGCGAGCGAACACAGGTCGCGGTGGCTGACGTCCCCGTCCGCGCCGCGGACGACGGGGTCGCCGGGGGCGACGTCGCTCGGCGGCATCCCCGGGTTCTCGCTCCACAGCTCCTTCTCCCAGTGCGTCGTGTCGGGGCGGTCCGGCGGGCCGCCGAACGCGGCGAGGTTCGTCCCGGGGGCCGGATCGAGCGCGTCGGCGGTCGCGACTGGCGCGAGGACGACGCGGTCACCGGCGCCGATCCCCGCCGCCGGATCGAACCGGACGGGGGCGCCGACGGCGGCGGCGCCGAGGAACGCGAGGGTCGTGTGAAACCCGGCCGTCGGCTCGACGGCGACGGTCGCGCCGGCCCGGACGCCGAGGTACCGGAGCACGTTCGCCGCCTTGTAGCCGTTCGTGATCAGGTCGTGGTGGGTCCGCTCCCGGCCGTCCGGCGTCACGAGCGCCGGGTCGCGGGTGCGCCGGTCGCGCGCGAGGAGATCGCCGACGAGGTTCATGTCCGATCTTCGGGCGCCGCGCGTCTTAACGCTACGGCGTCGCGGAGGCGGCGCCGCGGCCCGACCGGACCGCGTCGGGGCGGCGTCAGGGCGCGCCGGCGATCACCATCTTCGAGCCGTCGGCCGAGAAGGCGAGGTCGCGGGCGGACCCCGGGTCGACCCGAACCGCGTCCCCGGGCGCGAGGTCGACGGCGTCACCGTCGACGGTGAGCGTCGCCTCGCCGTGGAGCAGCAGGTACACCTCCTCGTGGTCGGCGTCGGCGTGGTCGTGTTCCATCCCCTCCCAGCCGTCGTCGGCCTCGACGACGGTCACGCCGAGCCGCTCGCAGTCGAGCGCCTCCCGGAGGAAGAACATCCCGGGCGCGCGCGGTTCCACGTCGTCGTAGGCCGTCGTGTCGTAGCCCATGTGTCGGCCGTCGTCGCGGGGGACAGAAAAGCTACGGGGCGAGGGAGGCGAGCCGCGGTCCCGCCAACGCCGCTCAGAAGGAGCTCTTCAACTTCTCGAAGAAGCCGCCGCCGACGTCGATGTCCTCGCCGCCGGCCTCCGCGAACGCCTCCAGCGCCTCGCGCTGTTCGTCGTTGAGCGACTCGGGGACGACGACGGCGACCTGGACGTAGAGGTCGCCGCGGCCGCGACGGCGGAGCCGCGGCATCCCCTTCCCCTGGAGCCGGAACGTCTCGCCGCTCTGGGTGCCGGCGGGGACGTCCATCTCCACGGTGCCGTCGACCGTCTCCACCTCGACCGTGTCGCCGAAGACGGCCTGCGGGAAGGAGATGGCCTCGTTGACGCGGAGGTCGTCGCCGTCGCGCTCGAACCGGTCGCCGACGTCGACGTCGACCTCGATGAGCAGGTCGCCCTTCGGGCCGCCGTTCTCGCCCGGCGCGCCCTCGCGCTCCATGCGGAGGCTCTGCCCGGAGCGGATCCCCGCCGGGATCTCGACCGACAGCGTCGCCTCCTCGCGGACGACGCCGTCGCCACCGCAGTCGGCGCAGTCCTCGCTGTACAGCTCGCCCTCGCCCTCGCAGCGGGGGCAGGTCGACGTCTGCTGGACGCGTCCGAGCGGCGTCTGCTGGACCTGCTGGACCTGGCCGCGCCCGTTACACTGCGGACACGTCTCGACGTCGGCGTCCGGGGGGTGGCCCGCGCCGTCGCAGGTGTCGCACTCGGTCGGGCGCGTGAGCGTGACCTCCTTGGTCGCGCCGTGGAACGCCTCTTCGAGGTCGATCGTCAGGCCGGTCTTGAGGTCGCGACCCTGCCGCGGGCGGTTGCCGCCGCCACCGCCGCGGCCGCGACCGCCGCCGCCGAAGAACTGGTTGAAGATGTCCTCGAACCCGCCGGCGCCGCCAGCGCCGCCGGCCCCG
>NZ_CAKZRO010000081.1 GCF_937146585.1 uncultured Halorubrum sp. | reverse complement strand
CACGCCGTGATGCACCTGCTGTACTCGCGGTTCTTCACCAAGGTGCTGGCCGACGAGGAGGGGCTCGACCACCGCGAGCCGTTCACGAACCTGCTGGCGCAGGGGATGGTCCAGCTGGAGGGCGAGAAGATGTCCAAGTCGAAGGGGAACGTCGTCTCGCCGCAGCGGATCGTCGACGAGTACGGCGCCGACACCGCGCGGCTGTTCATGATGGAGGCCGCCCAGCCCGAGCGCGACTTCGACTGGTCCGAGGAGGGCGTCAGGTCCACCCACCGCTTTTTGACCCGCCTCAGCGACCTCGTCGAGGCGTACGCCGCGGGCGAGGTGGCGACGGCCGACTCCGACGCCGACCGCGATGAGATCGACGACTACGTCGCCGACGAGACGGACGCCGCGGTCGCCATCGCCGGCGCGGAGTACGACGACCTGACGTTCAACGTGGCGCTGCGGGAGGCGCAGGAGCTGGTCCGGACCCTCCGGAGCTACCGCGAGCACGCCGACCCGCACCCCGCCGTCTTCGAGCGCGGCGTCGACGTCGCGGTGCGCCTGCTCGCGCCCGTCGCGCCCCACCTCGCCGAGGAGCTGTGGGAGACGCTCGGCCGCGACGGGTTCGTCGCGGAGGCCGACTGGCCGACCGCGAGCGTCGACCGCGAGACGGTCGAGCGACGTCGCCGGCTGGTCGCGAACACCCGCGAGGACGTGCGCGACATCGTCGAGGTCGCCGGGATCGACGACCCCGAGCGGATCGACGTGGTCGTCGCGCCCGACTGGAAGTACGACGCGCTGTCCATCGCGATCGACAGCGACGCCGACAACCTGATCTCGGAGCTGATGGCCGAGAGCCACATCCGCGAGCGGGGCGACGACGCCGCCTCGTACGGGCAGGACCTCCAGGCGAACCGCGAGGCGCTCCGGGAGACGCTCGACGGCGACGCCGAGTACGACGCCCTGCGCGCGGCCGCGTGGCTGATCGAGCGCGAGTTCGACGCGCCGGTCCGCGTCGAGCGCGCCGCGGACGCCGACGCGGGCGTCGTCAGCAAGGCGGAGCCGGGCCGGCCCGCGATCGACATCGTCGAGTGACGCCCGCGCCGGCACTCGGTCGCCGCTCGACCGACCCCGGTAACGCTTAGTCGCCGGCGCGGTGTGATCGCGTATGGACGATCCGTACGCTCCCGCCCGGGAGGCGCTCGCGGGCGAGGGGCTCGGCGGCGGCGGGGCGGGCGACGGCGACCCCGCGGTGCTCGCCGCCCGCCTCGACGAGAACGACCCGCTCGCCTCGTTCGCGGACCGCTACCGAGTCCCCGAGGACGTGCTCTACATGGACGGGAACTCGCTCGGCCCCGCGAGCGACGCCGCCCTCGCGAGCCTCGACCGCGTTATCGACGAGTGGCGCGAGCTGCTGATCTCGGGGTGGACCGACGCCGACCCGCCGTGGTTCGACGTCGGCGAGCGGCTCGGCGACGCGCTCGCGCCGCTGGTGGGCGCGGAGCCGGCGGAGGTGGTCGTCGGTAACTCGATCACGGTGAACATCCACACGCTCGTCGGGACGTTCCTCGACGAGCTGCTGGCCGGGAACGGGCCCGACCGCGACGGGGTCGCGGCCGCGGACGGGGGCTGGGACGCCGCGGTCGACCCCGCGGTCCTCGTCAACGAGCTCGACTTCCCCTCCGACCACTACGCGCTCCGGGCGCAGCTCCGGCAGCGCGGGATCGACCCGGACGAGAAGCTCCGGGTCGTCCCGAGCCGCGACGGACGGACGATCGACCCCCGCGACGTGGAGGCCGCGCTGGCGGCGCACGACGACGTGGGGATCGTCTGGATGCCGACCGCGCTGTACCGGTCGGGGCAGCTGTTCGACGTGCCGCGGATCACAGCGGCCGCCCACGAGGCGGGGGCGTACGCCGGCTTCGACGCGGCCCACTCCGCGGGCGCGGTCCCCCACGAGTTCGGCGACGCCGGCGTCGACTTCGCGGTGTGGTGTACGTACAAGTACCTCAACGCCGGGCCGGGGTCGATCGGCGCGCTGTTCGTCGCCGAGCGCCACCACGGGCTCGACCCCGCCCTCGCGGGGTGGTGGGGCCACGAGAAGGCGACGCAGTTCGAGATGAACATGACCTTCACCGCGGCCAACTCCGCCGGCGCGTGGCAGATCGGCACGCCGCCGCTGCTCTCGGCCGCGCCGCTGGAGGGGTCGGTCGAGCTCCTCCGCGAGGCCGGGATCGACCGCCTGCGGGCGAAGTCGCTCGCGCTCACCGACTTCCTCATCGCCCTCGTCGACGACCGGCTCCCGGCGGTCTCGGTGGGGACGCCCCGCGACCGCGCCGCCCGCGGCGGCCACGTCGCCCTCGAACACCCGGACGCCGAGCGACTGAGCGCGGCGCTCACCGACCGGGGCGTGGTGGTCGACTTCCGGCCACCGAACGTGGTCCGCGTCTGTCCGGCCGCGCCGTACACCTCGTTCGCCGACGTGCTGGAAGTCGTCGACGAGATCGAGGCGATCCTCGACGCGGACGCCCACGAGGCGTACGCGACGGGCGAGGGCGGCGTGACGTAGCGGTCGCGGCGAGCGGCGTCGACTGAGGGGATCCGCACCCTGACATCCGTGGTGTTATCTACGGAGAGAACGTATATTGCGTCATTAGAACAATGAGGAAGGGGTCACAGTCGACCGGCGGAGATGACCGGCTCGAAGCCGGCGGGAAGGAGGTGGAGAGCGCGTACGAGGCGATGTTCCGGGAGGCGGACGACGCGATCTTCCTCGTCGACGTCGCGCGGGCGGACGGCGAGTACGAGTTCACGTTCAAGCAGAACAACGCCGCCTACCAGCGACAGACCGGCCTGAGCGAGGACGCGATGTTCGGAGAGACGCCGCGCGAACTCCTCGGCGACGAACAGGGGGCCGCGGTCGAGGCGAACTACCGCCGGTGCGTCGAAGAGGGGACGACGATCGAGTACGAGGAGCGACTCGAGTTCCCGGGCGGCACGAGCCACTGGCAGACGAAGCTGACGCCGGTCGCCGACGGGGGGGACGTGACGCAGATCGTCGGCATCGCTCGCGACGTCACGGAACAGAAGGAGCGGGAGCGGGAGCACCGGCGCACGCATCGCCGCTTCCAGACCGTCTTGGAGACCATGTCCGCGGCGGTGTTCCTGAAGGACACCGAGGGACGGTACCTCCTCATGAACCAGGCGTGCCGCGACGTGTTCGACATCGACGAGGACCCCGTCGGGATGACCGACGAGGAACTCTTCCCGGAGGCCGTCGCGGCGCAGGCCCGGGCGGACGACCGCAGAGTGATCGAGGGCGGCGAGCAGATCGAGGTCGAGGAGACGGTTCCGACGCCCGCCGGAGAGAGCGTTCGACTGACTCGGAAGTCGCCCGTACACGACGAGGAGGGGTCGATCCGCGGGGTGTGCGGCGTCTCGACCGACATCACCGAACAACGGGAGCGAGAGCGGGCGCTCCAACAGATCAAAGACCGGCTCGAGCTCGCGGTCGAGGGCGCCCAGATCGGCGTCTGGGACTGGGACATGACCACCGACGAGGTCGAGTTCAACGACCAGTGGGCGCAGATGTTGGGCCACTCGATCGACGAGATCGAACCGCACCTCGACGCGTGGGAGCGCCGCGTACACCCCGACGACGTCGAGGCCGTCGAGGACGCCCT
>NZ_CAKZRO010000080.1 GCF_937146585.1 uncultured Halorubrum sp. | reverse complement strand
CTCGCGGCGCCGGCGAGGAACGACCCAGAGACAACCTTCAGGACGGCCGGCAGGATCGCAGCCTGGACGTATGCAGCGCCGAACGCGACGGTCGCGGCCGCCGCTGCGCCCGTGAGTGCGACCAACGCGGCACCGAGCCCGCGAGCAAGCGTCTCGTTCTCGGAGATTGGATCAGCGACGGACCGGAGTGCACCGACAAGCGCAGTGATCGCCGGCTTCGTGCCCACAAAGATCTCGTACCCGATGACCTGAAGCGTCGAGCGGAGTTGCTGGACCTGGCCCGAGAGCGTCTGTGTCTGCTTCTCGGCCAGCTCCGCAGCGGTCGTCACACCTCCGATTCCCTCTGCGATGTTTTTGACCGGCTGATTCGTGTCCGCGATGTCACTGGCGAGTGCTTGCGCGGCCTGATCAGTCAGCCCCAGACCGACCTGGAGACGTGACGCGATCTCGGCAGTAGACTCACCCTCGTTTGAGAGTTTGCGGAGGTTCGTGATCAACTCCTTCGTCCCCGTCTGTTCCGAGACGTCCATCCCGAGCGCCTGCGACACTCCCGAGAGCTCTTGATCGTTCAACTCTGCGAGGTCGCCGATGGCACCCTGTATCTCGGCGCGGAGATTGTCTTCCAGCTTCTGCTGTAACTTGTCCGTGTCCTCGATCAACGGCAGCAGTGCCCGCGCACCCTCACGCCCGACGAGCTGCTGAGCGAGAGCAATTCGCTCGGCCTGCGAACCGACGTCGTCCATCTCGGACGAGAGGGTGCCCAGGATGTCGGTCATACTCTTCAGATCGCCTGACGAGTCGGTGAACGACTGAGTCGAGAGGCCGAGTTCCTCTAGGGCCTTCTGGGTTTCACTACTGTTCCCGGTCAGGCGCGAGAGGACGGCGTTCAGCGACGTCCCGGCCTTCGAGGCTTCGAGGCCGGAGTCCGCCAGTGTCCCGATGGCAGCCACAGTCTCGGCAGCCGAGATGCCCGCGGAACTCGCGGTCGCCTGGACCTCGGTCAGCGCTTGTGAGAGGGACTGGATGTTCGTCGCGCTTGATGCGAAGGTCGCACCCATCGCCCCCACGATGGCGTTGGCCTGCTCGGCCTCCATGTTGAATGCGTTGAGGGACTGCGCCACGGTCTTCGCCGACTGCGAGGCGTTCATCCCCGAGGCGACGGCGAGTTCAGACGTCGCCGCCAGGGCGTCCATCGACTCCGAAGCGTCGAGGCCAGCGAACGAGAGGGCCTTCATCGCCTGCGCGCCCTGAGACATCGTGACTGGGAGCTCGACGCCGATGCGCTTCACGGAGTCTCGCATATCCTCCATCTGCTCCGTGGTCGCGCCCGACGTCGTCTGGATCGTCTGGAACTCGCGATCCAGCTGTCCGAACCGGCCCGCGAGCAGCGCGATTGATCCACCGAGAGCTACGGTCGCGGTCCCCAACGCCATGAAGCCCATTTTAGCCCCACGGGCGCGGCGCTCCGCACGGCCCATCGACTCGGCGGCGTCGTCACCGGCGCTCTCGGCACTGCGGAGGTCTCCGGACGCCCGATCGGATGCTGTCAGTACTGTTGCTATCCGTCGGACGTTGCCGCTAAAACCTACCATGTTAATTCACCGATAAGACGTTGTCATGCTTCGAGACGCCCTTCGTGACGCTCTTTCCGGTTGAACCGAACGAGGAGGGGATGTCGCCCGGGACGTCGCCGGCGTCGACGTCGAGTCCCTCGAAGCCGCCGAGCCCGCCGGCGCCGAGCTCGGACTGGTCCGGCTCGATCGCGTCGTAGGCCTCGGCGTACCAGAGCCGCTTCGTCCAGGGCCACTCCGCGACTTCCTGAAGAGGGATGCCGGACTCCTGATGGATCCGCGTGGTTACTCGGCCTGCGGGGGAGCTTCCCCACCTTCGGGAAAATCCATCATCTGGTCGATGCCGGCCCACTCGGCGATCCGCATCGTCAGGCCGATGCGCTCGCCGGACTTCATCTGCCGCCAGCGCTCCGGCGTGATCTCCGGCGAGACGACCGCGCTATCGCAGAGCGCGAACATCCGGTCGGAGCCGTCCATCTGGCCGGCCTCGCCTTCGCCGGTCGCGGCGCCGACGATGAGGTTGAGGATCTCGTCGTCCTCTGGGTCCTGGACCTCAAAGACCATCCCGCCGAACTTGATGTAGCCCGTGTCGTCGCCACCGAGCGACCACTCCTGGTTCTCGAGGTCCTCGGGGTCGATCTCCTCGGGGTCGACCTGCGTCAGGTCGACTGGCTCCTCGTCGACGTCCTGGAGTTCAGTTTCTGCGTTGGTACTGTCAGCGTCCGGCTGGTCGTCACCGGACTCGGGAGAATCAGAGCTCATGATCTACTAAGTCGGCTTACTCGTCGTACTCGTGCTCGACGCGGTCGAACTGCAGCGAGCCCTCGTACATCGGCATCGAGTCGTTCTCGTAGTCGTCCGCGGGCCCGAAGCCGAGGAACTTCCCGTCGAGGAAGTTCGACTCGACGCGGGGCTCTGCGTCCGCGTACTGCACTGCGAGGGAGACGGTCTCCGCGTTCTTGTACGCCCGCTCGAGGCGGGGGATCGATTGCGAGACGGCCTTCACCGCGACGGTCGCCTCGACCTCCTCGTCGACGATGACCCAGATGTTGCCGTCGTCGCCCATCGTCCGGTTGTGTTCGTGGTCGGCCGAGTCGTCCCAGCCGACCGAGTCGAGGTCGGCGACGCGCTCGCCGTCGATGAAGACGGAGATCTGGTCAACGTCGAAGTCTCTGGTTTGTGGCATGTGTTAGATCACTCCAGTTACACCGTGACGGTCATCTCGAGACCGAACTCGTGGACGTTCCCGGAGAGGGTCCCCTCGATGGAGATCCCGCTCCAAACGCGGTTCGCCTTCTCGTCGTCGGTCAGCTGGTCGATCGACGGCACGTTCACCGAGACCTCGGCGAACGGGTCGTCGGCGCCGCCGACGTCGCCGGCGAAGGCCGACTTGATCGTCGACGAGATCATCGTCCGACCGTCCTGTGTGAACGGGACGCGATCCTCGCGCAGCCGCAGCGAGGTCAGCGCGTTCTCGACTATCTCTGCCGCGTACGACTCGGTCATCGAGACGTCGAAGTACTGGTAGTTGCTCGAGGCGCCCGCCGTCGACACCGAGTTCGAGAGGACGGTCGTCCCGCCCACGTTGATGACGACGTTCACCGGCCCGTCGCCGTTTACGTCGCCGCCCTCGAACGTCTCCGCCGTCGACGGGTCGCCGACGACTGCGTCCTCGAAGTAGTCGTTCGCGAAGCCGTAGCCGTCACCGTCGAAGAACGGGTCGAACCACGGGTCGTTCGTCGCGAGCTGGCCGAGGACCTCGCCGCCGGGGTCGCCGCTCGACTCCATCGCGATGAACGGGAGGACATCGCCGCTCGAGACGTAGCCCGCGGTCTCGTGGGCCGCGGTCATCGCGGCGTCGGTGTCGGCGAAGGTCGTCCCGTCCTTGATGGGGAGGACGACGCCGGCGCGGTTGCCGCCGGCCCAGGTGACGAGCTCGTCGTACGTCCCGATGTGCTCGCGGCCGGCCTGCGTGTTCGCTCGGTGGAGCCGGTCGGCGCCGAGCTCGCCGAGGCGATCGAGGCGGGTCCAGTCCGCGTGGTAGTACGTGATGTCCGCGCTCGTTCCGTCGTCGGTCGTGACCTCACCGGTGTCGGTGTTGATCGCGACCTCGCCGTTGTCCGGTGCCGCCGGGGGCGACTCGGTGGAGAAGACGACGTCCCGAGCCGCGGCGGTCGGGACGGGGTCCCCAAGGACCGGCGTTGTCGAGACGGCGTTCCCGTCGTCGATGGTCTCGGTCTCCTCGACTGCCTCCAGGACGACGACCATCCACTCTTCGACGCCCCGGCCCTCGAGTTCTTTCGAGGACTCGTGGACGTCCGAGCCGTCGCCGTAGTCGTTCGCTACTTCAGCGGCACTCCCGTACCGGTTGACCTCGCCGAAGGCCGCGTTCGGCGGCACCGCGGTCGCCGTCCCGATGACGGCGACGTCGGTGAAGGTCGGCTGGGGGAGAGCCGCGATCTCTGCCGTAAGGTCGATGTCGACCACTGAAACTGGCATTGTGCGTGTTCTCTGTCGTGTTCTGTCGCGTTTCGGTTAGCTGACTATTCCATGTCGACGGCGTACTCGGCGTCGTCGACGGTCTCGTGGACCGTCTCGTGCTCGTCGACGTACGAGACCTGGACCGACCACTCGAGGCGGTAGGTCCCTGCAACGCGGCCGGGCGTCGGCGGGTTCAGCGGCTCGATGAGCAGCGGCCGCTCGCCGTTCGCGCCCACCGAGTCGAGGTCCATCTCGAAGACGATGTATCGCCAGATCGCCCGCGCGAGCTGCTTCCCGCGGACGTCCGGCGGGACGCCGTTCGCATCGTGACTCGCGTCGACGGCGACCGTGATCGAGAGCTCGTCGTCGAGGGACCGCTCCTCGACCTCTGCGAACTCGGCCGCGTCGCCGCGGTCGTCGATCCGCGAGACGCCGCCGAGCGGTCGGCGCTCTTCATCCTCGGCGCCCTGCGAGTCCCAGCCGAAGACGATCGCCGGGTACTCCGGCGCCGCATCGACGCGGTCCCCAGCGTGATCGGGCCCGGACCAGTACGGCGTCAGCTCGTACTGGTAGTCGGCGCCCTCGTAGGTGAGCGTCTGGACGAACGGGAGGTCCGCCTCGATGCGGTCCTCCTCGGCGGTCGTGAGCATCGTCGGTCAGAGCTCCGCGCCTTCGAGGCGCACGTCGATCTCGTTCCCGACCGTGTCGGGAGCCTTCTGGTAGGCGAGGCGAGCAGCGGGCCCGAAGATCGGCCGGGCGGGGATCCCCGCCTCGGGAGCGCCGAGCTCGTGGACCTCGCCGTACTTCTTCGTCGTCCCGATGACCGCGTAGAGCTCCGCCGTGTTCACCTCGGACGTCGAGGCGATGTCGCCGCGGAGCTCACCGGTGTCGACGAGCGGCGCCGTCGACGACGTCCGGACCTTCCGGGACTGGAGCGTCGACGCCTTGATGGGCTCCCACGAGTTCCCGAGCGCGTCCTTCCCGCGGGCCATGTTCCGCAGGAGCGTTTTCAGGACGGTCGAGTGAAGCTCGACGAGCCCGGTCTCGAGACCGGAGTCGAAGGCGTCCCGGACCTCGTCGAAGTTGTTCTCGTCGCGGACCATCGCTACTCAGCCTCCAGGAGGTCGCCCTCGTCGAGCGCCTGCTCGATCCGCGTCGACCGCCGGACCGTCTCCGGCTCGGACGCATCGTCGAACCAGACGCCAGCGACGTACTGCCGGCCGTCGGCCGGGACGACGTCGACGAGCTCACGCTCGAGCGGCTCGATGACCGTCTTCCGGTCCTTGTGCTCGCGCTCGTACTCGACGAACGCGGCGAGTCGCTCGCCGTCGAAGTCGGCGACGGCGTCGAGCGTTTCGTCTCGGTTCAGGTCCTGGTAGTTCTCGATCATGACAGGTCTACCTCCTCATCGAGTTCGCACTCGAGGACGGCGAAGCCGTGATTCTGGGAGCGGTCGGCGTCGATCACGCGGTAGGCCTTCCCGTCCTGGACGATGACCGACGCGCCCTCGCCCCCGCCATCGCGGAGGCCTTCGTCGACGAGGTCGGCGTCGACGAGGTACACCTGGTCGGCATCGACCTCGACGCCGAAGGTGCCGTAGGAGACCGACTTCCCGCCGGGGTCGGCGATCGCGTCGATCGTCTGCGGCGAGGCGTCCGTCTGGCTCCAGGGCTGGCCCCGGGAGTCGGCCGCCTCCGCCTGCTCGAAGTTGTAGAGCTCGACGTCGACGCCGGCGCGGCGGAGCGCCCGGCGGGCCGGGAACCGGCTCATGCTGTCACCGACCAGAAGTCACCGCCATCGGGCCCGAGCGTGTCCGAGGTGTCGTACTCGATCACCTGCTGCCCGTGGGTCGTCGCCTTCAGTCCCTCCGCCGAGAGCGCGCCGGCGTAGTCGAACGAGACCGGGCCGATGTCTTCGGACTCGACCTGGCGCTCCTCGTCGACGAGGAACTTGATGAAGTGGCGGGTCAGCTCCCGCTCGATCTTCGCGAGCCGGCGCTCCGAGAGCCCGCGGCCCTTGAGGCGATCGTCGACCTCCATGTTCGCGTCGTCCATGTACTCGCGAACCTCGGACTCGGTGAGGTCCGTCTGGAACCCGCCACCGGTGACGTCCTCGTAGGACGTCCGCGAGTCGGCGTCGGCGAGCTCAGCCATGCGTTACTCCTCGCGCCGCTCGTCGATCGCCGAGAAGACGCCCTTCCGGCCTTCGCCGTCCTCCTCGAGGGCTTCGAGCTCGTCGAGGACGTCGTCGTACTCGCCGGTCTCCAGGGCGTCCTCGACCTCGCCGATCGTGCCGTCGAGGAGCTCCGCCAACTCGTCCTCGTCGACGTCGGTGCCGTCGTCCTGGGACTCGGCGCTTTGTTCTTCGTCGGACGTTTCCTCGGGGCGCTCCCATGCGCCGGAGCGGTGGTCGAGGTAGTCCTCGACCGCCTCCTCGGGGACGTCGTAGACGCCGGGGCCGCGAGCTCGGAAGTTCCTCGCGCCGTCGTGGAACGTCGAGTCGCGGGTCCATCTGAGTTCAGTCATCGGTCACCTCAGATGTCCCGGATGACGACCCACTGCTCGGGGAGCATCAGGTGGAAGCCGATGTCCTGGAAGCCCTTCAGCCAGGTGACGGCCGGGTCGTTCCCGATCCACGTCTGGGTCCCGAAGCCGCGGTTCTCGTCGATGGCGAAGCCGCCGTCCGTCGACGGGGCGTCGGGCTCGTCGAACTCGCCCATGTTCTCGCCGAACCACGGGAGGAACGCCGAGCTGGGGCCGGGCCGTCCGATGACGATGTTCCGGCGCTGGGTGCCGGCATCGGCGTCGTACGGCTCGAGGACGTTGTCCATCGCGGCGTCGTCGACGTCGTTGACGACGTTGCCGTCCTCGTCGAGGAAGTTCCCGTCGCCGTCGGTGCGCGGGAGCTTGACCTTGACCATCCGGATCTCGGGGATCTCCTCGTCGACGAGGCGGCGGACCTGGCTGCCGGTGAGGCCCCGGACCTCGACGCCCGAGAACCGGTCCTTCATGTCCTCGTTGTTCTTGATGTCGTGCCAGGCGCTCGGGGTGACGTAGGCCACCGGGTCGGCGGTGACCTGCGCGTTCATGAACGTCTGGTCGGCCTCGTTCAGCAGGTACGAGGCGTACGAGAAGTCCTGGTACGGCGTGGAGTTCGCCCGGTCGTCGTAGGCGTTGGTCGGGTCGATGACGTTGTCGGTCGGGATGTCCGAGTGGGGCGTCTGCCCGTCCTGCCCGACGAACCCTTCGACGCTCGCGGTGCCCTGCCAGGTGACCTGCTCGCGGGTGAGGAACAGCGCCGCCCGGAGCTGGTTCGCGCCCCAGCGGTAAAGCGAGAGGATCTCCCGCTCACTGTTCAGCTTCGCGTCGGTCTCCTTCTCGGGGGCGATCTTCTCCTTGAACGAGTAGGTCGTGATGTCCTTCTCGCTGATCTCGCCGAGCGTACCGATCGGGGACTCTGCGGCTCGGTCGACCTCCCGCATCGGGGCGACGGCGCCGCCGATCTGGAAGTAGTTCTCTTCCGGGGCGTCGAGGTCGACAGCAGCGAACTCGCTGTTCGCGCTGGCGACGTCCTCGCCCTGGACCTCATCCATCTGGTCGATGTCCTGAACGATCTCCTCACGCAGCGTCTTCGGCGAGAGCAGACCGGCCTTCTTGAAACTAAGTCGTGCCATTTTGTGTTACCTGAGTTACTTGTGCCGCAGGACGGCCACCTTGTTCGCGGTCTCGGCGCTGGCTCGAGTTCCGGTCGCGAAGACGCGCCCGAGGATCATCTCGGGCGTGTCGCCACCGGCGGAGTCGTAGGCGCGGACGCCCGTGTCCGTCAGGACGACCAGGTCGCCCGGTGCGACGGCGCCGCCGGAGGCGTCCTCGTACCAGTCGACCGGGCCCTGCGCGAGCGCGCTCCCGGTGCCGGCGACGTCGCCGGCGGCGTAGTCCATGTCGTCGACATCAGGCGCCCGCTCAAGCGTCCCGATCGCGTCGCCGTCGGAGGTAGGCAGCTGGACCTGCGTCCGCCCGTTCGCCTCGCCGGCGATCTCGACGGGATCACTGCGTCCCGCGACGTTCCCGTCGGGGTCCGCGATGACGTCGACGTCGAGGCTCTGCCCGGGGTCGTAGAGTCGGAGGTCTCCCTGAACCATGTTCAGGCACCTCCGTTACCGCGGACGGCCGCGCGGAGCTGCTCGACGTCGTCGTACTCCGCGGCGTCGACGTCGTACTCCTGCTTGAGGTACTCGTAGTTCGAGCCCTCGGCGGCGAGCGTGTCCTGCGCCGTCATCACTTCGCCGGCCAGCTGCTCGGCGTGCTGCTTCTCCTCCTCGCCGAGGTCGCCGCCGGGCGTGCCGTCGGGCTCGCTCTCGCCGCGAGGGGTCGGGGAGCCCGCGAGCTGCTCGCGGACGATCTCGACCGGGTCCTCGTCGTCGTCCTCGGACCAGCCGGCGTCGAGCGCCAGCGTCTCGACGAGCTCGCTCGGCTCGAACCGGTCAGCCAGCTGCTCGGCCTGGAGCGGCGAGTCCTCGGCCGCCAGCTCGGCGAGCATATCGACGAGGGGGTCGATCTCCTCCTCGAGCTGCTCGATCCGCTCCTCCTTGTTCTCGATCGTTTCCTCTTTCTCGGAGAGCTGCTCTTCGAGGTCGTCCTTCTCGTCGGCGAGACTGTCTCGCTCGGTTCGGACCTCTGCGAGCTGCTCCTGAAGTTCTTCGGGGTCTACCATATTCTGTGAAGTACCGCTAGTACCGGAGTCTCCAGTACCGGTTCCCGCACGGGGTTCCGCCCGCTCGTCTCCGTTCTGTGCTTCGGGCCCGGAGCTCCCGGCGAGACCCTCCCACGCGACGTCCTCGATCCAGTCGTAGCCGTCG
>NZ_CAKZRO010000079.1 GCF_937146585.1 uncultured Halorubrum sp. | reverse complement strand
TCGGACCTGGGACATGCGGAGATCGTGGGTTCGGAGCCCACCCCGGCCATCTTCTCGACTCACAGTCCGCCGAGCGTCAGCGCTCGCGATCCCTTCGTTCACGTCACCCCGCCGTCCGCCTACGCCGGAACCGCTTCACCGGCGACGAGCGCGACTGTGACCACGATGAGGCCGAGCCCCAACAGCGCGTAGTTCGCGAGCGGGTTCGCCGCCCTGACCAGGTCGAGCGTGTACTCGTCGTCTCGGACGGGCGCGTACGGTCGGACGCCCATCGGCGTGAGCGCGTCCGCGAGGAGGTGCGAGCCGATCGTCACCGCGCCGAACAGGAACCCCGCGCCGCCGAACAGGATCGCCTCGGGGACTCCACCCCGGAATCCGACCGCCGCCCCGACGATCCCGAAGGCGACGCCGACCAGCAGCGCGAACCAGACGGTGTGCGTGATCCCCCGGTGCTCGACGAACGGGACCCGCGTGTCGAGGTCGGGGACCATCGCCAGCGAGGCGACGCCGAACGCGCCGGCGGCGGCGACCTCGATCGAGGCGAGGGCGGTGACGAGGAACCCGAACGGGGCGTAGACGACCAGCGACGCCCCGACGTGACCGTTGCGGTACACGCGATCGACTGCGTCCCGGGTCGGTAAGTGCGTTCCGTCGGGGGCGAAACGCCTACGG
Source organism: uncultured Halorubrum sp. (assembly GCF_937146585.1). Lineage (GTDB taxonomy): Archaea > Halobacteriota > Halobacteria > Halobacteriales > Haloferacaceae > Halorubrum > Halorubrum miltondacostae. The sequence goes on along the minus strand of NZ_CAKZRO010000079.1, from coordinate 2,829 downwards.
CCTCCGGCCGTGACCGTCCGGTATGTCACTGACCGCCCGCGACCTGATGGAGTCGGACGTGAAGACGGTCTCGCCGGACGACGACGTCGCAGACGTGTTCAAGCGGTTCGCCCGCTACGAGTTCAGCGGGTTCCCCGTCGTCGACGACGACGAGCGGGTGGTGGGGGTCATCACCGAGTCCGACCTCGTCGACCTGTTCGAACCCGAGGACGAGACGCTGTGGATCCCCGTCGGGCTCCCGCCGTTCGTCGACACGCTCTCGTACCAGGTGAAGCGCCCGTGGGCCGACCTCGACCTCGGCGTCGACATGATCCGCAACGCGGACCGGCCCGTCTCCGGCGTGATGAGCGCCGACGTGGCGACGGTGACGCCGGACGCGCCCGTCGACGACGTACTGGACCTCCTCGTCGGCGACGACCCCGACATCAACCGCGTACCCGTGGTCGACGACGACGGCCGGATAGTCGGGATCATCGCCCGCCAGGACGTGATCCGCGCGTTCCGCGACCGCCGACTGGAATAGATCGAATCGGACTGTTACGATCGGTTTCGACGGATAGCTGACGGCGGATCTGCGGGGAACGCATCCAAAACCCCAGCCGGGAGGCGGGCGCACGCTCGCCGCGCTCCTCGGTCGTTCGCTTCGCTCACTCCCTGCGGTGCTCGCGTCGCCTGCGCCCGCCTCCCGGCTGCCCCTTTGAGTCCCACCCCGCACCGCACAGCCCCGCACCTCACGCCTCCCCAACCTCGCGGCTCCCGCAGCTTCGCTCCGGTCGCCGCAGCCCTCGCGCGTGCTGCTCGGCCGCGATGCGGCCTCCCAGGCACGCGCCACCGCAATATCAGTTATCGACCACCTCAGCACCTCAAAACGCCGAGAGAACAGAGACCACGGAACGGACAGCCTCTTACCGACTGACCGTCAGGAACGGACGGACATGTTGATCGCCGGAACCGTCGTGGCCGACTCCGAGACCGTCATCCCCGACGGCGCCGTCGTCGTCGAGGGGAACACGATCGCCGCGGTCGGCGACGAGAGCGCCCTGCGGGACCGCTACCCCGACCACGAGCGCCGCGAGTTCGACCTCGTCGCGCCCGGCCTCGTCGGCGGCCACGTTCACTCCGTCCAGTCGCTGGGGCGGGGCATCGCGGACGACGCCGCGCTCCTCGACTGGCTGTTCGACGCCGTGTTACCGATGGAGGCCGCGATGGACGCCGAGGCGACCCGGGCGGCCGCGGAACTCGGCTACCTGGAGTGCCTCGAATCGGGGACGACGACCGTCGTCGACCACCTCTCGGTGAACCACGCCGCGGAAGCGTTCGAGGCCGCGATCGAGGCGGGGATCCGCGCCCGGCTCGGGAAGGTGCTGATGGACCGCGACTCGCCGGAGGGGCTCCTCGAGGAGACCGACGCCGCGCTCGCGGAGAGCGAGGCGCTCATCCGGAAGTACCACGGGGCCGCCGACGGCCGCGTCCGGTACGCGGTCACGCCGCGGTTCGCCGTCACCTGTACCGAGGCCTGCCTGCGCGGCTGCCGCGAACTGGCCGACCGGTACGACGGCGTGACGATCCACACCCACGCCAGCGAGAACGAGGACGAGATCGAGACGGTCGAGGCCGACACCGGGCGGCGCAACGTCCTCTGGCTCGACGAGGTCGGCCTGACCGGGCCGGACGTGACGCTCGCGCACTGCGTCCACACCGACGAGCGCGAGCGCGAGGTGCTCGCCGAGACGGACACGGTCGTCACCCACTGTCCCTCCTCGAACATGAAGCTCGCCTCGGGGATCGCCCCGGTCCAGGACTACCTCGACCGCGGGATGGCGGTCGCGCTCGGCAACGACGGCCCGCCGTGTAACAACACGCTCGACCCCTTCACCGAGATGCGGCAGGCGAGCCTCCTCGGCAAGGTCGACGCCCGCGACCCGACCCGCCTCCCGGCCGCGACCGTGCTGGAGATGGCGACCGAACACGGCGCTCGCGCCGCCGGCTTCGACCGCCTCGGCGCGCTGCGCGAGGGACACCGCGCCGACGTGATCGGGATCACGACCGATCTGACGCGCGCGACGCCGCTCCACGACCCCCTCTCGCACCTCGTGTACGCGGCCCACGGCGACGACGTGACCTTCACCATGGTCGACGGCGCGGTCCGCTACGCGGACGGCGAGCACGTCGGGACCGACGCGGCGGCGGTCCGCGAGCGAGCGACGCGCCACGCGGAGCGCGTGGTCGACGCGGCCGGCATCGACACGGCCGAACCGTAGCCCGCGCTCGCCGAGAGCGGCCTTCCCGCCGAGAAACCCGGTGATACCCGCTAAAATGGGCTTTATCGGCGTAAATCCGACCGGAGTATCGCCGATTTATACCCGTCCGCGGCCCGTTCGTCGAACCACCATGACGGACCGATCGCGGACGACAGGCGACGACGGATCGCAGCCGACAGACGGCGGCCTCGGCCGACGGAAGTTCGTGGCCCTCGGCGCCGGCGCGAGCGCGACGCTGCTCGCCGGCTGCGCCGGCGAGGGATCGCTCCCGTCGTCCGGAGGCTCGGACGGCTCCGACGGCTCGGACGGCGGCTCGGGAACGACTACCGGGACCTTCCGGCTCCTCATCAGCGACGCTCCGGCCGACATCGGCGACTTCGACCGGCTGGACGTCACCCTCGACCGGGCCCGCGTGTTCGAGGCCCGCGACGGCGAGGACGAGGAAGAGGACGAAGAGGCGGCAGACGAGGAAGACGATGAGGGGGAATCAGACGACGACACCGGTGAAAACGCCACCGAGACTGACGACGACACCGGTGAAAACGTCACCGAGACCGACGACGACGGG
>NZ_CAKZRO010000078.1 GCF_937146585.1 uncultured Halorubrum sp. | reverse complement strand
CTCGCCCACGTCGACGACGTCGCCGTCGGCGTCGACCCCGCGACGCTGACGGACATCTGCGAGCGGTACGGGGTGGACCCGGCGGAGTTCTGGCGGGTCAGGGACGAGACCGCGGCCGCGGCGCAGATCGACGCCGCCCGCAAGGGGCAGAAGACGCCGTACGACGACGTCGACGCCGTCCGGGCGCTGGACGCGTCGCTCGGCGTCGTCTCCTCGAACCAGCAGGCGACCGTCGACGCCCTCCTCGACCACTTCGGGCTCGCGGGGCACTTCGAGGTCGCGTACGGCCGCGAGCCCTCGGTGGCGAGCCTCTCCCGCAAGAAGCCCTCCCCGTACTACATCGAGCGCGCCCTCGAGGACCTCGGCGCGGAGACGGCGCTGTTCGTCGGCGACAACGAGTCCGACGTCCGCGCGGCCGACAACGCCGGCATCGACTCCGCGTTCCTCCGCCGCCCCCACCGCCGGTCGACCGACCTGGACTGTCACCCGACCTACGAGATCGACGACCTCCACGACCTCGTGAGCATCTGCGGACGAGCGCCGGCCGATCCGGACGGGAAGATCTAATCGCCTGACGGCCGCGCGACCAAAACGGGCATGTGACCGGTCGCCGAAACGCGGACGATGCCCTCGCCCTCCGCGAGTCAGTTCCCGGACGCAGACGCATCGAACGTGCGCTCCGTCGTCGCTCGCTACCGCCGCGCGGAGCGCGCCGTCAGCTGGACGCTCGCGCTGCTCGTCGTCGCCGCGTTCCTCGCGGCGGTCGTCGCCCTCTCGTTCTGGCCGGGGATGGCGGTCGGCACCGTCCTCGTCGTCGCGCTCCGCGTGCCCGCGTTCCGACGGCGCGGCTCGACACGCCTCCGGACGGACGCGCCGCCCGCGGCCGTCGTCGGCCAGTTCGGGTCGGCGAAACCGCCGAACCTCGCGTTCCAGTGGGGCGTCGCCGACGGGGTCCAGAACGACGACGCGCCGGACTCGGCCGACACCGCTACCGACGGAAGCGCTCCCGGGACGGACGCGACCTACGAGTTCTCCTACCTTCTCGGGCTCAAATCGGTCGAACTCGACTTCTCCACCGACGTGCGTGAAGGGGTCGCGGCAGAGGACGGTGGAGCGGGCGAGCGCGACCCCGACCGCCCGCCGGTCGCGACGGTCGAGATGGAGGGGACGGCGGACGGTCGGTCGTGGGCCTCGTACGCGGCGACGGTCCGCGAGGCGGCCGACGGCGGGACCGTCGTCGACCTCGAACTGCGGCCGACGCGGCGGCTCGACCTCCGCCGGCTCCCGCAGGGGTGGGTCGGCGAGCGGTACTACGCCGCGGCGCTCGCCGCGCAGGGGTACGAGGTCGTCGAGCGGTCGGTGTCGGTGACGGTGTGACGGCGGCGCGCGGTTCGAACCGCTTTTGTCTCGTCTCGCGCGAGCCGTTCGCATGGAACTCCCGCCGGTCGGTCTCGGGACGATGGGGATCGACGACCCGGACGCGGTCGCGACGGCGCTCTCCGTCGGCTACCGCCACCTCGACACCGCCCGCATCTACGAGAACGAGGCGGTCGTCGGCGAGGGGCTCGCCGCCGGACTCGCCGACGCCGACGTCGACCGCGAGGACGTGACCGTCGCGACGAAGCTCTGGATCGACGACCTCGCGGCCGGGGACGTCGCGCCCGCGGCCCGCGAGAGCGCGGACCGGCTCGGGGTCGACGCGGTCGACCTCCTCTACGTCCACCGACCCCGCGGCGACTACGACCCCGAGGCGACGCTGTCCGCGCTCGACCGGCTCGTCGACGACGGCCTCGTCCGGAACGTCGGCGTCTCGAACTTCGAGGTCGCGGACCTCGACCGCGCGATCGACGTCCTCGGACGACCGCCCGCGGCCCACCAGACCGAGCTCCACCCGCTGTTCTACCGGCCCGAACTGCTCGATCACGCCCGCGAACACGGCTACTCTGTCGTCGCGTACTCGCCGCTCGCCGGCGGACGGGTCGGGGAGGTCGACGCGGTCACCGAGGTCGCCGCGGCGCACGGCGCGACGCCCGAGGCGGTCGCGATCGCGTGGGCGACCGCGAAGGAGCCGGTGGTCGCGGTGCCGAAGGCGTCGAGCGCGGCCCATCTCCGCGCCAACCTCGCCGCGGCGGACCTCGAACTGACCGACGCGGAGGTCGCGGCCATCGACGCGGTCGAGCGCGAGGCGGAGCTGTTTCCGGAGTAGTTGATCCACATATGCGGATCGAATCCGGTTCGAATAGTTCTCGATACGCACGATCCCGGTTCACTTTTACCCCGGGGGCGACGAGGATCGCCCATGACGGAGATCATCGACGGGGAGTCGGTCGCGGCGGACGTGCGCGGCGCGGTCGCCGACGAGGTGTCGCGGCTGTCGGACGCGGGCGTCGAGCCGGGGCTCGCCACGGTGTTGATGAGCGACGACCCCGCGAGCGAGACGTACGTCTCGATGAAGCAGCGCGACTGCGAGGAGGTCGGCATCGAGAGCTTCCACGTCGAGATCGACGCCGACGCACCGGCCGAGGAGCTGTACGAGACGATCGACGACCTCAACCAGCGCGACGACGTCCACGGAGTCCTGGTCCAGCTCCCGCTCCCGGACCACGTGGACAAGCGGACCGTCCTCCGGCGGGTCGCCCCCGAGAAGGACGTCGACGGCTTCCACCCGGAGAACGTCGGCCGCCTCGTCGCGGGCGACGCGCGGTTCAAGCCCTGTACGCCCCACGGCGTCCAGAAGCTGCTCGAGGCCTACGACGTGGAGACGGAGGGCGCGGACGCCGTCGTCGTCGGGCGCTCCGACATCGTCGGCAAGCCGATGGCGAACCTGCTGATCCAGAAGTCGCCGACCGGCAACGCGACCACGACCGTCTGCCACTCCCGGACCGAGGACCTCGAGGCGAAGCTGGCCGGCGCCGACCTCGTCGTCGCGGCCGCCGGCCTCCCGGAGTTCGTCGACGGCTCGATGCTCAAGGAGGGCGCGACCGTGATCGACGTCGGGATCAACCGCGTCGACGCGGACACGGAGAAGGGGTACGAGCTGGTCGGTGACGTCGACTACGAGTCCGCGAAGGAGGTCGCGAGCGCGATCACGCCTGTCCCCGGCGGCGTCGGGCCGATGACGCGCGCGATGTTGCTACACAACACGGTGAAGGCCGCCGGGCTCCAGCGCGACGTCGAGGTCGAGCTCGAGTAGCCGGGGCGACGACGGACGCGCACGGTACCGCGGAAACCCCGCGGTCGTCGGGGCGTCCACCTACCTCTCGGGTCGCCACCTTCCCCCGATCTCGTGACGGGGATAGTCCTGGTACGTGCCGTCCAGGAACGTGGTGACGCGCCCGTCCTCCTCGCTGAGCGTGACCGCCCAGAGGACGTCGTCGCGGAGCGACGTCTCCAGGGCGCTCATGTGTTTGGTCCCCATCCAGTCGGGGAACTCGAGGGTCTCGAGGTCCTCGACTTCGCCCCGTGAGGGGTTCCGGACCCGCACCATCTGTCGCTGGATGGTGCCGTCGCCGGTCACGACGACGGCCCCGTCCCGACTGAACGCCACGTCCCGGGCAACGTTCGTGAACACGTCGCGCGACTCGGTGACGAGGCGGCAGCGGTCGACCGGCCACTCGTTGTCGCCGAGGGGATCGGTGTACTCCGCGAAGTTCACGTCCGCGACGATGAGGATGTAGAGACTGGGGCCGCTCACGTACCGTTCGCCCCAGTTGTCGAACCCGACGCTCAGCGACTCGGCGGTGTACCTGATGTGGTCCATGAGGTGCTGGCTCGTCGCGTACTTCTCGAGCACCTCGTCGAGCGCGTCCATGTGCTATGTGTACACACGGGCCAACCCAGTTTAAACCCTCTCAGGGGCTCGAAAGTCGGCTCGTCGCTCGCGCCCCCGGCTCTGCCGGCGCCGGTCGCACGGTCGGTGCCGCTCGCTCAGTCGTCGTCCGCCGCGGCGGCGCGGTTCCGGATCTCGATCCGCCCCTCGATCTCGGGGCCGATCCCGTGCTCGCGGGCGAACGCCGCAAGCACCTCGTACTGGATGTCCGCCTCGTCGATCCGGTGGCGCTGGGCGAGCGTCGGGAACTCGTGTTCGGAGTGGAGCAGGTACTCCGAGACGGCGACCGTGTAGCGTTCCTCCGGGTCGACCGGCTCGCCGCCGACCGCGGCCTCCAGGATCAGCTCCGCGTCGTCGTCCCAGACGACCCGGGCGTTCGAGACGTGACCGTGCCACCAGTCGTCCTCGCCGAAGTCCACGTCGGGCGCGGCCATCTCGCGGAACACCTCCCGGAGCTCCGCCCCGCTGACCGAGGCGAGCGCCACCGGCTCCTCGAACGGGATCAGGGAGATCAGGTCCGCCTTCGTCACGTCGCCCGCCCACGGGTCCCCCTGCCGGAGCCCGCCGGCGTTCGACAGCCCCACGTCGGCGTCGTGGACCCACCGGAACGCGTCCGCGACGAAGTTCCCGACGCGGCACTCGCCGCCGTGGACCACGTCGCCCGACCGCTCGATCGGGCGGTCGACGACGTCGATGGTCTCGTCTAAGTCCGCCGCGGCCATCCGCTCGGCGAGCGCGTCCGCCAGGCCGGGCGCCGGGTCGGCCCCGTCTGGTTCGTGGAGCGTCGCGGTCGGCGGATCGGCGGCGAGGTCGATCTCGGCCACCGTCTCCCCGTTGACGCCGGGCCGGACCAACAGCGTGTCCGCGACGACCTCGTTCCGGCGGCTGTGGACGTGCCCGCCGGCGATCGCGTCGACGTCGAGCTCGCGGGCGAGGTCGTCGTCGCCCGCGCCGAGGTGCGAGAGGACGACGACGTGGTCGAGCGCGTCGCCGCCCGCGCCCGCTGCCTCCTCGCGTTCCGCGACCGCGTCGCGCAGCTCGGCGAGCGCGTCCCGCGCGGCGGCCACCGGGTCGTCGAACGAGAGGTCGGCGGCCATCGGGTTCAGCGAGTCCGTCGCGGGGTCGGTGACGCCGACGAACCCGATCGTCTCGCCGTCGACCTCGTGAGTCGCCCACGGGACGACGCCCTCGTCGCGGCCGAACGGCTCGCCGGCCTCGTCGCGGACGTTCGCGGAGACGAACGTCGCGGGCGCGTCGGGGACGAGGTCGCGGAGAGCGTCGGGGCCGTAGTCGAACTCGTGGTTGCCGAACGTGTCGAAGACGGTGTCGGTCGCCTCGTAGAAGTCGAGGACCTGTCTGCCGGTCGCGACCAGCGAGAGGACGCCCGGCGCGGTCGTGTCGCCCGTGCCGACGACCGCGGCGTCGGGGCCCGAGAGCGACCGGACGCGGCCGGCGAGCCGCGCCGCTCGCTCCGGAGCGTCGAAGACGTTCTCGATGTCGGAGTAGTGAACGAGACGCACCATTCGTTGCGTGTATCGAGGGCCGAGCGATCCATAAAAAGCGCGGAGTGTCGCCGCGGCCGCCGCGCGGGGCGCGGCGACGACCGCACCGCCGCCGGTCCTGCCCGCGATCTCGCCCCGTGACTCCCGCTCGCACACGCACGAGACATTGAAAGCGCTTTTATGGATGTCCTGACTACCACGGGGCACAGCCTCTGTGGGGTTGATGATGTGCCGTTCCGTTAGGGACCGACCACGGGACGGGCACGCGAGCCCGCACGGAGGACAGGTGAACAACATATGCCCGTTTACGTAGACTACGACACCCCAGCAGACCTCGCGGAGCGATCCCTCGAAGCGCTCGAGGTCGCCCGAGACACCGGTACCGTGAAGAAAGGAACCAACGAGACCACCAAGGCCGTCGAGCGCGGCAACGCGGACCTCGTCATCGTCGCCGAGGACGTCTCCCCCGAGGAGATCGTGATGCACCTCCCCGAGCTCGCCGAGGAGAAGGGGATCCCGGTCGCCTTCGTCGACACCCAAGACGAGGTCGGGCAGGCCGCCGGCCTCGAGGTCGGCTCGGCCGCCGCCGCCGTCGTCGACGCCGGCGACGCCGCCGACGACGTCGAGGACATCGGCGAGAAGGTCGCGGAGCTCCGATAACCTCCCATGAGCGCAGAAGAGGGCACCGGCGACTCGACGACCGCGGAGGTCATCGAGGTCGTCGGCAAGACCGGGATGCACGGCGAGGCCATGCAGGTCAAGTGCCGCATCCAGGAGGGATCGAACCAGGGCCGGATCATCACCCGGAACGTCCTGGGTCCCGTCCGTCTGGGCGACGTGCTCCAGCTGCGGGAGACCCAGCGCGACGCCGACTCCATCGGAGGCCGATAACCAATGGTCGAGACACGCACCTGCGATTACAGCGGTGAGGAGATCGAACCCGGCACGGGGACGATGTTCGTCAAGAAGGACGGCACCGTGCTCCACTTCGTCGACTCGAAGGCGGAGAAGAACTACTTCCTCGGCCGCGAGGCGCGCGACGTCGAGTGGACCGAGGAGGGCCACCGGGCCGGAGGCGACGACCAGTGAGCCACCACGACGAGCGCACCTTCGTGATGGTGAAGCCCGACGGCGTCCAGCGCGGTCTCATCGGCGAGATCGTCTCCCGCTTCGAGGACCGCGGGCTCAAGCTCGTCGCCGGCAAGTTCGTCCAGCTCGACGAGGAGCTCGCGAAGGACCACTACGGCGAACACGAGGACAAGCCGTTCTTCGACGGCCTCGTCGAGTTCATCACCTCCGGCCCCGTCTTCGCGATGGTGTGGGAGGGCGCGGACGCGACCCGTCAGGTCCGCGCGATGGTCGGCGAGACCGACCCCGCCGAGTCCGCCCCGGGCACGATCCGCGGCGACTTCGGCTTAGACCTCGGCCACAACGTGATCCACGCGTCGGACCACGAGGACGAGGGCGCGAACGAGCGCGAGATCGACCTGTTCTTCGACGACGAGGAGCTCGTCGACTACGACCTCGACACCGCCGCGTGGGTGTACGAGGAAGAGGACCACTGACGCGCCGCTCTCGGACATCTCACTTTTCGCCGCTCGCTTCCCCGCCGAGCCCTCGCTCCGTCGACACACCGCGTTTCCGGTGAACGACGCGGCGAGGCCGACCGCTGTCGGTCGATTCTCCGAGGACGGTCGCATATAATTGCCCGCGATCGACGCCGCCGGTCAGACGTCGACCGCGATCGCGGTCCCGTCGTCCGCGACCACGATCACCTCGTCGCCGCCGTCGCCCGTGACGTCGGCGAACAGGGGGCCGGCGTAGACGACGACCTCGCCCGCGTCGAACCGCGTGATCACCTCGCCGGTCTGGGTCATCGCGAGCACCTCGCCGTCCCGGTTGACGACGATCGGCGCGATCTCGCCGTCCCCGTCGACGTCGCCCAGCCGCGGCTCGGTGATCCGGGTCGACGCGCCGTACTGCTGTTTCCAGACCACCTCGCCGTCGAGGAGGTCGACCGCCCACACGCTTCCGGAGCCGCCGACGTACACCCGACCGGGGTCCGCGTCCCCGACCGCGACCGGCCGGTCCTGGAGCTTGACCTCGTACCGGTCCGACCCGTCGCTCGTCTCGAGCGTCTCGATGTTCCCGTTCGCCCCGCCCAGCGCGAGCACCGGGCCGTCGCGGCTGTCCGCCGCGTTCCAGCTCAGCGGGTTCACGCTCGGTGCGGCCGTCCAGCGCGTCCGACCGCGCTCGTCGAGCATGTGGACGGTCGCGGGGCTCCCCGCGGTCGTCAGCACCGCGAGCCCGCCCAGTTCGTCGTCCTCGGCGTCGGGCTCGACGAGGAGCGGCCGCCGGTCGACCTCGCCCGACAGCGAGGCCTCGGCGACCGCGTCGCCCTCACCGTCGACGACGCGGACGCCCCCGTCGGTCGTGACCGCCGCGACCTCGCGGCTCCCGTCGCCGGTGAGGTCGCCGACCGCGGGCCGGAGCCCGGAGGGGCCGCCGAGGTCGACCGCGAACCGCTCCGACCCGTCGGTCGCGTCGATTACGACCAGTTCGCCGCGCGCCGTCGTGAGCGCGACCACCGGCTCGCCGCCGAGCGTGGCCGCGGTGAGGCCGCTGACCCCGAGGCCGCTCCCGTCGGAGTCGTTGCCGTCCGCGTCCCCGGAGCCGTCGCCGCCGCCGCGCTCCGCGTCCGGCCCGGCGATCGGGACGGTCCAGGCCGTCTCGTCGGTCCCGGCGACCGTCGCGCTGACGACCCGCGACCCGTTCTCGACGGCGGGACGGAGGAGGAGCGGGTCCCCGTCGACGGTCGCGACCACGGCCCCGCTGCCGTCGTCGCCGGCCGCCGGCTCGGACTCCCAGACCACCGCGGCCTCCGTCGCGGCGTCGTCGACGCCGACGAACGCGAACAGCGCCACGCCGACCCCGGTCGCGCCACCGGCCAGCAGGATCAGCGTCGCGAACAGGACGCGTCGGTCCATTTGAACCCCCTTCGGGCGTCGCCGTGAAACGGTTGTCGGATGCGGGGAACGCGCCGCCTACCGTTCCAGGAGCGTCGCCACGTGGTCGGCGCGCGCCTCGCCGGCGAGGTCGCGAAGCGCTTCGGGGTCCCGCTCGCCGTCGGCGTTCACCAGGTAGACCGTCCCCTCGCGGTCGTCGTAGACCCCGTGGAGGTCGTAGACGAACCCGTACACCGTCGCGTCGGCCGCCTCCTCGCGGTCGCGAGCGAACGCGACCTGCTCGTGGACGTTGTACTCGACGAGGCGGTCGCGGACCGAGGCCCGGGCGTCGCCGTCCGGGTCCGCCTCGCCGTCATCTCCTTCGACGTCGCCACCCTCGTCTTCCGACTCGCCGACGACCGCGGGGTCGTCGAGTCCGGCCTCGACGATGGGCGCGAGCGCCGCCACGTCGGCGCGGACGCCCGGCTCCGTCGGGTACTCGCCCGTCCGGACCGCCGTGAGCGCGGCCTCGACCGCGCCGCACCCGGTGTGGCCGACCACCGCGAGGACCTCGGTGTGGGTGTGCCGGAGCGGGTACGCCACGCTCCCGTCGAGGACGCGCTCGCCGTCGACGACCGCGCTGACGGCGTTGCCGATGGCCCCGGAGGTGAAGAGGACGCCCGGCTCCTCGACCGCGAACATCCCCTCCTGCGAGACGCGGGAGTCGGAACAGCAGACGGAGACGACGCCGGGGCGCTGCCCGTCGCGGTGCCCGTCGAACGCGCCGGCGGGGAGCGCAGCGACGTGGTCGTCGTTGCGGTCGAGGAGGTCGGCGAGGATCCGGTGGTCCATACGGGCACCGTCATCCGGGGGTGTGAAAAACGCCGTGGACGCGGCGGTCCTTCGCCGGTCGGTCGCCGCCGACGGAGGTCGCGGCGGCGGGACCGGTCAGGCGACGAGACCGACCGCGAAGACCAGCACGCCGACGACGAACACCGCGAGGAGCGCGACCGTCGAGATCACGACCGCGGGCGCGAGCACCTCCTCGTTCTCGTCGACCACGAAGTCTTCCAAGTTCCGCATATCTGGGCCGTCGTCGCGGCGGGGTTTGAACGCTTCGACCGAGGTCGCGCTCGCGAACGCGTCGCCGATGCGGTCGCGGACGCCGATCCGGGGCGGCGGAGGCCTCCCGCCGACGTGTTTTTGTGCGTCCGGCGAGGCGGATACGCCAACACGATGCCACGCGAACAGTACCAGACGAAGCTCGAAGACCTCCGCGCCGACGTCCTCTACATGAGCGAGGTCGTCGCCGAGCGCCTTCGGAAGGGGCTCGACGCCCTCGAACGACAGGACGCGGAGCTGGGCGGGGAAGTGATCGACGGCGACGCCGAGATCAACGACCTCTACCTCGAACTGGAGGGGCAGTGTACGGACCTCATCGCGCTCCAGCAGCCGGTCGCGGGGGACCTGCGGTTCATCGCGGCCTCGTTCAAGATCATCACCGACCTCGAGCGGATCGCGGACCTAGCGACGAACCTCGGCGAGTACGCCAAGCAGGCGGACCGAGAGGTGTTCCCCGACGTCGACGTCCAGCGGATCGGCGACGACACGCTGGCGATGCTCCAGGAGGCGATGGACGCGTACGCGGAGTCGGACGCCGAGCGCTGCTACGCCGTCGCCGAGTCGGACGACGACCTCGACGCCGCCTGCGAGGCCGCGAGCGACCTCGTCGTCCGCGACCTCATCGAGCGCGACGAGCTCCGCGAGGACGCGGACGTCGAGGGGACGATGCAGAACGTCTCGCGGCTGCTCCTCACGATCCGCGACCTCGAACGCGTCGGCGACCACGCGGTCAACATCGCCGCCCGGTCGCTGTACATGATCGAGAACGACGACGAGCTGCTCTACTGACCGGCGCCGACCGACTCGCGCCACCGCTCCGTGACCTCCCCGGTGACCCCCGCGGAACGTGTCACCGAGACTGACGCTGTCCCCCTGTTATTTCCGCCCGAGCCGAGAGGCGTACGCATGGTTCTCGGAGCGATCGTCTCGTTCGTCGTCGCGCTGCTGGTCGGCGGACTGGGTATCTACGTCAGCGGTCGCATCGTCGCGGACGTCGACGACTACTCGCACGCGGTCGTCACCGCGCTGCTCGGCGCCGTCGCCTGGGCGATCGGGTCGCTGATCCCGCTGATCGGCTCCGCGGTCGCGCTGGTCGCCTGGGTCTGGGTGATCAAGTGGCGCTACCCCGGCGGCTGGAAGGACGCAGCGATCATGGGGCTGGTCGCGTGGGCCGCGGCGCTGGTCGTCATCGCCGTCCTGAACGGGGTATTGGGGCTCGGCATCAGCGCGTTCGGCGTGCCGGGCGTCTGAACGCGCGACCGCCAGCGGCTCCGCCGCCTCGACGTCGCCTCCGCGCCGGTCAGGTCAGCAGTTCGAAGCGGGCGCCGCCGTCGCTCTCGGCGACGCGGACGTCCCAGCCGTGGGCGTCGACGATCCGCTCGACGATCGCCAGCCCGAACCCGCTCCCGTCCTCGCGGGTCGTGTTCCCCTTCTCGAAGACCCGTTCGCGCTCCTCGGGCGGGATCCCCGGGCCGTCGTCCTCGATGAACACGCCGCGCTCGTCGGGGAGCACGCCGGCGGTGAGCGCGACGCCGCTGCCGCCGTGCTCGACGGCGTTGCGGATGACGTTCTCGAGCGCCTCGGTGAGCCGCGCGGCGTCGCACGACAGCGTGACGCTGTCGGTGACCCGCAGGCTGCTCGCCGGGGCGCGGACGTTCTCGTAGCTCTGCTCGACGATCTCCCGGTACGGGACCTCCCGCCGGTCGCCGAGCGTCCGGCCCTCCTTCGCGAGCGTCAGGAGCTCGTCGATGAGGGTGTCCATGCGCGCGACCGCGTCGAGCGCCGTGTCGATGCGCTCGTCCTCGCTGTCGGACGCGGCGAGGCTGAGGTTGCCGGCCGCGACGTTCAACGGGTTCCGTAAGTCGTGCGAGACGGTCGCGGTGAACTCCTCAAGCTGGTCTATCGTCTCGGTCAGCTCCCGCTGGTACAGCTTTCGGTCCGTGATATCGCGCGTCAGCCCCACGAGCGACGTGACTTCGCCGTCCGCGTCGGTGATCGGCTTACACCGCGACTGCGCCCAGAGCCGCACGGCGTCGGACTTCTCGACCCGGTACTCGACGACCTGCGGGGTCCCCGCCGACGCCGACTCCATCGCCAGTCGGACGCGGTCGACGTCGTCCTCGTGGATCCGGTCGAGGAACGTCGTCGGGTCGTCTCGGAGCGCCGCCGGCGGCTGGCCGAAGATCGCCTCGTGGCCGTCGTTGACGAACCGCAGCTCCTCCCACGTCGGCGAGAACACCCACCACACCTGGTCGGTCACCGAGGCGATCTCGTGGAGCCGCCCGTTCGTCCGGTCCCGCTCCCGCTGCGCCCGGCGGTGCTCGACGTAGGTGACGATCTTCCGCGCGAGCAGGGGCGCCTGATTCTCGATCGTCTCCTGAATGACGTAGTCCGTGACGCCGGCCTCGATGCTCTCGCTCGCGACGGCCTCCGTCCCGGTGTTCGTGAACAGCAGGAACGGGAGCTCGGGGCGGTCCTCGCGGACCCGCCGCAGGAACTCGACGCCGGTCGTCTCCGGCATGTGGTGGTCGCAGAGCACGCAGTCTATCGGCCGCGCCCCCAGCAGCCGCTCGCCCTCGGCGGCGGAGCCCGCCGTCACGATCCGGAGCCGGTCGCTCTCGTCGCGGAGCCGCGTGGGCACCAGCTCGCGGAGCTGGTCGTCGTCGTTGACGTACAGCAGGTCGACGGGCTCCTCTGACCTCATGTCTCACCGAGCGGGGGCGGCCCGAATAGCACTTCCCCCGCGGAAATCGCGTCTGATACCGCCGTTCGGGGTCCGGGACCCGTGCGGGATCCGACCGCTTCCCGGGGCCCACCCGGGACGGAACTACCGCCACGGCCCGGACTCAGTCGTCGGCGGCGGCCGGCGTCTTCGCCGGTGCGGCCCGCGGTTCGGCGTCCTCCGACGCGGGCGTCCACGCCAGTTCCTCGTCGTACCGGAACGCGCGGTGGTCCCGCGTGGGGTCGACGACCGTCAGCGAGAGCCAGTCGTTGTCCAGCAGCCCGGCGACCGCGTCGTTGCCGGCCAGCGCGTCGGTCACGCGGTCGACGGGCGCGTGGACGACCGTCGAGAGGCGGAGCGGCCGGTGGTACGGCGTGTCGGCGTCGGCCTTGACCGACTGGAGCGGCAGCCCGGCCATCAGGTCGCCCCCGTTCCCCTGGTAGACGCCGACGTTGCCGACGGGGTTGTGGGTCACCTTCGAGCCGCTCCCGTACGCCGCGTTGTCCACCGTCGAGAAGTAGTACTGCGCGTTGATCCACTGCGTGACGACCATCGGCCCGGCGAGGATCGCCTCGAGCGCGTCGCCGTCCGGGTCGGTCGTCCAGTCGTACGAGTGGAGGAAGGCACGTCCGTCGAGGTCGAGACCGCTCGTCAGATCCCGGGGGCCGATCACGAACCCGGCGTTGCCGGCCAACCCCCACTCGGGGCGCGTCTCGGCCCAGTCGCCGGCGCGGCGCTCGGCCTCCCGCACGCCCGTCGCGTCGCCGCCGGCCGACGACCCGGGCTCGCCGGTCGGGCCGACGCGCTCGGCGGTCGCGCGTTCGCGGGCGGCGTCGAGGTCCGCGCGAAGCCGCTCGACGTCGCCCGCGTGCGAGTCGGGCACGCCGCCGTCGTACAGCTCGACCTCGTCGGTCGTCGTGTTGTGCTCGGCGGCGAGGAAGACGGTGTCGTCGGGCACGTCGTGGCCGCGCTCGCGCAGCCCGTCCCTGACCGCGGGGTCGTTACAGATCGCCGCGAGGACGCGGGCGTTCGGTCCGCCGGGGTTGCCGGCGCACGCGCCGCAGTCCAGGCTCGCCCCGTGGGGGTTGTTCGCCGTCTCGGCCGCGTGGCCGGTGAAGACGACGAGACGGCCGAACGCCTCCCACCCCATCAGCTCGAACGCGGTCGCGGCGTACTCGACCCGCTCCTCGCGGGTCAGCCCGACGGGTAGCCCGTCGGAGGCGTCGTCCTCCCCGCCGAGGCCCGGTTCGCAGAACTCGTGGTCGTCCGGCACCGCGTCGTTCGCGCCCGCGAGGAAGTCGTACACTCGACCGGGGACGAGCGTCCGCGCCGCGAGCGCGAGCCCGTACCCGCTCCCGGCCCCCTCGACGAAGCTGAACGCGGTCGCGGGGTTCGACCGCAGCGTCTCGATCACCGACTCGGCGGTCTCGCGGACGCTCGCGAGGCGGTCGCGGCTCGCCCGCGTCTCCTCATCCGTCGGGACCTCCGAGACGCGGTGTTGCGGGTCGAGGATGGGCGGGCAGGCGTCGACGGACACCTCCGAGTCGTACCCGCGGTACTCGATCGGGACGCCGAAGAAGCCGGCGTAGCCGTGCGTCTCGTAGTCGCCGGTCGCCTCGACGTGCCGGCGGATCACCTCTGAGCGCGTGTCGATACAGAAGACGAGCTGGGCGGCCGGCCGCCCCGCGTCGTCGCCCTCGTCTGGGTCGTCGCTCCCGGTGAGCCCCTCGCTCTCGGCGGCGACGCGGTCGACGAGCTCGCCGCGGTAGCCGGCCTCCCACGCGCTCAGGAACGCCCCGGCGATCTCGTCGCTCGCCGCCAGCCCACCGGCGTCCGCCTCGGGCGGCGGCGAGAGGTCGACCCCGAAGGCGTCCGCCAGCGCGAGCCGCACCGCGAGGTAGCCGGTCAGCGTGATCGGGTACGCGGACTGCCACGCGCCGTCGTCGGCGGCGCGCCGCTTGAGCAGCCCGGTCCAGCCGGGCAGTTCGGCGAACTGCGCCTCGAACACCGACGCCCACCGGTCTCTCGGCTGCGCGTCCAGCGCGGCCTCGATCGCCTCGCCGGGGGCGTCCGGCAGGTCGGCGACGAGACCTCCGTCCGGGATATCGTCGTCGTACGTCGCCACCGACCGGAACGCGTCGTAGAAGCCCGCCTCGCGGTTCGGCATCGACCACTCCGCGCGCCCCTCGTCGAGGAAGGCGGACAGCCACTTCGTCAGCACGCGGTCGACGCGCTCCGCCGCGGAGTCCGCGCGCGCTCCCTCGACGGCTCCGTCCGGCTCGTCCGCCTCCTCCGCGGCCGCCAGCCGCTCCAGCAGGCGCTCGGGGTCGGCCTCGAACCCGCGCTCGGTCAGCTCCGCGTCGAGCCGCTCGCGGTCGATCCGCCCCTCGTCGAGCGCCGCCCGGAACGTCTCGGCGCGCGGATAGCCGCGGCCGCCGAAGCGGTCGGCCGCCCGGCTCACGGCCTCCTCGAACGGGCGGTCCTCGAAGCCGGAGAGGGGGTTCGCGGTGACGAACGAGTGGATCGGCCAGACCGAGCCGACGGCGCTCGCCGCCTCGTCGACCGCGGCGGCGATCGCGTCGTCAGTACTCATCGTACTCCTCCCTGGCGGTCAAGACGGTGTCCGGAGCGGGCCGTCCGGCGTTCAACAGCGCGACGTAGAGGCGCTCGCTGCGCTCGTAGACGCCGGTGTCGATCGCGAGGTACGCCGCGAGGAAGGCGACCGCGACGAGCGCGTGGAGCGCGGTCAGTTCGGTCGGCGCGGAGACGAGCGGTAGCCCGGCGAGGAGCCCCGAGACCGCTTGGTAGGCGAGCGCGTACACCGCGATGGCCGGGAGGGCGACCAGCGGGACCGCCGCGTAGCGCGCCGGCCTCGACGAGGTAGCGTGACGGGCGGCGCTCCGGGCCGCGTGGAGCGTCGTGAGCGCGACGAACCCGGCGAGCAGCAGGCCGGTGTCGAGGCTCGTCCCCTTCCCGGTCAACACGGCGAACGTCGCGCCGCCGGCGACGCCGGTCACCAGCGCGACGACGGTCCCGACGGCGGTCGTCCCCGCCGGCTCGGCCTCGGTCGGCGCGGCGCGCTCGACCTCGCCGCCAGCGCTGAGGAAGTGGTACGCCTTGTAGAAGCCGTGTAACACGAGGTGCGTGACCGCGGCGGCGAAGAAGCCGAGCCCGGCCTGGACGATCATGAAGCCCATCTGCCCGACCGTCGAGCAGCCGAGTTCGCCCTTGACGTCCGAGCGGACGGTCTTGAGCAGCTTCCCCGCGAGGGCGCTCGTCGCCCCGACGACCACGATGCCGAGCATGAGCCACGTCTCGACGGTCACGACGGGCGCGAAGCGGGTCAGCAGGATCCCGCCCGCGTTGACGAAGCCGGCGTGCATCAGCGCCGAGGCGGGCGTTGGGGCGGTCATCGAGGAGAGGAGCCAGCCGTGGAACGGGACGAGCGCCGACTGGATCATCGCCGCGAGGACGAGCGCGACCGCCGCGACGAGCCACGCGGGCCCGCCGAGGGCGTCGGCGTTCGCGGCGATCCCGGTGACCGTCGTCGCGCCGGTGGCCCACCACAGCGCGGTCAGGGCGACGCCGAGGAGCGCGCTGCTGGCGAGGAAGGACCGCCGGGCGACGCTCGCGGCGGCGCGCGCCTGCGGCCACCCCTCGACGGTCCCGACGAGCCCCGCCATCAGCAGCCCCATCGCCAGCCAGCACAGCCAGAACAGCGCGAGGTGGTCGGCCGCGACGAGCGCCATCACGGCGAGCGTGAACGCGAAGACCGTGCCGAAGAACTTCGTCTCGTGAGCGTTCCCGGCCATGTAGCGCCGGGAGTAGCTGTGAACGATGCCGCTGAAGAACGTCACCACCAGCCACAGCAGGACGGTGAGCCCGTCGACGGCGATCACGCCGGGGAGCTCCCACGGCCCGCCGAGTCGGAGTCGGGCCGCCAGCACGGCGAGGCTCGCGGCGAACAGCGACCACGCGAGCCACGTTAGTGCGGCGGGGACGGACGACGTGTCCGCCGTCTCCCGGAGCGCTCCGACCGTCGGTTTCGAGGTGCGTCCTGACATCGTTCGGTCCGTCAGGCGACCGCTCCCGGCCCAGGCGACCCGCCTGAATCCGGATCCGGTCGCGTCTACTCCTCTCTGAGAACACTATACGTATTAAATCTGCTCTTATTCACAAATCGTTCGAATAAAGCGAATTATAGAACGTTATGGTTACCCTGTGTCGGCGGGCGTGTCGCGGAGCGAGTCGACCCCGTCCGGCCCGATTCCCGAATCGTTCGCGATCTCCACTCAGGAAATCATATCGTTCCTCGGTCCGGAGGGAGGGTATGGAAGAAGTCTCGGGGACCGTCCTCGTCGGAGAGTCGTTCGACCCCGTCCGGGGACGCGTCGTCGTCGACGAGGGGCGGATCGAGGCGGTCGAGGAGACGGAGACGGACTCCTCGGCCATCGTGGTGCCGGCGTTCGTCAACGCCCACACCCACCTGGGCGACTCCGTCGCGAAGGACGCGGCCGTCGGCCTCTCGCTCGACGAGGCGGTCGCGCCGCCGGACAGCCTGAAACACCGCCGGCTGGCGGCCGCCGACCGCGACGCGCTCGTGTCCGCGATGCGGCGGACGCTCCGGCTCATGGCGCGGACCGGGACGGTGTCGTGTCTGGACTTCCGCGAGTCCGGGCTCGACGGTGCGCGGGCGCTCCGCGACGCGGCCGAGAGCGTCGACGTCGACCCGTTCATCTTCGGGAGCGACGACCCCGCCGTCCTCGACGTCGCCGACGGCTACGGGGCCTCCGGCGCGAACGACGACGACTTCGCCGCGGAGCGGGCCACCTGCGAGGAGCGCGACGTCCCCTTCGCGATCCACGCCGGCGAGCCGGACGCGACCGACATCCACCCCGCGCTCGACTTGGACCCGGACCTGCTCGTCCACATGGTCCACGCCGAGGAAGACCACCTAGAGCGGGTCGCCGAGGCGTCGGTCCCCGTCGCGGTCTGTCCGCGCGCGAACGCGGTGCTCGACGTCGGCAAAGCACCGATCCGCGAGCTGCTCGACCACACGACCGTCGCACTCGGCACCGACAACGTCATGCTGAACCCGCCGTCGATGTTCCGTGAGATGGCCGACGCCGAGAGGCGGTTCGACGTGACCGCCGAGGAGGTGCTGCGGATGGCGACCGCCGCCGGGGCCGAGATCGCCGGGCTGGACTGCGGCGTCATCGAGCCCGGCCGGCGGGCGGCGCTGCTCGTCCTCGACGGCGACTCGGACAACCTCGCCGGCTCGGTCGACCCGGTGCGCGCGGTCGTCCGCCGGGCGACGGCGCTCGACGTCGAGCGCGTCGTCGTCTGACCGCGTCTCTCTCTCTCGACCGGTTCCCGCTCCTTCCTCGACCACCCCGCTCTTCAGTCGACCGCCTCGCCCCGATCACTCGTCGCCGTGACGGTCGGCGTCGAACTTCCCGAAGGGCGTCGTCTGGTGGGTCCGCACGAGCACCTCGTCGGCGACGGTGACGCCCATGTCGAGGAGCGCCTGCGCCACGGGCGTGATGTCGCTGTCCGACTCGCCCACGACCGTCACGAGGAGGTTCTGCTCGCCGGTGACGAGCTCCTGGACCGACACGACGCCGTCGATGTCGAGGATGTCGGGGATGAGCTCGCCCCGCTCCGGGATGGAGGCGGTACAGTACAGCAGCATCCGGAGGGGGTACCCCGAGCGCTGGTAGTCGACGCTGGCGCTGTACCCCTTGATCACGCCCTCCGACTCCAGCCGCTGGATGCGCTTGCGGACGGTGCTGTCCGAGGTGCCGGTCCGCTCCGCGATGTCCCCGGACGAGGCGTTTCGGGCGTCCTCCTGGAGCGCGTACAGGATCGCGCTGTCGACCTCGTCGATCGCTCCGTCGTTCATACCGGCGTGTCGTGGCACAGCCGCTTTACCTTTGTACATCATCCGGGCGCTCCGCGGTCGCCGGCGGGGGCGGAGCGAGTCGGATCTCGATGCCTACATACGGTCCCCGCCAGTGGGTCGGATATGGCACCTTACACCGTGGACATCGACGTGCGGTTCCGCGACATCGACGCGCTGGGCCACGTCAACAACGCCGTCTACGCGACGTATATCGAGCAGGCCCGGACGCGGTACTTCCGCGACGTGCTCGACGTCGACATCTCCCAGTCGTCGAACGTGCTGGCGTCGCTGTCGATCGACTTCCGTCGGCCGATCGAACTGACCGACGACGACGTGACCGTCACCGTCGAGCTCGCCGATCTGGGGCGGTCGAGCGCGACGATGACCCACGAGATCCGCGTCGGCGACGCGGTCGCCGCGGAGGCGGAGGCGACGATCGTCGCGCTGGACCCGGAGACGGGCGAGCCGGCCCCGATCCCCGAGGCGCACCGCACGGCGATGGAGTCGTATCACGACCTCTGAGCCGACGAGCGCCGAAATGCCGACCCCAGAGCCGACGAGCGCCGAAATGCCGACC
>NZ_CAKZRO010000077.1 GCF_937146585.1 uncultured Halorubrum sp. | reverse complement strand
ATAAAAATCCAGTCGCTCGGACCGAGCCGGAGCGGAGTCGACGGACGCGACGCGGGTGCGGCTGGTCGAAGGAGCGGTCTGAGTGAAGTTTTGCGAGAGAAGAGCGCTCCGAGAGCGTCTTCCGCATCACGGGGGGTGGACCCCGGCGATGCGAGGGGAGGGATTTGAACCCACGGACCGCCGCGAGACGGTCCGGCTCGCTTCGCTCGCCGGCTGCGACTCGCGTGCTCTCGTTCGCTCGCGTCGCTCGCTCACGAGACCTCTACAGGAGCGGAGCTTGAAACCCGCCGCCGTTTCCGGGGTTGGCGATACTGACGGCTCAAAGCGGTCTGAGTGAAGTTTTGCGAGGGAAGAGCGCTCCGAGAGCGTCTTCCGCATGTACGCGCTGTGGACGCGCTCATGCGAGGGGAGGGATTTGAACCCACGGACCTCTACAGGAGCGGAGCTTGAATCCGCCGCCGTTTCCGGGCTTGGCTACCCTCGCACGCGGACTGGCGTTGGCTCGGGCTCCCCTTTACCTCGTCGGTTCTGCGCCGACCAGCGTCGCCCGGAACCCGCCTTCGGCCGACTCGCCGATCTCCAGCGTCCAGCCGTGCGCGGCCGCGACGCGCTCCACGATGGCGAGTCCGATGCCCGTGCCGCCGTCCGGCGAGACGCCGAAGTCGGTCAGTTCCGCGCGGTCGCGCTCGTCCTCCGGAAGCCCCGGCCCGTCGTCGGCCACGTACACGCCCCGCTCGTCGACGCCGACCCGGACCGCGGGGGCGTCGCCGCCGTGGTCGAAGGCGTTGCCGATGAGGTTGCCGATGGCGCGCCGGAGCAGCGTCGCGTCGCCGGCCACCGGTCCGGGGTCCTCGACGACGAGGTCGGAATCGGCCGGCGGGTCGCCGAAGTCGCCCGACTCCAGGCAGTCGGCCGCGAGGTCCGCGAGGTCGACCGCCTCGTCCGCGGTCTCGATCTCGTCGGGGTCGCGGGCCATCACCAGGGCCTCGTCGATCATCGCCTCGATCCGACCGAACGCGCTCTCGGCGGCCGCCAGCCGCTCCGTCTCGCCGGTCTCGCGAGCGAGGTCGACGTAGCCGCGGGCGACGGACAGGGGGTTCCGGAGGTCGTGCGAGAGGAAGCCGGCGAGCCGTTCGAGCCGCTCGTTGAGCCGCTCCAGTTCGCGCTCGCGCTCGACTCGGTCCGTGACGTCGCGGATAACCCCGACCGCGCCGACGACCGAGCCGTCCCGTTCGATGGGGGTCAGCCGCGTCTCGGTGGTCATTTCGCGCCCGTCTGCGAGCGTCGTCGTGAGCTGGGCGCGCTCGTCGTCCGCCTCGCCCGCGAGGACTCGCTCGACGGCCGCCCGGTAGCGCTCGCCGGTCTCCTCGGACCAGTACCCCTCCTCGACGAGCCGTTCCGGGTGCTCGTCGTGGAGGACCGCCTCGTCGAACCCGGTCGCCTCGCGGAGCCGGTCGTTGACGAACACGCGGTTCCGGTCGGCGTCGAGGACGTACGCGCCGTCGCCGAGCGCGTTCACGATCGACTCGGCGTGGTCGATCGGGCTCGACTCCGGCGAAGGGTTCATGCGATCGGTACGGGCCGAACGGCCAAGTGCCTCTCGGGTAGCGGCGGGCGTGACGGTCGGGGCGGGCGGCCGCTCGTCCCGCGTCCCGCTTCGTCTCGCGCACCGTCTCCTCCCACGCGGTATCCGTCCCGCGCGCCGCCTCAGCCTGCGATCATCGCGACGCCGACCACCGCGAGGACGGCCGCGACGAGCCGCAGCCGGAAGTGGCGTTCGCCGAGCAGCACGCCCCCGAGGACGACCGCGACGATGGCCTGCGTGTTGATCACCGGCGAGGCGACGCTCGCGGGCAGCGCCGCGAACGCGACCGTCGTCAGGTGCTCGCCCAGCGCGACGAGCGCGCCGGCGGCGAGGAACTTCGGGAGGTCGTCCCGGCCCGCCTCGATCGGGTTCCGGACCGCCGCGGGGAGCAGCACGACCGCGACGCCGGCGAGCAGCAGCGGCACCCAGAGCGTGCCGGGGATCGCGAGCTCTTGGAGCGCGACCCGCTTGCTCACGTCGGCGACCGCGTAGCAGGCCGCGCTCGCGAGCGCCAACTGCGCGGGTCGCGATCGGGCGGCCCGCGCGAACGGCGCGAAGAAGCTGCCCGGCTCGTAGTTCGCGACGTACACCGCGAGGGTGGTGACGACCACGCCGGCGACCTGGATCGGCGAGAGCACCTGTCCGAGCAGTCCGACCTCCAGCGGGAGGACGAACATCGGGACGATCTTGTTGATCGGCGCGACGTACGACACCGCGCCGTCTGCGATGGCGCGCAGGAAGAGGACGAACGCCGCGGCCGTCGCGAGGCTCGTGACGGCGACGACGGCGAACCGCCGCGGGACGACGAGCCCGGCCAGCCCGGCCGCCGCGTCGCCGAAGCCGACCGTGAGGCCGGTCGCAGCGAGGAACCACCCGAGCGCCGCGGCGTTGATCGCCACCGTCAGCGCGGCGGGCGGGTACGCGGCGAAGGCGCGCTTGAGGACGAAGAGGTACGCGCCCCAGACCACGGCGGCGGCGAGCGCGAAGAGGAGTCCGGCGTCCATTCGGTAGACCGGAGCGCGAGCGGGGGAAAGAAGGGTTCGATCCGTCTGCGGGCCGGCGCCGCCGCCGGCGCCGCGAAACGGTTAGGTCGCTGCCGCGTGAACGGCGGGCACATGGACGACCACACCCGCGATCCGGGCGTCGCCCCGCCCCTCGGGAACCCGACCGGGTGGCACGCGGGCGAGGACCCGGACGCGGCGTCGGGAGCGGCGGAGTCGTCGCCGGACGACGAGGAGGGGTCGTCCGGCGGTCCGACCGACGCGCGGCTGGTCGGCGGCTACTGGGAGCACGCGACGCTCCGGCGCGCGACCGAACACGGCGTGCGGCTGTTCAACGACGGCGCGTACCACGAGAGCCACGACTGCTTCGAGGACGAGTGGTACAACTACGGGCGCGGGACGGCCGAGAGCGCCTTCCTCCACGGGATGGTCCAGGTCGCCGCCGGCGCGTACAAGCGCGTCGACTTCGAGAACGACGCGGGGATGCGGTCGCTGTTCGAGACGGCGCTCCAGTACCTCGACGGGATCCCGAGCGACTTCTACGGGGTCGACGTCGGCGACGTCCGGGAGACGCTCCGGGCCGCGCTCGGCGACCCGGCCGCGGTCGACGGGTGGCAGATCACCCTCGACGGCGCGTGCCCCCCGGCGTACCCCGCCGACTACGAGTACGCGGAGCGCGTCGACGAGGAGCACTGAGCCGGGCGGCGCCGCGGATCCGAACGCCACTTATCCGCCGCCCGCCAGAGTGTGGTATGGAGATCCACGATCTGGGCGACGGGGAGCCCGAGGTCGCCGTCGTCGGCGCGATCCACGGCGACGAGCCCTGCGGCGCCCGCGCCGTCGAGCGCCTGCTCGACGCGGACCTCGACCCCGAGCGGCCGGTGCGGCTGATCGTCGCCAACGAGGCGGCGCTCGACGCCGGGGAGCGCTACCTCGACGCCGACCTCAACCGCGCGTTCCCCGGCAACCCCGACGCGGAGGCCCACGAGGTGCGGCTCGCGGCCGACCTGGTCGACGCGCTGGAGGGGTGTACGACGTTCGCGATCCACTCGACGCAGTCGTACGCGGAGCCGTTCGCCGTCATCGACTCGATGGACGAGGTGACTCGCGCGGTCGCGCCGCACCTCCCCGTCGACGCCGTGATCCAGACGGACGCGTTCACCGAGGGGCGGCTCATCGAACACCCGCACACGCTCGAAGTGGAGGCCGGGCTCCAGGGCTCCGAGGCGGCCGCCGACAACGCCTACTGGCTCGCCCGCGCGTTCCTCGCCGCGACCGGGGCCATCTCCGCGCCCGGCGCCGACGACGTGCTCGACGCCGGCGGCCGCGAGGACGTCTCGGTGTTCCGGCTCCGCGAGCGGATCCCCAAGCCCGACGCGGAGGCGTACGAGGTGTTCGCGCGCAACTTCGAGCGCGTCGAGGCCGGCGAGCGGTTCGCGGCCGCCGACGGCGAACCCCTCCTCGCCGACGAGCCCTTCTACCCCGTGTTGCTGTCGTCGAACGGCTACCGCGACCAGTTCGGCTACGTCGCCGACCGCGTCGGCACGCTGGAGTAGTCGGCCCGTCGCGGCCGACGCGACCGGACCCGTGTCCTACTCGACGAGTTCGATCGTGTCGTCGCCGTTCGGCACCGCGCAGATGAACGCGCCGGGCTCGTCGCGCTCGTTGCGGTACCAGTGTTCGGCGCCCGCGGGGATCAGGAGCGCGTCGCCGGCCGACACGGTGTGTTCCTCATCGCCGATCCCGACGACGTACTCGCCGGCGAGGACGTACTGCTCGTGTTCGACCGCGTTGGTGTGGCGGGGGACCGCGGCGTCCGGCGCGAGTTCGAACCGGCGCATCGCGAAGTGCGGCGCGCCGTCCGACTCGTCGATGAGGACGCCCTTCGAGAGCCCCTCGGCGGCCTCCACGGGCTCGTAGGTGACCTCGTCGCCGCGCTTCACGACCGACTCCGGATCGCCTGTGTCGCTCATGTGCGCCCCGACGCGGGCCGCGCACTTAATCGATCACCGACCCGACCCCGTTACTTAACCCGGCACCGGCCGAACTCAATGGCATGCGTGGAATCAAGGTCGGGACCGCGTTCGGCATTCCGATCAGGCTCAACTGGACGTTCCTGATCGTCTTACCGCTCTTCGCGTACCTCATCGGGTCGCAGGTCGGGATGATCGCGGAGGTCATGAACGAGGTCGCCGGCCTCGGGATCGACGCGGGCGCGGTCGCCGCCGGCAGCACGCCGTGGCTGCTCGGGCTGTCGGCCGCGGTCGGGCTGTTCGTCGGGGTGCTGCTCCACGAGTTCGGTCACTCGCTCGTCGCCATGCGGTACGGCTACGAGATCGAGTCGATCACGCTGTGGCTGCTCGGCGGGCTCGCCAGCTTCAAAGAGTTCCCCGAGGACTGGAAACACGAGTTCTGGATCGCGATCGCCGGCCCGCTCGTCAGCGTCGCGGTCGGGGTCGCCTGCTACGGGGTCGTCCTCGTCGCCGCGGGCGGCTCGAACGCCGTCCTCTTCGTCTTCGGCTACCTCGCGCTGTTGAACGTCGTCCTCGCCGTCTTCAACATGCTGCCCGCGTTCCCGATGGACGGCGGGCGGGTCCTGCGGGCGCTCCTCGCGCGGAACCAGCCGCACGCGCAGGCGACCCAGCGGGCCGCCTCCGTGGGGAAAGTGTTCGCGTTCCTGATGGGCATCATCGGCTTGTTCAGCTTCCAGCTGCTGCTCATCGTGCTCGCCTTCTTCGTCTACATCGCCGCCTCGGGCGAGGCCCAGCAGACGACCCTGAAGGCCACCTTCGAGGGCGTCACCGTCACCGACGTGATGACGCCCCGCGAGCAGCTCCACACGGTGACGGAGGACACCTCCGTCGCCGACCTGATGAGCCGGATGTTCGAGGAGCGCCACACGGGGTACCCCGTCCTCGACGGCGACGAGCTCGTCGGGATGGTCACCCTCGAGGACGCCCGGTCGGTCCGCGAGGTGGAGCGCGACGCCTACCGCGTCGACGACGTGATGGCGACCGACCTCGTCGCCGTCGACCCGACCGCCGACGCCCTGGCAGCGCTCCAGACCATGCAGGAGCACGGCGTCGGGCGGCTCCCCGTGGTCGGCGGGGACGGCGAACTCGTCGGCCTCATCTCCCGGTCGGACCTGATGACCGCGTTCAACATCATCCAGACGGGCGGGACGCCGGGGGTCATCAGCGGCCGGCGACAGCAGGCCGGCGACGAGCCCCGGATCCTCTGACCGCTCGCCCGCTCGGCGGCCCCGCGGCGTGGGGTATATACGCGGCAACGACCTACCACGGTACGTGACAACCCGGACCATCCGCGCCCGCGACCGGCCGGTGTTCGGCGTCGACGTCCACAGCGGGGACGTCCGCGGCGACAGCCCCTCCTACGCGCTCGTCATTCTGGACCCCGTCGACGAGGACGACCCGGACGCGCCGGACGCCGACGGCCCGATGGCTCGGGTCACCCGCGACGTGGTCTCCTTCCGGAAGCTCTGCCGGCTGATCGACGACCGCGAGCCCCTCTACGTCGCCACCGACAACGCCTACGAGCTGGCGGCGGACAAGGGAGCGCTCGTCAACTTCCTCCGGTCGCTGCCCGACGGCACCCGGCTCGTCCAGGTGACCGGCGCGGAGCGCCCGGAGCCGCTCTCGCGGGTCGCCTCCCGGCACGGCATCCCCTACGGCAAGAAGCCGATGAAGGAGGCGGAGGCGTCGGCGCGGCTCGCCGCCGCGAACGTCGGCCACGAGGTGACCGCCTTCACCGACGAGACGACCGTGAAGGTGTCCCGCGGGCGCTCGACCGGGAAGGGCGGGTGGAGCCAGGACCGGTACACGCGACGGATCCACGGCAACGTCCGCAAGCGGACCAGGCAGGTCCAGTCGAAGCTGAACGAGGCGAACCTCGACTTCGAGCGCGACGTGACCGAGAAGTACGGCGGCTACGCGAACGCGACGTTCGCCGTCGAGGCCCGCCCCGAGGACATCCCGGTGTCGAACTCGCGGGCCGGCGACGTGCGCGTCGAGGTCGAGCGGGAGCGCCGCGACGGGATCGAGTACGAGCCGCTGGTGAAGCGGCGCGACCGCGTCATCGTCGGGATCGACCCCGGGACGACCACCGCGGCCGCGGTCGTCGGCCTCGACGGCACGGTCCACGCGCTGTACTCCTCGCGGACCGGCGACACCGCCGAGGTGACGGAGTGGATCGTCGAGCAGGGGCGGCCGATCATCGTCGCCGCCGACGTCGAGCCGATGCCGGAGACGGTCGAGAAGTTCCGGCGCTCGTTCGACGCCGCCGGCTGGCGGCCCACGACCGACCTCCCGGTCGACGAGAAGCTCCACCGCACCCGCGAGGCGAGCTACGCGAACGACCACGAGCGCGACGCGCTCGCGGCCGCGCTGTACGCTTACGACGACCACGAGGACCAGTTCGAGCGGATCGCGGCGAAGACGCCCCCGCGGCTCGACCGCGGAGCGGTGATCGCCGGCGTCGTCGCGGGCGGCTCGTCGGTCGAGGCCGTCATCGAGGACCTGAGCGAGGACGACGGCGGCGACGGCGACGACGACGACGGCGAGGAGGCGGACCCCACCGAGCCCGACCGCACCGAGGAGGAGGAGACGATCCGGCGGCTCCGCGAGCGCGTCGACCGACTGGAGTCGCACGCCGAGTCGCTCGAGGACGACCTCGACGAGCGCGACGATCGGATCGCGGAGCTGGAAGGGGAACTGGAGGAGTCGAAACGCGAGGAGCGCATCGAGGCGCGCACGCGGCGGGCGGTCTCTCGGCTCGAACGCGAGACGGACCGCCTAGAGCGCGAGCGCGACGAGGCCCAAGAGCGCGTCGCCGACCTCGAACGCAAGGTGGAGACGCTGAAGGAGCTGTGGCGGCTCGACCACTCGAACTTCGGCGACGTGGCCGAGGGCCGGGGGCTGGTGAGCGTGAAGGTCGTCGAGCAGTTCACGCTCGACGCGCTCGACGCCGCGGACGACGCCTACGGGCTCGTCGCCGGCGACGTGGTCTACCTCCGGGACGCGTCCGGGGCGGGCCGCCGGACCGCGGAGCGGCTCGCGGAGGCGGAGCCGCGGGCCGTGATCCGCGGCGAGGGGAACCTCTCGGACGTCGCCGACGAGGTGCTGTTCGAGCGCGCGATCCCGGTGGTGCCCGGCGACGCCGTACCGGTCCGCGAGGTGGACGAGCTGGCGGTCGCGAGCGAGGAGGACCTCACCGCCGCCGTCGAGGAGTGGGAGGAGCGCGCCGAAGAGCGCCGGCGCGACGAGAAGGCCGAGCGGATCGACCGGATCATCTCCGAGCACCGGGCGGGGCGGACGCTGCCCGAGACGGAGGAGTGAGGCGCCGAAGGGGCCGCGTGACCCCACGCCACACATCCAGAAGTCATATGTCCGGGAACGCACACTCGGAGGTATGGACGCTCACGAGCTGATCACCCGGAACGCGGCCGAGGTGGTCACCGAGTCGGAGATCGAGGCGCTGGCCGACGACCCCGAAGGGAAGCGGGCGTACGTCGGCTACGAGCCCTCGGGCGTGCTCCACATCGGTCACATGCTCACCGCGAACAAGCTCATCGACCTCCAGGAGGCGGGCTTCGAGGTCACCGTCCTCCTCGCGGACGTACACGCCTACCTCAACGACAAGGGGTCGTTCGAGGAGATCCGCCACACCGCAGAGCGGATGCGCGACCAGTTCATCGCCTACGGGCTCGACGAGTCGAACACGCAGTTCGTGCTCGGCTCGGACTTCCAGCTCGACGACGACTACACGCTCGACCTCCACGCCTTGGAGCTCGAGACGACGCTGGCGCGCGCCGAGCGGGCGATGGCCGAGATCAGCTCGGGCGACTCGGTGAAGGTGTCGCAGGCCGTCTACCCGCTGATGCAGGCGCTCGACATCCCGTACCTCGGCGTCGACCTCGCCGTCGGCGGGATGGAGCAGCGGAAGGTCCACATGCTCGCGCGCGACGTGCTCCCGAGCATCGACCGCGAGCCGCCGACGAGCCTCCACACGCCGCTGATCGCCGACCTCGGCACCGGCCGCGGGAAGATGTCCTCCAGCGAGGGGGTCACCATCTCGATGGAGGACTCCCGCGAGGACATCGAGTCGAAGGTGAACGACGCCTACTGCCCGCCGACGGCGGACCCGGAGCCGACCGACGACGGCGCGGAACGCGAGAACCCCGTCCTCCAGGTGTTCGAGTACCACGTCTTCCCCCGGTTCGACTCGGTCACCGTCGAGCGCCCCGAGGAGTACGGCGGCGACCTCGCGTACGACGCCTACGACGACCTCGAGGGCGACCTGGAGTCCGGCGAGCTCCACCCCGCGGACGCGAAGGGAGCGCTCGCGGAGTACCTCGACCGCCTCATCGCGCCGGGCCGCCAGCAGCTCGCGGAGTAGGCCGCGCGGCCCGCGGTCAGCCGTCGCTTTCTCTCGCGGTCTTCGCCTTTTCTTCCGTCGCGTGCTCCCCGACCTCGCAGGTCCCGTCCAGACAGCCCAGTCCGGCCGCCGTCTCGAAGACGGGGAGCCCGCAGTCGCACTCGTCGACGACGACGCCCGCGGGGAACGAGAAGGTGGTCTCGCAGTCCGGGTAGTTCTCGCAGCCGAGGTAGACGCGGCCGGGCGCGGAGCGGACGCGGAGGTCGCCCCCGCAGTCGGGACACGCCCAGACGCCGTCGAACCGGTCGCTGACGGCGTCTTCCATCGGGTCGCACGCCGGGTCGAGACAGAGGTGGAACGGCTCGCCGCGCTCGACGCGGATCTTCGGCAGCCCGCAGTCGTCGCAGGTCGCGTCGGTGACGCTCGCGCCGGCCGGGAGCCCGCGGCGCGTCTCGCAGTCGAGACAGACCACGTCGCCGCGCGACCGCACGAGCGGGCCGCCGTCGTCGGGGCAGGTCCCGACCGGAACGCCCGCCTCCGTGACGGGGAGCGCTCGGCTGGCTGTCGCCTCCTCGGCGACGACGCGGAGCCGCCGCGATCCGTCGCGAGCGGTGACGGTGAACCCGTCGCCGTCGCCCTCGACGACGACGCTCTCGGGGCGCGTGAGCCACGCGACGGGCTGGTAGCCGTCGGCGTCGTGGACGAGCGTCGTGTCGTCGGGTTTGATCAGGACGACGACCCGCCCGCGGTACGCGCGGGTCCGGTCGCCGCGGTCGGTCACCTGGCAGTCGCCTGCGAGCACGCGGAGTCGTTGCGGCATGGGGCGGGTGGCCGCGGAATGGGTGTTAAGCGGTCGTTGCGGGAGTTTAAGAGAGATACCGGGCGGGTGGCGGTGAGAACGGGTGACGCGCCGCACCTGTTCGACGACTCGAACGTCCCGGCCGCTCGTTGACAAGCGGATACCGACGGATCGCAAGATCGGATTCGGACGCCGACGCGCCTACGCCACCCGAACGGTCCGCGTCGCCGTGACGGGCAACAGCGGGAGGTCGGGGAAGACGACCTCGACGGTGAACGCCAGTTCGTCGGCGTCCGGCGTGCCGAACACGCCGACCGGGAGCGTCGTCTCCCCGTCGAGGTACGTCGTCGTCGCGGTCATCTCCACGTCGTTGACGGTGACGCGGATCCCCGCGCGGGCGCTCCCGGAGACGGCGGTCGCGGCGACCTCGCACAGCTCGTTCTCCCCGACCGCGATGCTGTCCGGGAACGCGCCCCAGTCGACGTCGATCCGCGGGCAGTCGCGGGCGGCGTCGACGATCCGCTCCGCCACGGAGTCGCTCATCCCGGCGTTCGCCAGTTCCGCCGGACCGGCGTCGACGACGTCGACGGGGGAGGTGAGGCCGGCGTCCGCGAGGCGCTCCGCGCGGCCGGAGCCGACCCCCTCGATCGCCGTGAGCGCGACCGCCTCGCGGGAGACGCCGTGTTCGACGCGCGCCTCCACGCGACGGGCGAGGTTGGCGGCGCGGGGGCCGGCGAACCGGTCGAGGAACTCCGCGAGCGCGGCGAGGAGTCGGAGCGCGTTCTGCCGGATCACCCACGCGTCCGACCGGAGATCCGAGGGGATCGAGTCGGCCATCCCGGCGAGCAGGATGGCGAACACCTTGCGGTGGCCGTCCTCCAGGTCGGTGTCGCGGCCGTCGAGGATGCGGTCGATCGCGTCCGACTCGGCCGAGCGCGCCGAGACGGAGTCGAACTCGCCGGCCGACGCGACGGTCTCTAACACGGCGTCGGCGGTCAGGGTCTCGCGGTCGGCGAGCCGCCGGAACCGCCGCGCGGTGTCGAGCCGGAGGTAGTACTTCGAGGCCAGCCGGCCCAGCGCGGTCGGCTCGATCGCGAGGTCGTCGTCGGCCGCGACGAACCCGTCGTCGACGAGCGACTCGAGGGTGTCGCGGACGCGGTCGCGGAGCGTCGAGAAGTCGTACTGCTCGGGCTTCGACTGCGCGCGGACGTAGTAGAAGGTGGTCTCCAACCACGCCATCACGTCGTCGAGCCCGCGGATCGTCCCCATCGCGATCTCCGCGTTGAGGTGGGACTCGAGGTCGGCGGCGAGCCGCGACTCGATCGCCTTCCCCTCGCGCAGCAGCTTTCGGTACTTGTCGGCGTCGGCGCGGTCGCAGACGACCCAGCCGTACCCCACGTCGTCGTACTCGGGACGGCCCGCGCGCCCGAGCATCTGGAGCACGTCCAGCGGCGAGATGTCGGTCTCCCCCTCCAGCGGGTCGTGGTACTTCGTGTCGCGGATGACGACGCAGCGGGCGGGGAGGTTCACCCCCCACGCGAGCGTCGACGTCGAGAAGAGGAACTTGATCTTCCCCTGCTTGAACCACTCCTCGACGCGGTCGCGGTCGTCCTTCCCGAGGCCGGCGTGGTGGAAGCCGACGCCGTCCGTGACCGACTGGCGGAGCGTGTCGTTGGTGAGTTCCTTCGCCTCGTTGTGGAAGTCGTAGTCGCCGCGGGAGTCGATCGGGATGTCGCGTTCGGTGATCTCGTCGCGGGCCTTCTTCGCCGCCTGGACGGTGTCCTGCCGCGAGGAGACGAAGACGAGCGCCTGCCCGTCCTCGCGGACGTGGGGCTCGGCTAAGTCGAGGGCGCGGTAGAGCCGGCGGTACTTGTCGGCGAACGCGTTCGAACCGTGCGAGTACGTCTTCACGCCGGTCTCGAGGTCGACGGGGCGGTACTCGTCGCCGAACGCGTACGTCGTCTCCGCGGGTGCGTCGAGCCACTCCGCCACGTCGCCGATGTTCGGCATCGTCGCCGACAGCGCGACGACCCGGGGGTCCTGAAGCCGGCGGAGCCGCGAGACGGTGACCTCGAGCACCGCGCCGCGCTTCTCGGAGTCGAGCAGGTGGACCTCGTCGATCACGACGCAGTCCACGTCGGTGATGAAGGAGTAGCGCGCCGAGTCGTGCTTCCGGGTCGCGCTGTCGGCCTTCTCCGGCGTCGTCACCAGCACGTCCGCGCGCTCGGCGCGGCGCGGGTTCAGGTCGCGCTCGCCCGAGACGACGTAGACGGAGTAGCCGAGCTCCTCGAACCGCTCCCACTCGCTCTCCTTCTCGTTCGTGAGCGCGCGCAGCGGCGCGACGAAGAGGGCGGTCCCGCCCGCGGCGAGCGTCCGACAGATGGCGAGCTCGGCGAGCGCGGTCTTCCCGGAGGCGGTCGGCGCGGACGCGACCACGTTGTGGTCGGTCTCCAAGATGCCCGGCAGCGCCTCCCGTTGCATCCGATTGAACTCGTCGAACCCGAAGGCCTCCGCGAACTCCGGCACCGCGTCCGCGACCTTCACGGCACACCACACCCGTGCGCGAGTCGTCGGGAACCGCGGCTGTGTCGCATCGGATCGAGAGGGGGGCTTCGAGGGCAAAGGCGTTTCTCATGCGGGCGCGACGCGTCGGGACGGCGGTGGCGGGGGCGAGGGCGTGTCGAGGGCGGCGTCGACCGCCGCCGACCCACACCGTTTAGGCGACTGCGGTCGACCGCACGGACATGATCTCCTCGTCGCCGCTCGTCATCGGGGTGGGCGTCGCGGTCGCGCTGCTCGCGCTGTTCGTGCTCGCTCGCCGACTTCGCGGCCCGTCCGCCGAGGCGCGCGAGTCGAAGCGCGCGCACGACGCGGCCCAAGAGCGCGAGCCGCCGGTCGAGATCGGCGAGACCTACGAGTTCGGCGTCACCGAGCTCACCGACCACCACTCCGGCGACGAGGTCGCCGTCGGCAAGGTCGAGGGGTTCGTCGTCTTCACCGAGGACGTCCCGAGCGGCCTCGAACCGGGCGACGTGATCCGCGCGAAGGTCCTCTCGTTCAACGAGGGACGCACCTCCGCCGACGCGACCTTCGTCGGCCGGGCGTAGTCGAGGCGGGGTAGTCACCGGACCGACGCCGCGCCCGCCGCGACCACGTCCGCCCCGAACCGGAGGTTCATACGTGATGGTGACGAAGAGGTGTCGCAATGGCTCAGGCCGGCACCCAGGACCTCACGGAGCGGTTCATCCAGTTCTATCGCAACTACTACCGGGAGGAGATCGGGCAGCTCGCGCAGCGGTACCCCAACGAGCAGCGCTCGCTGTACGTCTCCTACGACGACCTCTTTCAGTTCGACCGCGACCTCGCCGAGGACTTCCTGAACAAGCCCGAGCAGATGCGCGAGTACGCCGAGGAGGCGCTCCGGCTCTACGACCTCCCAGCCGACGTCAGCCTCGGCCGCGCGCACGTCCGCATCGAGGACCTCCCCGAGAGCGTCGACATCCGCGGCATCCGCGTCCACGACGACCACATCGGCAAGCTCGTCTCGGTCCAGGGGATCGTCCGCAAGGCCACGGACGTCCGCCCGAAGGTGACCGAGGCCGCGTTCGAGTGCCAGCGCTGCGGCACGATGACCTACATCCCGCAGTCGGACGGCGGCTTTCAGGAGCCGCACGAGTGTCAGGGCTGTGAACGGCAGGGCCCCTTCCGCGTCAACTTCGACCAGTCCGAGTTCGTCGACTCCCAGAAGCTCCGCATTCAGGAGTCCCCTGAGGGCCTCCGCGGCGGCGAGACCCCCCAGTCGCTCGACGTCGACATCGTCGACGACATCACCGGCGAGGTGAGCCCCGGCGACCACGTCACTTGCGTCGGCATCCTCCACATCGAGCAGGTCGAACAGGGGAACGAGAAGTCCGCCATCTTCGACCTGTACATGGACGGCGTCTCCATCGCCATCGAGGACGAGGAGTTCGAGGACATGGACATCACCGAGGCAGACAAACGCGACATCATCGAGCTGTCCGAGCGCGACGACATCTACGAGGCGATGGTCGGATCCATCGCGCCGGCCATCTACGGCTACGAGGAGGAGAAGCTCGCGATGATCCTCCAGCTGTTCTCCGGCGTGACGAAGCACCTCCCCGACGGGTCGCGAATTCGCGGCGACCTCCACATGCTCCTTATTGGCGACCCCGGAACGGGTAAGTGTCAAAAATATGATACTAAGGTGACACTTGCTGACGGAACGGAACGGGCAATCGGGGATATAGTAGAGTCAAACCTCGAAGACCCGATAGAGGTCGACGACGGGGTATACGAACCGGTAGATATCGGCGTTCAAACAGTAACCGAATCGGGGGCCGTCGAGACTGGGACCGCGACAAAAGTCTGGAAACGAGAAGCGCCGGATAGGATGTACCGAATTTCGATGGCATCGGGGCGCGACATAGAGGTGACACCGTCGCACCCGCTGTTCAAACAGTTGAACAGAGGATTGTCTCCCCAACGGGCAGACAAGCTGAGGGAGGGTGATCTCATTGCTGTCCCCGGAAACATCAACCCGGACTGGGATGATTCGCTTGACGTTTCGTTCCAGCAGGTCGAAGCCTACAACGCGAATTCGTTCACGCCGCCCACCCGAGTCGATCCCACTCTGGCTCGACTCCTCGGTTATATCATCGCAGAGGGCCACACCTATCTCTCGGGATCGAGTGCCGCTACCGAGATTACGAACGTCGACGAAGAGATACTGACGGACGTGGAGAACTGCTTCCGCGAGTTGGGCGTTCGGTGGTCCCGTCTAGAGAAATGCGATCATGAGACTGCCGAAATCGTCCGCTGTTCCTCGTTGGAGTTCGTCCGGTTCCTCAGAGAACTCGAACCGGCAATTCTCAAAAACTCTGAGAATCAACTCGTCCCCGATTGTCTCAAACGGGCGAGTCCGGAGAACAAGAAGGAATTCCTACAGGCGTACGTTGACAGCGAGGGGACAGTCTCACCCAAAGAACGCGAAATCACGGTTTCCTCGATGAGTAGAGAACTGCTGACCGGAGTACAGACGTTACTCCTCGCGTTCGGGATCCAGAGCCATCTTCGGAAACGACACAACGACAGCCACCGACTGCGCATCAGTGGACGGGATTTCGTCAAATACGTCGACGAAATTGGATTCGTTACCGATCGCAAAGCGACGGCCTCGAAAGCGTTCGACGATGTTCCAGAGAACACAAACACGGATGTGATTCCGGGACTAAGTGACGATCTCCGGCAGATCCGCGAGGCGCTCGCGTTGTCACAGTTCGATATCGGAATGCCACGTCCGACGTATCAACACTACGAACGCGGCGACAGAAATCCGAGTAGAGCGAGTCTGAGAGCGGTTGTCGACACGTTCGAAACCCGCTTAGACTGGCTTCGGGAGAAGCGCGGAGAGCTGCTGGACGGTGACTGGCAGGCGGTCGAGACGCTACGAGAGGAACTGAACATCTCTCAGAAGGTACTCTCGGAGGGTATGGACGTCTCTCAAACCGCGATCAGCTACTATGAGCGGAACGACGTCGCTCCCGACGGTGGACAGACCGCGGATGCAAAGGACGTGATTTTGGATCGTCTCGACGAGGCATTATCCGTCAGCCAAGACATCTCCGAACTCGATCGTCTGTGTACGAACGACGTTCACTGGGACCGGATCGAGTCGATCGAATCGGTCGATCCGGATTACGAGTGGGTCTACGATCTGGAGGTCGCAGACACGCATACGTATCTTGGAAACGGCGTCGTCTCGCACAACTCACAGATGATTTCGTACGTAGAAAACATCGCACCCCGGTCGGTGTACACCTCCGGAAAGGGGTCAAGCGCGGCGGGCCTCACGGCCGCGGCCGTCCGCGACGACTTCGGCGACGGCCAGCAGTGGTCGCTCGAGGCCGGGGCGCTCGTCCTCGCAGATAAGGGGATCGCGGCGGTCGACGAGCTGGATAAGATGGACTGCGTCACCGGCGACACGCTGGTCTCGCTCGCCGACGGCCGCGTCGAACGCATCGACGAACTGGCGCGGGAAGCCGCCGAGGGCGGCGAGGTCGAGGACCTCTCGAACGGGCGCCGCGTCCGCGACGTCGACCTCGACGTGTGGTCGATGGACGAGGACGGCAACCTCGTCGAGCGGTCCGTCTCCGCGGTCCACGAGTACGACGCGCCGTCAGAGCTGACCCGAGTGACGACCGAGACCGGGGAGTCACTGACCGCGACGGCCGATCATCCGTTCTTCGTCCTCGACGACGGGGAGCGCGTCGAGCGCGAGGCGGCCGCGCTTGACGACGGCGACTGGGTGTATGTCCCTCGCGAGATTCCAACGAAGGCGGCGGACGGCGGAGCGATAGCGGCGAGGGGCGGAGACGGGCCAGCGGTCGAGCCGGGCAAGGCCGTTGACGACGAGGGGCTTGACGGCGACGGCGTCGACGCCGCCATGGCGAGCGTCCTCGGGTACCTCTCCGGCGACGGGAACGTCTTCTATGACCGCGACGAAGGCGTCTACGGCGTCCGGTTCACCAACGCGGACGAGGAACTGCTGGACGACTTCGAGCGCGCGGCGCGGGCGGCGTTCGACGCGGAGCCGGTGCGACCGCCGAGCGAACAGCGCGACGACGGCGTCGAGACGGTCCGCGTCACCGGGAAGGGACACGCCGACGCCGTCCTCGACGCGGGGATGAACCTCGGTCGGTACGACGAGAAGTGCTTCCCGACCCCCGTTTCGGCCGGAAGCCGTGCGGCGAAGGCCGCGTTCGTCCGTGCGCTCGCCGACAGCGAGGGGCACGTCGACGAGTCGGCGGGCAACGTCAGGATCGCGTCTGCGAGCCGGGACCTGCTTGATGGCGCGCGGAACCTCCTCTTAGGGTTCGGCGTGTCGAGCCAGCTCCAGCACCGCGAGCGGGACGGGGGCCGCGACGTGTACTACCTCGCGGTGACCGACGCCGACTCGCTCGCGGCGTTCCGGCGGTACGTCGGGTTCACGGCCACGCGAAAGGCGGAGGCGCTCGACTGCGTCGTCGACGCGGCCGGCGGCGGTCGCACGATCCTCGACGTGGTCCCGGAGGTCGACGACGTGCTCGCGCGGTGTCGCGACTCGCTCCGGCTTCACCAGAGCGAGTGCGGGGTTAACGCGGTCACGTACCACGACTTCGAGAGCGGCAGTGCGAACGTCTCGCTCCACCGCGCCCATCAGGTGCTCGCGGCGTTCGAAGAGCGGATCGAGGCGGCCGCCGAGGACCGGAGCCGACTCGACGGGGAACCGACGTGGGAGACGCTCTCAGAGCTGCGGCAGCGATACCACGTCTCGCAGTCCGAGTTGGCCGAGGGAACCGCGCTGTCCCAACAGCGGATCTCCCGAGAGTGGGGCGACCGCGACGAGGTCCGTCAGACGGTGAGCGAACGGCTGCGAGAGATCCTCAACGACGTCGCGGAGACCGACCTCGGGGACCTCCGCGAGTTCGTCCGCGGCGACGTGAAGTGGCGACAGGTCGAGTCGGTCGAGACGGTGCCGCCGGAGTCGACCGAACACCGCGGCGAGGTGCTCCGACAGCGTCTCGCAGACGTCATCGAGGGACCGGTTGAGACGGCCGAAGAGCGCGCTCGCGACCTGCTCGACCGCGGTCCGGTCGGCGAGACGCGAGCGGAGCTGTCGGCGGCGCTGGACGCGTACGGGATCAGTCAGGCTGACGTGGCGGCAGGGCTCGACGTGAGTCAGGCGACCGTGTCGCGCTGGCTGTCGGGCGCCGTCGAAACGGACCGGCTCGACGACGTGCGCGAGGCCGTCGCCGAAGAGGTCGACGCCGTCGAAGCGGAACTGCGGTCCACACTGACACGGATCGACGACGGGGAGCGGCCGCGGGTGTACGATCTGACGGTCGAAGGGACGCACAACTTCGTCGCGAACGGGCTCGTCGTCCACAACTCCTCTGACCGCTCCGCGATGCACGAGGGGCTCGAACAGCAGAAGATCTCCGTCTCGAAGGCGGGGATCAACGCGACGCTGAAGGCGCGGTGTTCCCTGCTCGGCGCCGCGAACCCCAAGTACGGCCGGTTCGACCAGTACGAGCCGATCGGCGAACAGATCGACTTGGAGCCGGCGCTGATCTCGCGGTTCGACCTCATCTTCACCGTGACGGACAGCCCGGACGCGGAACACGACTCCCGGCTGGCGAAACACATCATCAAGACGAACTACGCCGGCGAGCTCAACACCCAGCGCGAGGAGCTGGCGAGCTCGGAGTTCACCTCGGAGCAGGTGGCGGAGGTGACCGAAGAGGTCGCGCCGGAGATCGACGCGGAGCTCCTTCGCAAGTACATCGCCCACGCGAAGCGGTCCTGCTTCCCGACGATGACCGAGGAGGCGAAGGAGCTGATCGAGGAGTTCTACGTCGACCTGCGCTCGAAGGGGGCCGACGAGGACGCGCCCGTGCCGGTCACCGCCCGGAAGCTGGAGGCGATGG
Source organism: uncultured Halorubrum sp. (assembly GCF_937146585.1). Lineage (GTDB taxonomy): Archaea > Halobacteriota > Halobacteria > Halobacteriales > Haloferacaceae > Halorubrum > Halorubrum miltondacostae. The sequence goes on along the minus strand of NZ_CAKZRO010000077.1, from coordinate 366 downwards.
TGCGGCTCTCCGAGGCCAGCGCGCGGGTGCGGCTCTCGGACACCGTCGAGCGCGAGGACGCGGACCGCGCGACGGACATCGTGGAGTCCTGTCTCAAGGACATCGGCGTCGACCCGGAGACGGGGCAGTTCGACGCCGACGTGGTCGAGACGGGCACGTCGAAGAGCCAGCGCGACCGCATCAAGAACATCAAGGGGCTCATCGCCGACATCGAAGAGGAGTACCAGGAGGGCGCGCCGGTCGAAGAAGTGCTCGACCGCGCGGGCGAGATCGGGATGGACCCCGCGAAGGCGGAGGGGGAGATCGAGAAGCTCCGCACGAAGGGCGAAGTGTACGAGCCCAAGCAGGGGCACCTGCGGACGACGT
>NZ_CAKZRO010000076.1 GCF_937146585.1 uncultured Halorubrum sp. | reverse complement strand
GAGCCACACCGGCGTCCGGTGGACCGCGTGCGCCCCGGCGACGGCGGTGGCGAGCCCCGCGGGCGCGGCGGCGACCGCGCCGGCGAGGAGGGCCACGGCCGCGGTGACGACCGCGCCGGCGACGGCGGCGACCCGATACCCGAGGGACACGACCCGCTCCGCGGAGACGTCCCAGCCGAGGAACGCGATCGCCCGTCGCAGCTCCGCGGACGCAGTCGAGTCGTCCCCCGATCCGGCGCGGGTTTCGCCCGCCACCCGGGAAGAGCCCCCCGTCATCGGTCTCCCCCGGCGTACCTCGCCGGCGCCGTTCGGCCCGCGCGAACCGCGTCCCGAATCTGTTCGCTTCGCCGATCGACGGCTTCTCGGACCGCCGCGTACGATTCGCCCGGTACCGCCAGGTCCTCGACCAGCCGGCTCTCGCCCCGGTCGATGCGCCCCGTTCCGACGAGTCCGCTCCCGGTCCGCTCGAAGAGCGGATCGAAACTCACCCCCTCGTCGTGATCAGCGACCTCGACGATCGACTCGACCCGGTGGTCCTCGAGGACGGCGATCAGGTCCGTGGCCGCGAACGAGGATCGAGGCACGCCGAGGTCGGTGACGACGCGCTCTTCGACCGCCTCCGGGTCCGCTCCGTGGATCGTCCCGAGGACCGTCTCGTCGGCGGCTCCGACGCGCATCGCCTCGTACAGCGCCCTGGCCTCTTCACCGCGCACCTCGCCGACGCTTATCGCGCCGCCGCCCATGCGGAGTGCCGTTCGGACGGCGTCCGCCGGCGCGAGTTCCACCCCGTCGCCGACCCGGAGGCGCTGGGCGTCCCGCCCGGCGTCGGCGAGCGCGTCCACCGGGAGTTCGGGCGTGTCCTCGACGGCGATCGTCCGCGTTCCGGCGGGTATCTCCCACAGCAGCGCGCCGAGGGCCGTCGTCTTCCCGGCCGCTCGTCCGCCGGCGATCAGCCCCGCGACGCCCCGCTCGACGGCGACCGACAACAGCCCGGCCGCCGCGGGAGTGAGCGTGTCGACCGACACCAGCCGCGGCAGCGTCCACGCCTCGGGGTCCCCGCGCCGGAACGTGAAGGAGAGTCCGTCGCTGGCGGGTGCCGTGGTCGCGGCGACCCTGACGCGACCGGTCTCCGACTCGATCGTCGCGTCGAGCGTCGGCGTCGCCCGCGAGAACGCTCGGCCGCTCGACCGGCGGAGCCGCGACGCCAGCGTCGCGGCCCCCTCCGGCGGGAGGCGTACGTTCGTCCGGCAGCGCTCGCCGTCGAGGACCACGCGCAGGGGGTTCTCCGCGACCGGCGCCGTCACCGTCGCGTCGCTCACCCTGTCGTCGGCGAAGACGTGTTCCAGCACGCCGTAGCCGTGGGCGTGCCGCCGAAGGATCGCCGTCACGTCGGCGACGGGGTCGCCGTCGTCCGCCGCCGCTCGCACCGCCCGTCCGGGCGCCCTGTCACCCCCCTGCGGGTCGTCGAGCAGTCGGTCCCGAGCGTCGGCGAGGGTCGCCACGGCGTCGGCGTCGAGGTCGACGGTAGGCGGCGTGAGGTGGTACGTCTCGAGCGGACCGTCGCCCTCGTAGCGCCGGACCGTCGCGCCGGTCGACACCGTCCAGCGGTCGACCAGCGTCGCGCCCGGCGGCGGCGCGGTCGCCACGCGCGCGGTCGCCGCCGTCGGACCGACGTGGGCCCGCAGGACGCGGCTCAGGTCATGGTCGCCGCCGTGTAGATCCCCTCCGAGCCCTTCGACGGCAGCCAGCAGGTCCGTCTCGGTCGCGATGCGGTTCGCCGGTCCGGCGCGGCCGGCCGCCTCCGCCGCCGCCCCGAGCGGATCGCGGACGACTCGGTCGGCGAGCCGCTCCTCGTGGAACGCGACCCGCTCGCGGAAGCGTCCCGCCGCGACGAGGAGGGCGGCCGCGCGGTCGGCGTAGGAGCGCTCGCGTCCGCGGTGGCGAGTCCTGATCACGTCCGCGTCCCGGTCGGCGAGCGCCTCGACGACCGTCGCGAGACACTCCGGGCTCGCGGCGAGGTCGCCGCGCCCGGGGCAGTCGTCGGCGTCGACGTCGAGCACCACCCGGTCCTCGACGCCGGTTCCCACGGGCTCGCGGAACGTCGGACCGCAGCGACACCCGTCTGACTCGCCGCCGATCCACGGGAGCGTTCGGAGCGGCGTCTCGCCGTCACCGCCGGCGATTCGCCCGGTAATTCCGAGGTCCATGCCGGCCGTGGCCGCGGTTCGGTATATAAACGATCGCCCGCTCGTCGGCCCCCCACGTCCGGCCACTGCCTCTCTCTGCCCCGTCCAGTCCCGCCCCGCTCCGCCGCGCCGCCTCCGTCTCACCCGACTCGGCCGATCCGGACCGTCGGTCCGTCGTCGTCGACGTACCGGATCCGAATCCGACTCGGTCCGCCGGTCCGGAGCTCGATCGGCCCGCCGACGAGGTCGACGGCCGTCTCGGCCGGCCCCGTGCCGACGCGGAGCGTCCGCTCAGAGCGTCCCTCGATCCGATACGCGAGCGCGAGGCCGTCCGCCTGGTCCGACGGCTCGACGAGCGCGACCCGGTCGACGTCCGCCGCGGCGAACCCCGCCGGAACGCGGACGAGGACGGTCGTCTGCGCGGCCATCGCCGGGTCGCTCACGGGGGTCGATCCGGCGACGACGCCGCCGATCGCCCGCTCCAGCCGGTCCGCCTCGACGCCGATCCGCTCCGTCGTCGTCGCGGTCCGAGCGGTCTCGACCGCGGGCATCGACGCCGCCAGCAGCGCGACGGCGACCAAGACGGTGAGCACCACGCGGATCACGGGCCGATTACAGCGACTCCCGGAGGCGGTCGAGCGCGTCTGCCGCCCACGCGCCGCCGTCGCCGTCTTCGTCGTTCCCGTCGCCGCCGGTGCGGGGTCCGGTCGTCGGCCGGTCGTCCGGCAAGGCGGCGTCGAGGGCGCTCTCCGACGGGACGCCCCCCTCGCTGGCAGCCGGCCCGGGACCGTCGCTTTCGCTGTCGCGGCCGGCCTCCGTCGCCCGCGCCAGCGCGAGGTCGGCGCGTCGCTCGACCTCGCGGTTGACGGCCCTGATCGCCCCCGCGTAGCCGCGGATCGCCTGCGTCGCGGACTCCAACTCCGCGACCCGCGCCTCGAGGTCGTCGAGCCGCGATTCGAGCCGCTCGCGCTCGGCCGTCGCCTCCGCGCCGGCGGCCACGTCTGCGGGCCGCGTCTCGCTGCCGGTGACCGCCCGTTCGACGGCGCGGAGTCGGGCCTCTATCTCGTCGTCCGCCGTCTCTCTCGTTGCTTCTGCGTCCGCCGTCCCCCTCGTTACTCCTACGTCCGTCGCCGCTTCCCCTCCTGTCGTCGCATTCGATCCCGCCGTCGCCTCTGTTCCGGTCCTCGACGGCTCGACGCCGTGCGCGTGGTCGGGCATGCGACCCGTTGCCCGCGGTTTCACTCTTAAACCTCGGGGAAAGGGTATTGTCGGGGGCACTGGTAGGTGGTCGCATGAAAGCAGTCCTCCTCGGCGTCGGACAGGCGGGCGGCAAGCTCACGACCGCCCTCGCGGAGTTCGACGCCGACGCCGGCTACGGCGCGGTCCTCGACGCGCTCGCCGTCAACACCGCCGCGGCCGACCTCGACCCCCTCCCGCTCGAAACGGTCCTCGTCGGGCAGTCGCGGGTCAACGGGCACGGCGTCGGCGGCGACAACGAACTCGGCGCCGAAGTGATGGACGAAGACGCGGTCGAGGTGTTGGACGCGCTCGCCCCGAAGGTCACCGCGGAGGCCGAGGCCGTCTTCGTCGTCGCCGGCCTCGGCGGCGGGACGGGCTCCGGCGGCGCGCCGGTCCTCGTCCGCGAGCTGAACCGGGTGTACGACGTGCCGGTGTACGCGATCGGCGTCCTCCCCGGCCGCGACGAGGGGACGATGTACCAGGTGAACGCCGGCCGGTCGCTCAAGACGCTGGTCCGCGAGGCGGACGCGACGATCCTCTTGGACAACGACGCGTGGCGCTCGTCGGGCGAGTCCGTCGAGGGCGGCTACGAGGCGATCAACGCCTCGATGGCGAAGCGGATCGGCCTCCTCTTGGCCGCCGGCGAGGCCGTCGAGGGCGTCGCCGAGTCCGTCGTCGACACGAGCGAGGTGATCAACACGCTGCGGGCGGGCGGGATGGCCGCGGTCGGGTTCGCGTCCGCGCCCGCGGCCGACGACCCGCAGGAGAACGTCACCACGGTGACGAGCGCGGTCCGGAGCGCAGTGATGACCGGGCTCTCGCTGCCGAGCGCCACCGACGCCGACGCCGCCCTCGTCGCGGTCGCGGGCGACCCGGACCGGATCTCCCGGAAGGGGTCGGAGAAGGCGCGAAAGTGGCTCCAGGAGGAGACGGGCTCGATGCAGGTCCGCGGCGGTGACTTCCCGCTCGACTCCGGCCGGATCGCCGCGCTCGTCCTGCTCGGCGGCGTCGAGCGCTCGCAGCGCGTCGAGGCGTTCCTGGAGCGCGCGCGGCAGGCGGTGCGCGACGAGCGCGAGGAGAAGCCCGACCCGGCGGCGGCGTTCGAGAACGACGAGATCGACGACCTGCTCTGAGGCGGCGCAGGTTCCGCACCTTTTTACTCTCGCCCTGCCGACTCTCGCCCGATGACCAACCCGTGGGACGACTGGGACCACGTGCTGAAGGTCGATCCCGACAAAGACCTCCAGCCGGGCGAGACCTTCGAGGACGTCTGCCGGACCGGGACGGACGCGATCGAGATCGGCGGGACCCTCGACGTCACCGCGGAGAAGATGAACCGCGTCGTCGACGCCGCCGCGGAGTTCGACGTGCCGCTGTACCAGGAGCCGTCGAACCCGGGCGTCGTCATCGACTCCCCGGCGCTCGACGGCTACCTGATCCCGACCGTGTTCAACGCCGGCGGCCCCTTCTGGATCACCGGCGCGCACAAGGAGTGGGTCCGGATCGACGACCTCGACTGGAGCCGGACACACACCGAGGCGTACATCGTGTTGAACCCCGAGGCGTCGGTCGCCCAGCTCACGGAGGCGGACTGCGACCTCACCGCCGACGACGTGGGCGCCTACGCGAAGGTCGCGGAGCGCATGTTCGGCCAAGAGATCGTCTACGTCGAGTACTCGGGCACGTTCGGCGACACGGAGAAGGTCGCGGCCGCCCACGACGCCTTGGACGACGCCGCGCTCTTCTACGGCGGCGGCATCCACGACTACGAGTCGGCCAACGAGATGGCCGCCCACAGCGACGTGGTGGTCGTCGGCGACCTGCTCCACGACGAGGGCGTCGACGCCGTCCGCGAGACGGTGAAGGGCGCGAAGGACGCGCAGGACGACTGAACCGCGGCTCTGCTGTCGGGAACCGGTCGATTCCTCCCGAGAGCGTCTCTCCCGGCGCTCAGTCGTCCGCCGCCCGCGGGTCGGCCGCGTAGCCGTCCAGCATGTTCTCGACGTACTTCGCGATCACGTCGACCTCCAGGTGGACCGGGTCGCCCACCGACTTCTCCGAGAGCGTCGTCAGGTCGTAGGTCGTCGGAATGATCGCCACGTCGAACTCGGCCTCACGCTTCTCGGCGACCGTCAGCGAGATGCCGTCGAGCGTCACCGATCCCTTGTCGACGAGGTAGTCGCCGTGGCCCTCCGGGATCGCGAACGTGAACCGCCAGTCCTCGCCGACGCGCTCGATCTCAGTCACCTCGGCGACGGTGTCGACGTGGCCCTGGACGACGTGGCCGTCGAAGCGCCCGTCGGCGGGCATCGCGCGCTCGACGTTGACGGCGTCGCCCGTCTCGACTTCGCCGAGGTACGTCTTCGCGACCGTCTCGCTCGCCAGGAACACGGCGAACCACTCGCCGCCGTCGGCCGCGACGCCGTACTCCTCGACGGTCAGGCAGACGCCGCTCACGCTTATCGACTGGCCGTGGTGGAGGTCGTCGAACCCGTCGACGCCGATCCGCAGCCGGAGGCCGTCGTCGGTCTCGGTGCGCTCGCGGACCGTCCCGGTCCCCTCGACGATGCCGGTGAACATACCCGAACGTGGGGGCGGGCGACGGATATCGGTTCTGGGTCCGGCCGGGGTCGCTCCCGCCGACCGCCGTTCGTCGCGGCCGCGCCCCTTTTGCCCTCCGGGGATCAACCGACGGCCGATGCGCCTCGGACTGCTGGACATGATCGGGCTGGCGGCGTCGCTCGTCTTCGCGCTCCCGCTGGCGAACTACGCCGTCATCCGGCTGGTCGCCGGCGAGGTCGCGCTTGGGGCCGGCCTGCTGGTCGTCGCGGCAGCGATGGTCGTCCTGCCGCAGTACTTCCTCGACCCCGCCCGGATCGCCCGCAGGCTCCTCTCCGGGCTGTTGCCCCGACAGCTCCGAGGGGGTTTGGTAGGCACGGACGAGGCGTCGGAACGCCCCGA
>NZ_CAKZRO010000075.1 GCF_937146585.1 uncultured Halorubrum sp. | reverse complement strand
GCGCGCTCTCGCAATCTCCTGAGCACCGCGGCGGTCCCGTCCATGTACCCCTCGGCCAACACCTCGTCCGCCGCTGCCCGGGCCGCGTCGTCCGCGTTGGCGACCGCGTACGACTCGCCGGCGACGCGGAACGTCGAGGCGTCGTTCTCGCTGTCGCCGACCGCGACGAACGCCTCTGGGTCGATGTCGAGCGCGTCGGCGACGCGTTCGAGCGCCCGCCCCTTGCTCACGCCCGTCGACTTGACGTGGAAGGCGTAGCCGGTGTCGACGACCTCCACGTCCTCGACGGACGCGGCGACCTCGCGGAGGAGCGCCTCGTCGGCGTCGGGCGCGACCGCGACCTCCGTCTCGCGCCAGCGGTTCACCGTGTCGCCGTCGCCCCAGCCGATCGCGCCGCCGCGCTCGCGGAACGCCTCGACGACGGCCCGCGCGGCGTCCGGATCGCCGACGACCGTCGTCTCGCCGTCGACGTACGCGACGCCGCCGTTCTCGGCGATCACCGTCTCCTCGCGGCCGAGGAAGTGCGCGAGCGCGACCGGGTACGGGAACGCCTTCCCGGTGGCGAACACCACCGGCGCGTCCCACGCGGGCAGCAGTTCGAAGGCTCGCGGGTCGATCCGGCCGGTCGGCGTCGTCAGGGTGCCGTCGATGTCGAGCGCGAGGGGCGGGACCATACGCCGAGTCGGGGACTCCGCGTCAACTGTCTTCCGTTCGAGAAGGGGTGGAGACCGCCCGCGCGGCGGCCCTCAGGGCCGAACGCGACGCGGTCGTCCGGGCCGGACGCGGCGAAGCTATCCGGTCCGGACGCGGCGGTCGAACAGCTCGCGGAACACGAGCGTCGGGAAGAGCGGCACGAGCCGGCTCGGCGGCCGGCCCTTGCCGTCGCTCTGGTGGACGGTGACGCGTTCGAGCAGGCCGCCGTCGGCCAGCTCGTAGAGCGCGCGGCGCACGGTCGACGCCGAGAGGTCGACCCCCGGCCGCGCCGCGATGGTCTCCGTCGCCACCCCGACGGTCGACCGCTCGTCCTCCGAGAGGCCGGCGAGCTCGTAGAGGAGCCGCTGTCGGCTCTCCGGGAGCGCGAGCACGCGGCCCAGCGCGACGCAGGGCCGGGGCACGCCGTCGATGCCGGCGTCGACGTCGCCCGCGCGGACCGTCGACGCGCCCGCCCGCTCCGCGTTGACCGCCGCGCCCATCACGGCGGCGAGCGCGTCGTGGGCGTCGCCCGCGGCCCACTCGACGATCTCGCGGATCTGGTCGTGGGTGAGCGCGTCGCGGCCGAGCCCGGTCGAACACCGGCTCGTCAGCAGCTCGACGAGCACGTGCCGGCGGTACTTCGCGAACTCGACGGTGGCCTCCGGCTCCCAGTCGATCGCGTCCGGCGGGTCGCGCCCGAGGAACGCCGGCGTGAGCCGCTCGCCGACGTCCGCCAGCCAGTCGACGAGCGTCGCCGCCGCGGGCGTCTCGGTCTCGTTGGTGTGGTCGACGGCGACGACGAGCTCCGGGCCGGTGCGCATCGCGTCGCGCAGCGACTCGGCCAGCTCCTCGGTCCCGATCCCGTGGTCGGGGATCGGATCGTCGCTCATCGCGGTCAACATCGCGTGGTACAGGCGGAAGCGGGTCGACGCGCGCCGGGCGTCGACGTAGACGAAGCCGGGGATGGTCGGCTCCACCGCGCGCGTGGTCGTCTGGATGGCGCGCCGCGGGCCGCTGTGGCTCGCGAGCCGGTCGACCAGCGCGGAGACGACCGCCGACTTCCCGCTCCCCTTCGGCCCGTACACGTAGACGCTCGGCGGCAGCGACCCCGAGAAGGCGGGCTCGAACACGTCGAGGAGCCGCTCGATGGCCGGACCGCGGCCGACCGGCGAGTCGACGTGGGTGACCGGCGACACGGCCTCGAAGTCGGCGAGGACGCTCATCCCCGCGTCGTAGCCGAGCCGTCGCTCGATCCGGTCGTCGATGTTCACGGTCGGCCCTCCGTGACTGCCGGACAAAACCTCCCCGACTCGGGACGGGGCGACGGCCCCGTCGTCAGGCGGGTTCGCCCGCTCGACGCGTCGCCTACCAGTGGGCCGGCTTGTACCGGTTGATGACCACCGTCGACACCACGAACACGGCCCCGCTGATGAGGCCGGCGATCAGTCCGACCGCGAGTCGGACGCCGATCGTCCCCGCCGACACCACCGCCGTCACGGCCGCGACGACCCCCATCACGACGATGAGGTTGCGCCGATCCGCCCGGTCCAGTCCGATCCGATCCAACATACCGCGTCATCCCGGTCGGGGAAGTTAAACGCCCCGCGTTCGCCTCGCGGCCGCGACCGGCGTCCCGGGCGGACGACGACGCCCTCGCCTCGGGCAGGCGAGGTGATTCGCCCCGATGGAAACCTATACGGCCGTCGGCCGAACTACGACGGGTATGTCGAACGATCCGGCCGTGAAGACGCTGCACACCGTCGACAACCGGAGCAAAGTCGTCGCCGTCCTGTCGACGGCGGCCGCCTTCGGGGCCGGGATGCTCACCGTCGGCGACATCGAGTTCGTCTCGATCGCCGCGGCCGCGGTCGGCGTCGGCGTCCGGTTCGGGTCGGTGTGGTGGGGCGCGCGCGTCTTCGTCGACCGCGACGCGGCGTCCGTGACGGAGCAACCGACCGCCGGCAGCTTCCACCACGGGGCGCTCGGGGTCGCGCTTACGGCGGCCGGCGGCCTCGCGCTGGTCGCCCGCTCCCTCGGCGTCGCGTCGTCGACGGCCGCGGCCGCCGCCGTCGCGGTCGCCGTCGGGGCGTTCGTCGCCCTCTCGGCGCTGCTCCCCGAGTGACGGTCGCGCTCGTGCGCGGTCACCGACACACCCGTCGCTGTCCGGGCGATTCCGATCGACCGCGGATGCGCGATGTGCCATGATAAACGATCCCTGCCGAGAGCCGGGGCGCGTTAGATCCCCGTACCGGGGATCCACACGGCCCAGTTGAGCAGTCCGGCGATGACGAGCAGCCCGAGCGTCAGCGACCAGACCACGATGGCGGCCGCCGGCGGGTCGAGGTGCGTGTCGGAGTGCGCGTAGAACACGCGCTGAGACGCCTCACCGACGACCGCGGCGAACACGCCGAACAGCGCGCCGAACAGCAGCGCGGGCGCGGCGCCGAACGCCAGCGGCGCGGTCAGGTCGCCCGCCGAGAGGTCCGTGAGCGTCGTGATCCCCCCCTGCCACACGGAGAGGAAGGCGGTCGAGCCCGCCAGCGTCATGTGGTGGGTGACCGGGATCCGGTCGACGCCCAGGTTCAGGAACAGCAGCGACCCGGCACTGATCCCGAAGCCGGCGAACACGGCGATGAGGCCGTGCCCGCCGCTGATCATGTTGTACGTGATGACGCCCGAGGCGAGACCGGCGAAGAAGCCGATCGCCGCGACGTGCGACCACTTGTACATGTTCGGCAGCCACGGCTCGACCGCGAGGCGGTCCTCGCTGGCCTTGCCGCCGTCGCCTTTCACTTCGCCGGGCTCGCGCATCTCCTCGCGCTCGAACGGCCCCATGTCGAAGTAGCCGTTCGCCTTGTCGCTCACGGCCCCGACGATGCTGTAGCCGAAGATCGCCCGAACGACGAGGGCGCTGATGACGATGCTCACCGGAATCGGGTCGACCGGGATCGCGAGCTGTCGGGAGAGCTGCTCGATGAGCACGCCGAAGACGCCGAAGACGGCACCCACGGCGAGGATGTCCGGCTTACTCCCCAGCGCGAAGCCGATGTCCTTCGCGTTGTGGTAGTCGAACCCGGACTCCATGTATCCGCGATCCGCCGCGTACGCCGCGGCCGCGGCACCTCCCGCGAAGGAGATGTGCGGCCCGAACACCGGGCCGAACCCGACGTCGACGCCGAACCCGCCGCCGCCGAGCGACCCGCCGATCACGAGGAAACCGGTGAAGATGAACGCCGGCAGCGCGCCGAGCGCCGCCCCGAACGCGCCGCCCGCGAGCGCGCCGAGGAGGATCGTCGGGTTGGTCAGGCTCTGGATGACGTCCGTCGGTGCGCCGGGCTCGTACCCGACCTGTAGCACGGTGTCGGCCGCGACGGTCAGCTCCGGGAGCAGTTCGACGCCCATTTACTCGTCCTCCCCGTCCAGCGCCCAGTTCTTCGAGCGATCGATCGCGTCGTCCCAGCGGCTGTAGAGCTTGTCTACCTCCGCTTGGTCCTTCTCGGGGCTGAACTCGCGATCGATCTGCCAGTTGTCGCGGAGTTCGTCGACGGAGTCCCAGTAGCCGACGGCGAGGCCGGCGGCGTACGCCGAGCCCAGCGCGGTGGTCTCGTCGACCTCCGGACGGACGATGTCCGTCTGGATGATGTCGGACTGGAGCTGACAGAGGAAGTTGTTCTTGACCGCGCCGCCGTCGACGCGGAGGCTCGTCATCTCGACGCCGGAGTCGGCCTCCATGGCCTCGGCGAGGTCGCGGGTCTGGTACGCGATGCTCTCGAGCGTCGCGCGGACGATGTGCTCCTTGGTCGTTCCGCGGGTCATCCCGACGATGGTCCCGCGGGCGCGACCGTCCCAGTGCGGCGCACCGAGCCCGGTGAACGCCGGCACCATGTAGACCCCGTCGGTCGAGTCGACCGACCGGGCGAGCTCTGCGGTCTGGGCCGCGTTGTTGATGAGGTCGATGTCCTCGAGGAACTCGATCGCCGCGCCGGCGATGAAGATCGACCCC
>NZ_CAKZRO010000074.1 GCF_937146585.1 uncultured Halorubrum sp. | reverse complement strand
CCGTTAAGGGGGAACCGGCGGAACGTGTGACCGAAATGCCCAGTGGTGAGTACGACCCCGACGCCGTCGAGCCGCGCTGGCAGCGGCGATGGGTCGACGAGGAGACGTACGCCTATTCCGACGACGACCCGGTCGACCCGAACACCGTCTTCTCCATCGACACGCCCCCGCCGACGGTATCGGGGAGCCTCCACATGGGCCACCTGTACGGGTTCACCCTCCAGGACTTCGTCGCGCGCTTCGAGCGGATGAACGGCGGCGAGACGTTCTTCCCGTTCGGCTACGACGACAACGGCATCGCCTCCGAGCGGCTCACCGAGGACGAGCTCGACATCCGCCACCAGGACTTCGAGCGGCGCGAGTTCCAGGCGAAGTGCCGAGAGGTCTGTGCCGACTACGAGGAGCAATTCACCGAGAACGTCCAGTCGCTCGGCGTGTCGGTCGACTGGAACCACACCTACCAGACGATCGAACCCCGCGTCCAGCGCGTCTCGCAGCTCTCGTTCCTCGACCTGTACGAGCAGGGTCGGGAGTACCGCGAGAAGGCCCCCGCGATCTGGTGTCCCGAGTGCGAGACCGCCATCTCGCAGGTCGAGACCGAGGACGACGAACAGGGGAGCCACTTCAACGACATCGCCTTCCCCGTGGTCGGGGGCGACGCGGACGACGACCTCCCGGCCGAGTTCGTCATCTCGACGACGCGGCCCGAGCTCCTCCCCGCGTGCGTCGCCGTCTTCGTCCACCCGGACGACGAGGAGAATCAGGCCCTCGTCGGCGAGTCCGCCGAGGTGCCGCTGTTCGGCCACGAGGTGCCGATCATCGCCGACGAGCGCGTCGACATGGAGACCGGCTCCGGCATCGTGATGTGCTGTACGTTCGGCGACCAGAACGACATCGAGTGGTACCAGGTCCACGACCTGGACCTCCGGGTCGCCATCGACGAGTCCGGCCACATGACCGGCGTCGCCGAGGCGTACGAGGGGCTCCACGCCGACGAGGCCGGCGAGGCCATCGTCGAGGACCTCGACGAGGCGGGTGCGCTGCTCGACCGCCGCGACATCACCCACACGGTCAACGTCCACGAGCGCTGCGGGACGAGCGTCGAGTTCCTCGTCACCGAGCAGTGGTACATCGAGATGCTCGACAAGACGGACGAGTACCTCGCGGTCGGCCGCGAGATGGACTGGTCCCCCGAGAAGATGTTCACCCGGTACGAACACTGGGTCGAGGGGCTCCAGTGGGACTGGCTCATCTCCCGCCAGCGCTCCTCCGGCATCCCGTTCCCGGTGTGGTACTGCGATGACTGCGGCGAGGTCGTCGTCGCCGACAAGGCCGACCTGCCGGTCGACCCGCTCTCCGACGACCCGCCGGTCGACGCCTGTCCGGAGTGCGGTCACGACGCCTTCGAGCCCGAGGACGACGTGCTCGACACGTGGGCCACCTCCAGTCTCACGCCCCTGATCAACGCCGGCTGGGACTGGGACGACGAGGCCGGTGAGTTCACGATGGAGCGCCCGGAGCTGTATCAGTTCGACCTCCGACCGCAGGGCCACGACATCATCAGCTTCTGGCTGTTCCACACCCTCGTCAAGTGCTACGAGCACACCGGCGAGGTCCCGTTCGAGGAGACGATGATCAACGGGCACGTCCTCGACGAGAACCGCGAGAAGATGTCGAAGTCCGTCGGCAACGTCGTCGAGCCCGAGGCGGTCCTCGAGGAGTTCCCCGTCGACGCCACGCGCTACTGGGCGGCCGGCACCGCCGTCGGCGACGACTTCCCGTTCAAGGAGAAGGATCTCCGCGCGGGCGAGAAGCTGATCCGGAAGCTGTGGAACGCCTCGAAGCTCGTCGAGTCGCTCGCGCCCGAGCCGTTCCCGGCCGAGCCCGAGGGCGGCCTCCGCGAGCTCGACCGCTGGCTCCTCGCCGAGCTCGACGCCGAGGTCGAGCGGCTCACCGACCTCCTCGACGACCGCGCGTTCTCGAAGGCGCGCGACGAGCTCCGGAGCTTCTTCTGGAACACGTTCTGTGACGACTACCTCGAGATCGCGAAACAGCGCGAGGACGACGCGGCCGCGTACACGCTCCGGACCGCGCACCGCCGGTTCCTGAAGCTGTTCGCGCCGCTGCTCGCGCACGTCACCGAGGAGCTGTGGCACGACATGTACGCCGACGCGGCTGACAAGGCCGCCCTCGCGGACGGCGCGAGCGACTCGATCCACCTCGCCGACTGGCCCGAGCCGCTCGGGGTCGAGGCCGACCGCGACGCCGGGACCGCCGCCACCGCCGTCGTTGGCGCGCTCCGCAAGTACAAAAGCGAGAACCAGCTCCCGCTCACCGCCGCGCTCGACGCGGTGGAGGTGTACGCCGACGTGCGCGGCTTCGAGGACGACATCACCGGCGTGATGCACGTCGACGACCTCGCGGTCCACCCCGACGGCGACGCGCCCGTCGAGACGGTGATCACCGGGATCGACCTCGACTACGCCACCGTCGGTCCGAAGTACGGCGACCAGGTCGGCGACATCGAGGCCGGCTTGGCGCAGGAGGACTACGAGCTCGCCGACGACGAGCTCCACGTCGCGGGCGTCACGCTCGTCGACGAGGAGTTCGCGGTCGAAGAGGAGCGGCAGTACCGGGGCGAGGGCGAGCTGCTTCAGGCCGACGACGTCGTCGTCATCGTGCGCAACGACGCGTAACCCGCCTTCGTTTCCCTCTTTCTCGACCCGCTCACAGGTCCGCGCCGACGGCCGCCGCGACCGAGCCGAACCCGTCCCGTTCGAGCAGTTCGAGGAGCCCCTCGTTGATGTCGCGCGCGAGGCTCGGCCCCTCGTAGACCAGCCCCGTGTACAGCTGTACCAGCGAGGCCCCCGCGCGTATCTTCTCGTACGCCCCCGCGGCGTCTGAGATCCCGCCCACGCCGATCACGGGCACGTCCGTCCGCTCCGCGACGAACCGTATCCGCTCCGTCGCGAGCGACTCGACGGGCTTCCCCGAGAGCCCGCCGCGCTCCGCCCGGTTGTGGCTCCCCAACGAGTCCGGGCGCGACGTCGTCGTGTTCGTCGCGATGACGCCGTCGAGGTCGAGGTCGTCGACGACGCCGAGCGCGTCCTCGACCGCCGGCTCCGGGAGGTCCGGGGAGAGCTTCACGAGGAGGGGGTCGGCCCCCGCGTCGTCCAGCGTCCCGAGGATACGTTCCAGCGCCTCGCGGTTCTGGAGCTCGCGGAGGCCAGGCGTGTTGGGACTGGAGACGTTGACGACGAAGTAGTCGCCCGCGTTCGCGACGCGCTCGTACGTGTAGAGGTAGTCGTCGGGCGCCTCCTCGAGCGGCGTCGACTTCGACTTCCCGATGTTGATCCCGACCGGCACGTCCGGGAGGGGGTCGCGGTCGAGCCGCTCGCCCACCCTGTCCGCACCCTCGTTGTTGAACCCCATCCGATTGACGAGGGCCTCGTCCTCGGGCAAGCGAAACAGCCGCGGCCGCGGGTTCCCGGGCTGTCGCTCCGCGGTGACGCCGCCGACCTCGACGTGCCCGAACCCGAGCGACGCCAGCGCTCGCGGCACGTGCGCGTTCTTGTCGAATCCGGCGGCGACGCCCACGGGGTTCGGGAACGCCGCCCCGAACGCGTCGACCTCAAGTCGGTCGTCGTCGACGACGTACCGACCGGCGAGTGCGTCGCCGACCGGCGTTCCCTGGACTCCGCCCAGCAGTCGGTGGATCAGTCCGTGCGCCGTCTCCGGCGGCAGCCGGAACAGTGCTGGCTTCAACAGGTCGTACGCGCCCATCGTCTACGTGTCGTCGCGAGCGACAATCAATCCGCCGACCGCGGTCCGCGTCGCCGTCGCTCGGCGTCGCGGTAACTCCGCTCACCCGCTCGCGTCAGAAGTCGTGCTCGAGTTGCTCCGGGTTGGCGTCCGCCTTCTGGATGATTATCTTCCCGTCTCGGACCCGGACGAACACCTCGTCGCCGATCTCCATGCCGGCGACGGCGAGTTCGTCCTCGTGGAGGTTCACGTGGACGTTGTGGTACTCCCCCTCGTCGTCCTTGGCGCCACTGGGGCTGAGCTTCTTTTTGCGGACCATCGCGGGTGTACTTGTCGCACTTGGCCATAGCAGACACATAAGTGTTGTTTACCCGCACTCCGCGCCGGTCTCCGCCTCTCACGCACGTCGGCCTCCGTTACCAAGCCAGCGTGACTCGCGTCGGGAGCCGCCTCCCGACTCCTCGACAGCGGGCGGAGTTCGAACCGCTCCCGACTCTCGAAAGCGCGCTCGCGCGGGAGCGACGGGTCGACAACTTCGCTCCGACAGCGGCGACCGCCCGTCGTCGCTCCGCAGAATCGCTACCAGCAGCCGGGATCGTATATAAAGATTGTGCCGCACAGCTTTCATTTCCCCGATATATTTATTACACACTGTGTGCTGGTTTCACACGGAGGCAAAACCATGGTACGTGAAGACGGTAAGCGAAACTTTGCCCTTCGGGAGGAGGACGGATCGGAACCGAGCGAGTTCTCGGGGAACATGCCGCGGCAGGCGGCACTCAAAGCGGCCCGGACGCTCGAGCCAGCGCCCTCCGAGGAGGACGCGGACCGAACGACTCTCCGGCTCCGTGAGAAGGGGACGCGGAAAGTCCACGAGTACGAGGGATGGGCGTGGAAGGACAGCGCTCCGGAAGTCGACGAGGCCGACGAGGACTTCTGGCTCAACGACCTCGACGACATCACGAAGGCCAACGTTTCGAAGCAGGGCATCGAGTACCTCGAGGAGGAGTAATCCCCGGGCGTTCCGGTTCCGATCTCTCGTTTTCCGCACCGCGTAGCCCCGCCGCTACGGAGTCGATCGCTACGTTGCCGCGGAGAGGCCGTCTCGGACGGCGCGCTCCGTGCTCGGCCTCGATCCGGTCAGTTACGCCGCTCCTCCCGGCATGAAATCGCATGACGTGGCGTCGGTAGTTCGACGGGGTTAAGTACAACCCGGGCATTCGAAGAAATGCGAAGAACGCAACGCGGACTCGGGCCGTTCAACTCGGCCCGGTTTCGCTGGACCAGTACCGTTTCGATGGGTTTATGACCCGTCGCCCGGTACGTTCAGGTCCGCGAAGGATGAGGATCACGCCCCCTGCGCTCCGGCGTAAGCGGTGATCTGATGTGAGCCGT
>NZ_CAKZRO010000073.1 GCF_937146585.1 uncultured Halorubrum sp. | reverse complement strand
GGCCCATCACGGTAATAGATACCGGTCGGAGACCCCGTCGACCGTCTCGAGCGCCCCGCGGACGGCGGCTCACCGGTCTCGACCGAACCCGGCCGCGAACGTCCCCTCGTCGACGGAGAGGACCGTCGGTCGGCCGTGCGGACAGGCGTACGGACGGTCGCACTCGCCCAGGCGGTCGAGCAGGTCGCGCAGGTCGCCGGCCGCGAGGTCGTCGAACTCGCCGCGCTTCAGCGACGGGTGACAGGCGAGGTCCGCGAGCAGGGCGTCGCGCGCGTCTCGCGCCGCGCCGGCGTCGGCCCCCGAGACGGTCGCGAGCGCGTCGCGGAAGGCGTCGGCGTCCGCCGCGCGACCGAACGGCGCGGGGACGGTGCGCAGGCGGCGCGTCCCGCCGCCGAACGCCTCGGTCTCGAAGCCGAGCGCGGCGAGGTCGTCCGCGTGCGCCCTCGCGGCCGCCGCCTCGTCGGTCGACAGCGAGACCGCCGCGGGCGGGTCGAGCGCCGCGGTCGGCACCGGCTCGCCGTCGAACGCGCGGGCCAGCCGCTCGTAGTTGACCCGCTCGTGGGCCGCGTGGCCGTCGATCACGAGCAGCTCGTCGCCGGCCTCGACGAGGACGTACAGGTCGCGGAACACCCCGATCGGCTCGGCGCTCGAGAACGCGCCCGCCCGCGAGCCGTCGTCCGCGCCGACCGGGGTGAGCGCGGCGTCGAGGTCGGTGGCGACGTCCGCGGACCGCCGGAGGTCCGCGCCCGTGAGCGCGTCCTCGACGACCGACGCCACCGCGTCGGCGACCGCGTCGGCGTCGCGGAGGCCCACCTCCCGCTTCGCCGGATGGACGTTCGGGTCGACCCGGTCGGGGGGTAGCGACACGTCGACCGCGGCCACCGGCTCGCGGCCGTCGGGGAGCAGGCGTCTGTAGCCGTCGCGGACCGCCGCGGCGAGCCGGTCGTTCCGGACCGGCCGGCCGTTCACCGAGACGCGGACGTGGTCGCGGGTCGCTCGGGTGACCGAGGGGTACGCCAGCGCGCCGGCGACATCGACGCCGACGGCGTTCACGTCGGGGTCGGCCTCGGGCGGCAGGTCGACACCGGCGGCGACGGTCGTCGACCGGCTCGCGGTGTCGCGGTCGTACACGCCGAGCAGCGCGTCCGTGCGGTCGGTCCCGGGCGTCGACAGCGTCGTCGAGCCGTCGTGGTCGAGGGTGAACGCCACGGACGGGTTCGCCAGCGCGTAGTCGGCGACGAGCGAGGAGATCCGCGCGAACTCGGCGTGCGCGCCCGCGAGCGACTCCCGGCGCGCCGGGCGGGTCTTGAACAGGTCCTCGACGACCACCGTCGTCCCGCGGGCCCGCCCCGCGGGCTCGACGTCGACGTTCGAATCCGAGGCCGGCGTTCCGGCGGCGCCCGCGCTCTCGCCGTCGACGACGACCCGGGTGCCGACGCCGTCGCCCGGGCTCGTCACGAGTTCGAGGCGGGCGGCCTCGGCGACCGCCGCGAGCGCCTCGCCGCGGAACCCCAGCGACGCGACCCCGACCGGGTCGCCGTCGGGCGCGAGCTTGCTCGTCGCGTGGCGCTCGACGGCGCGGGTCGCGTCCGCGCGCCCCATTCCGCGGCCGTCGTCGGCGACGCGGATCCGGTCGGTTCCGTCGCCGTCGACGGCGATATCGACGCGCGAAGCGCCGGCGTCGAGGGCGTTGTCGACGAGTTCGCCGACGACGCGGGCTGGCCGCGTCACCACCTCGCCGGCCGCGATCCGGTCGACCGTCGCCCGGTCGAGCCGTCGCACGCGCTCAGCGTCGTCGGTCGGACCGTCGGCTCCGGACGCGCCGCGACCGCGGTCTCGCTCACCCGTCATCGTCGAGCCGGGACTGGAGGTCGTGGAGCGCGTTCAGCGCCTCTATCGGCGTCATCCGTGCGAGGTCGAGGTCGCGGAGCGCGGCGGCGAGGTCGGGAGACGCGCCGGCCGGTGCTCCCGGGTCCGCGTCCGATGCCGGGGACGCGCGGTCGCTCTCCGGCGAGCGCTCGGCCGCGGGGGAGTCCCGCTCTGAGTCGAACGCGGCCCCGTCCTCCGGCGCCTCCTCGGCGAGAAACTCGCGCAGCGACGCGTCGCCGTCGCGATCCTCGGAGTTGCTGTCGCGGTCGCCGGCGTCGGCGGACGGTCCGCTCTCGCCGGAAGACCCCGTGGCGTCGACCGCGTCCCCGCGCCCGTCTCCGCTCGCCGCGCGCGCCCGGTCCGCCTCCTCCGCGGCGACGAGGTCGCGGGCGCGGCCGACCACCGGACCGGGGACGCCGGCGAGCTCAGCGACCTCGACGCCGTAGGACGACGAGGAGGCGCCGGGGACGACCCGGTGGAGGAACGTCACGTCGCCGTCCTCGCGAGTGGCGGTGAAGTGGAGGTTGAAGACTCGTTCGCGCTCCTCGGCGAGGTCCGTGAGCCCGTGGTAGTGCGTCGCGAAGAGGGCGGTCGCGCCGAGCTCGTCGTGGAGGAACTCGGCCGCGGCGCGGGCGATGGCGCGGCCGTCCGTGGTGGCCGTCCCCCGTCCCACCTCGTCGAGTAAGACGAGGGAGTCGGCGTCGGCGTCGTGGAGGATCTCCGTCAGCTCGCTCATCTCGCGCATGAACGTCGACTGCCCGCCCGCGATGTCGTCGGAGGCCCCGACGCGGGTGAACACCCGGTCGAAGACGGGGAGCGCGGCGGCCTGCGCGGGGACGAACGACCCCGTCTGCGCGAGCACGACGGCGAGCGCGACCGACCGCATGTACGTCGACTTCCCGCTCATGTTCGGGCCGGTGATCACGGCGACGGAGCCGCGCGGGAGGTCCGCGTCGTTCGGGACGAACGCCTCCTCGGTCCGCTCGACGACCGGGTGTCTCCCGCCCTCGATCTCGACGCCCGCGTCCGAGTCGTCGCGCAGGTCGGGGCGGACGTAGTCGCGCTCGACCGCGACCGCGGCGAGCGCCGCCAGCGCGTCGAGTTCGGCGAGCGCGTCGGCGAGCGCCTGGATCCGCTCGGTCTCGGCCGCGACGCGCCCGCGGACGTCGACGAACAGCTCGTACTCCAGCGCGTCCGCCCGCTCGGCGGCCCCGACTATCTCCTCCTCGCGCTCCTTCAGCTCCGGCGTGACGTAGCGCTCGCTGTTCTTCAGCGTCTGCCGACGCCGGTAGTCGTCCGGGACGCGGTCGAGGTTCGCGTCCGTCACCTCGATGTAGTAGCCGTGGACCTGGTTGTGGCCGACGGACAGCGAGTCGATCCCGGTGCGCTCGCGCTCGCTCGCCTCGAGGTCGGCGACCCACTCGCGGCCCTCGCGCTCGGTGGCGCGCAGGGCGTCGAGGTCGCCGTCGAACCCCTCGCGGATCACCCCGCCCTCGGTGATCTCCTGCGGCGGGTCGGTCGCGATCGCGTCGTCGATCAGCTCGCGGACCTCGGTCAGCTCGTCGAGTCGGTCGCGGAGGTCGCGGAGGTGGTCGGTGCGGGGGAGGTCGGCGCCGTCCTCCGCGGCGGCCCGTTCGCCCTCGGCGCCCGCGAGCGTCGCCTTCAGCCCGGGGACGACCGCGAGCGTCCGGTGGAGCGACCGCAGGTCGCGGGCGTCGGCCCGACCCCGGGAGACGCGGCTCACCAGCCGCTCGAGGTCGTATGCTGTCGCGAGCGCGTCGGCGATCCCCTCGCGGGCGAGGCTCCGGTCCGCGAGCTCCCCGACCGCGTCGTGGCGGCTCCGGATCGCGTCGGCGTCGACGAGCGGGCGGCGGAGCCAGCGCTCGAGACACCGGCGCCCGAGCGCGCAGCTCGTCTCGTCGAGGACGTCGAACAGCGTGTCGCTCGCGCCCAGCCCGCGGTTCTCGAACAGCTCCAGGCTGCGCTGGGCCGCCGCGTCGAGCCGGAGCCGGTCGCGGGGGTCGTACCGCCGGACCCGGGTCACGTACGAGAGCGGGCCGTCGTCGCCCTGCGTGTACTCGGCGTACGCGAGCACCGCGCCGGCCGCCCGTAGCTCCGCGTCGGCGTCGAAGCGGTGGTCGGGCGCCGGGAGGTACGGCTCCAGCCGCTCGGTCGCCGTCCGGCGGTCGAACGCGCCCGCGTCGTAGTCGTGGGTCGTCCACCCGCGCTCCGCGTCGCTCGGCTCGAACGCGGGGGCGTCCGGGCCGGCGATCAGTTCGGCCGGGGCGATCCGGTCGAGCTCGCCCGCGACCGTGTCGGCGTCGCCCGCCGTGACGAGGCACTCGCCGGTGGAGACGTCGACCGCGGCGAGGCCGACAGTCGTCCCGGCGTCGTCGTCACCGTCCGCCGCCACGGCCGCCACGTAGTTCGTCGTCCCCGACTCGAGGAGGTCGTCCTCGACGACGGTGCCGGGCGTGATCACCTCGGTGACGGCGCGGTCGACGAGCCCCGACGCCTGCTCGGCGTCCTCGACCTGGTCGCCGAGCGCGACGCGGTACCCCGCGTCGAGCAGCGACTCGAGGTAGGGGGCCGCGTTGTCGATGGGTATCCCCGCCATCGGGTAGTCGCCCGTCGAGTCGGACCGCTCCGTCAGCGTCACCTCGCAGACGCGCGCCACCGTCTCGGCTGCCTCGCAGAACGCCTCGTAGAAGTCGCCCACCTGAAACAGCACCAGGGCGTCCTCGTGGGCGGCACAGAGGTCGGCGTACTGCGAGAGCATCGGCGTGAGCTCCTCGCGGGCGGCGGCGATCCCGGGCGGTAACCCCGTCACCGTCTCCCTGTCCGCCGGTTCCATACGCCGTACCCGGGCGGCCGCGGTGATAAACGGTGCGGAGGCGAGGGAGGCGACCCGCGGCGCGGGCGTCGCGCTCGGACGCGACCGCCGCGGCTCGCCGGGCGGCTCACCAGCGGGACGCTTACGGTCCTCCGCCCCCGAGTGGGGCCGTGACGAACCGAACGGTCGTCGTGGTGCTCGCCGGGGCGTTCGTCGGCATGACGGCGCTGCTCGTGATCGCGGGGATCGTCCTCCACCCGATCGCGCTGGCGCTCGCGCTGCCGTTCGCCGCCGTCTCGTACTTCCTCTGGTACCACGCCAGCGGACGCCTCGACGAACAGGCCCGGCGGTCCGCGGAGCGGGCGGGGCCGACGGAGCGCGAGCGCGCCAGGCAGCGCGCCCGCGCCGAGGCCAACCGCGAGCGGGCGTACCGCGCCGCCGGGACCGACG
>NZ_CAKZRO010000072.1 GCF_937146585.1 uncultured Halorubrum sp. | reverse complement strand
CCAGTCGAGACGGCGTGCGTACCGACACGCGTGAGCCGAAGTTGGTCGGTCCCGTCCCGCGTCTCGCCGTTCGCGAAAACGAAGTAAACGCCCCGCTCGGGCCAATCCACGTGTCCGGTACAGTCCTCGAGCCGTCGCTTGCCACCGACCTTCGCTTCGAGACGGTCGAAGAGCTCGTAGAGCCGATCGAGGTCCGAAGCGCGCGACATACGACCTCGTTCCGTGGTGACACGTAAATCGGCGCGGTTTCTCGGAAAAACAGCGTCGCGACTAGAACCCGATCCGTTCGCCGTCCTCCGGCACGAGCACGTCCTCGGTCGCCGCCCGCAGCTCCTCGCGCGAGAGCAGACAGTGGTTGATCGCCTCCATGTGGACCACGGCGACGGCGGCGTCGGTGGCCTCGCGCACGGCCGCGACGTCGTTCACTCCCATCGTGATCGGCTCGCCCTGGTTGAACCGCGCCGCGCCCCCGTTGAGGACGACCGCGTCGGGGGCGAACCGCGCGAGCGTCTCCGCGACCGGCTCGTACCAGACCGTGTCGCCGGCGAGGTACAGCGTCTCCTCGCCCTCGAAGACGAACCCGGAGACCGGTCCCATCTGCTCGGCCAGTCCCCCGTGCCCGTGACGGCCGGGCGTCCGGTGGAGCGTGACGCCCTCGAACGACGCCTCGTCCGCGACGGGTCGCACGTTGGTAAACCCGTCCTCCGCGAATGCGTCCGCCTCCGCGGGCTGACAGTACAGCGGCACGTCCGCGTCGAGTCGCTCTCTCGCCGCGTCGTCGAAGTGGTCCGGGTGCCGGTGGGTGACGACCACCGCGTCGTGCGACAGGTCGACGTCGGGCATGGGGACGAGCGGGTTGTCCCGGTCGTTCGGAGTGTTATCGATCGGCGGCAGCGCGCCCTGCTCGGCGAACAGCGGGTCGACGAGGAACGTCGTCCCGCCGACGGTCGCGAGGAGCGTGGCGTTGCGGACCAGCGTGACGTCGAGGCCGGCGGCTGTCGACATACCGCTCCTTCGGCGACTGGCGGGTTGTGGTTTGCGCCCCGAATTCACTGTCGACTCGGACCGAACCGAGCCGGACCGCCGACGGTTCGAGAGCGTCCGCGGACGCCCAGCCCGCGCCCGCCGCATACATTTATTCCACCGCGCCCTGTCGTGTCCGGCAGCATGTACCCGGAGCCCGCGGCGGAGCGCCTCGGTGCGCGTCGAGCGAGCGCAGGTGTCGGTGCGGCCGCGAACCGAGGGGTTGACGCGGCCGGTCTCGACGACGACCGCGCGCCGACCACCGAAGCGCGATGAGCGGAGCCGCGGGATCCGAGGCGAGCCCTGACGGACCCGAGGGCCGCGAGGGCGCGGACACCGCGGACACGATGCGCGAGCGCGCCGGCGAGAACCGCGCGAAGCTCTGGCTGCTGTTGCGCGCGAACCGCCTCGTCGTCGCGGGCGTCCTGACGCTCGCCGTCTTCGTCGCGTTCGTCGCCGCGGCGACCGTCTTCTCGCCGTCGCTCGCCGAGAAGGTCGGATCGAGCGACCCGATCGAGACGCTGTTCGCCTCGATGATCACGGCGATCGTCACCGGCGCGACGCTCGTCGTCACGATCGGCCAGCTCGTGCTCACGCAGGAGAACGGCCCGCTCGGGGACCAGCAGGAGCGGATGGACGACACGCTCGCGGTCCGCGACTCCGTCTCGGCGCTCACCGGTGAGCCCGCCCCGACCGATCCGGCCGCCTTCCTCGACGCGCTCCTCGCGGCCGCGACGGGACGCGCTCGCGCCCTCCGGGAGTCGGTCCGCGAACGCGCCGACGAGAGCGACGCCGACGGGAGCGACGGCAACGAGAGCGACCCCGATGAGACGGGCGTCGCGGCGGACATCGACGAGTTCGCCGCGGGGGTCGTCGGCAACGCTGACGCCGTGCGCGGCCGACTCGACGGGGCCGAGTTCGGCTCCTTCGACGTGGTGTTCGCCGCCCTCGACTTCGACTACGGCCGGAAGCTCGGCCGGATCGAGCGCCTCGCCGACGAGCACGGCGACGCCCTCACCGACGAGGAGCGCGACCGACTCGACGGGCTCCGGGAGGCGCTGTCGCTGTTCGGTCCCGCCCGCGAGCACGTGAAGACGCTGTACTTCCAGTGGGCGCTGATCGACCTCTCGCGGCTCATCCTCTACGCCGCGGTCCCGGCGCTGGTCGTCGCGGGGGCGATGGTGACGGTCGTCGACGCCGGCACGTTCTCGGGGAGCACGCTCGGGGTCGCGCACGTGACGCTCGCCGTCGGGGGCGCGTTCGCGGTCACCCTGCTCCCGTTCTCGCTGTTCGTCGCGTACGTGCTTCGGGTCCTCACCCTCGCGAAGCGCACGCTCGCCATCGGACCGCTGGTCCTCCGGGACTCGGAGTGAAAGGCGCCGTCGCTGTTCGGGAGTTCAGTGTCGCCCGCAACACTAACGACCGGTCTCATCTCCGGCGGCGTGCCGCGTCGACCGGGAAACCCTCGTGGCGGGCGGTCGCCTGCGCGGCGACGGGCGGGTCGCGTCAGCGACCGGTGTAACGCGCCTGGGTTCTCCGCGCTGTCATCGCTCCCATCGGGGAGTACTCGGGCGGGGACTGATGGCGCGCGGCGGGACGTACCGCCCCGAACGGCTTAACGCTCCTGCTCCGCGAGCGGCCCCGCGCGGTCTTCGCACCCGGATCGATTCGGGCGGCGACGCGCCGCGACCGGCGGTATCGACGCCTATCCGAACGCACTTACGTCCCTGCCACGGACCCACGCGCAATGTCTGTACGAGTCGGCATCCTCGGCGCGACCGGCGCGGTCGGCCAGCGGTTCATCCAGTTGCTCGACGACCACCCGACCTTCGAGCTCGCCGCGGTCACCGCGAGCGCGGAGAGCGCGGGGAAGAGCTACCGCGAGGCCGCCAAGTGGCGCGTCGACACGCCCATCCCCGACGACGTCGCCGGGATGGAGGTCGCCGAGACGACCCCCGCCGGCGTCGCCGGCGACGACGTCGACCTCCTCTTCTCGTCGCTCCCATCCGGGGTCGCGGCCGAGGTCGAACCCGCCTTCCTCGAGGAGGGCTACGTCGTCTCCTCGAACTCCTCGAACGACCGCATGGCCGCGGACGTGCCGCTCACGATCCCAGAGATCAACCCGGACCACCTCGGCCTCATCGAGGTCCAGCGCGACGAGCGGGGCTGGGACGGGGCGCTCGTGAAGAACCCCAACTGCTCGACGATCACGATGGTCCCCACCCTGGCCGCGGTCGACGAGTTCGGCTTGGAGAGCGTCCGCGTCTCGACGCTCCAGGCGGTCTCGGGGGCCGGCTACTCCGGCGTCACCTCGATGGAGATCCTCGACAACGCAATCCCGCACATCGGCGGCGAGGAGGACAAGATGGAGACGGAGTCGCGCAAGCTGCTCGGCGACTTCGACGGCGCGGAAGTCGCCCTCCACGACGCCGACGTGGCCGCCTCCTGTAACCGAATCCCCACGCTCGACGGCCACCTTGAGAACGTCTTCGCCGAGTTCGCCGAGGACCCCTCGCCGGCGGACCTCCGCGAGGCGATGCGCTCGTTCGAGGGCGTCGGCGACCTCCCCAGCTCGCCCGACCAGCTGATCAAAGTGTTCGGCGACGACGAGCCCGAGCGCCCGCAGCCCCGCCTCGACCGCACGTACGCGGACGGGATGGGAATCGTCGCCGGCGGCGTCCAGACGACCGACGCCGGCGCGAAGTACAACTGCCTCGCGCACAACACGATCCGCGGCGCGGCCGGCGCCTCGCTGCTCAACGGCGAACTGCTCGTCGAGGAAGGCTACGTCTGAAGCGGGGGCGACCGCGACGAACCGCGCCGGACCCCGACCGTCACGCACATTATCCTCCGCGTTGCGCTCACCGCTACCATGACAGAGACGACCCGCTCCCTCCGCCGAGGCGTCGCTCTGATCCTCGTCCCGCTGTCCGGTGCGACGACGCTCCCCGCGTTCGTCGAGTCCGCGCTCCCCGGGGTCTCCGACGCCGTCGGGGTCGCCCTCTTCGTCGCCGCCGTCGCCTACCTCGTCGCCAGCGTCGGCAGGCAGGTGGCCGTGGCGGCCGACACGCCGCTGTGACCCGCTCTCGAACGGCACCGAACACCAGAGACGGTCGGACTGCGAGCCCCAGCCCACCGAAGCGTTCAACCGACCGCCGCGAGTGTCTCCGAACATGGTGGACAGAGACGTCGTCCGCCGCGGGTACGACGACCTCGCATCGACGTACGCGGCCGACCGCGTCGAGGACGGCCGCGGCCGAGCCGTCCTCGATCGGTTCCAGGCGTCGCTGCCGCCGGACGCGCGCGTCCTCGACGCCGGCTGCGGGCAGGGGACGCCCGTCCTCCGAGCGCTGAGCGAGGCCGCGACCGCCGTCGGCGTCGACCTCTCCCGCACGCAGCTGACGCTGGCCGACGAGAACGCTCCCGCGGCGTCGCTCGCGCAAGGTGACGTGGTCGCGCTTCCGTTCCGCGACGGCGCCTTCGACGCGGTGACGGCCTACCACTCGCTGATCCACGTTCCGGAGGGGGAACACCAGACCGCCGTCGACGAGTTCGCTCGCGTGCTCGGCGAGGGCGGCAGACTCCTCTGCTCCGAGGGGCCGGAACCGTGGCACGGGGAGAACCCCGACTGGCTCGACACCGGCGTCGAGATGCAGTGGCACATCGCGGGCGCCGAGGCGACCCGGCGACACCTCCGGAACGCCGGCTTCGTCGTCGAACGCGAGTCGACGGTCGACGACTCGCTCGCCGACGGGGACGACGCGCGCTGGACGTTCTTCGCCGCGCGACTCACGGAGTGAGCCGCCCGGGTCGCCCCGTTACTTCCCTTCGAATTCGGGCTCGCCGTCGCCCATGAACGCCGTGACGCCCTCGATGAGGTCGTCGGTGTTCATCACGTGGCCGAAGCCCATCGCCTCGACCTCGAGGCCGGCCTCGTTGTCGGTGCGGCCGGCGTGGATGGCGCGCTTCGTGTACTTCTGGGCGATCGGCGGGCCGCCCGCGAGCTGCTCGGCCAGCTCCTGCGCCCGCTCGTCGAGCTCGTCGCCCGGCACGACCTCGTTGACGAAGCCGTAGTCGGCCATCGTCTCGGCGTCGTAGCGGTCGGCGGTGAGGATGATCTCCTTCGCGCGCCCCTCGCCGACGACCCGGGCGAGCCGCTGCGTGCCGCCCCACCCCGGGAGGAGGCCGAGGTCGAGCTCCGGCTGGCCGAGCTCGGAGCGCTCGGAGGCGATCCGCATGTCCGCCGCCGTCGCGAGCTCCATCCCGCCGCCGAGGCAGTAGCCGTCGATGGCGGCGATCACGGGCTTGTCCGACTCCTCGAACTTCCCGAACGTCTGCTGGCCCTGTCGGGAGAGCTCGACGGCGTGGATCGGGTCCGCGCCGCCCGCGGCCATGCTCTGGACGTCCGCGCCGGCGGAGAAGGCGCGGTCGCCCGCGCCGGAGAGCAGGATCGCCCGCACGTCGTCGTCGCCGTCGAGCAGGTCGATCGCGTCGGCGAGCTCGTCGAGCACGTCGCCGCTGATCGTGTTCATCCGGTGCGGACGGTCGATCTCGACGTGCCCGACTCGCGCGTCGGCGTCGACGTCGACGTTCAGAACCTCGAACGTGGGCCCGCCCTCCGCGTCGCCGGCGTCGCCCCCGCCATCGCCCCGGAACCCGCCGGACGCGGCGGCCTCGCGCAGGTAATCGGTCGCCTCGTAGCGCGCCTCGCCGGTCTCCTCGGCGAGCGCGTCGAGCGTCTCGACGAGGGCGTCGAGCCCCTCCTCGTCGGCCAGCTTCGCCGGGCCGTCGGGGAAGCCGGCGCCGAGCTTGACCGCCTCGTCGACGTCGTCGGCGTCGGCCACGTCGTTGCCGATCAGGCCGGCCGTCTCGTTGGCCATCACCGCGAGCAGGCGGCGGCGCACGTCGTCGTCGAGCGCGTCGCTCGGGATCTGCGCGCCGTCGCCGTCCTCGTAGTCGTAGAATCCCTTGCCGGTCTTCTTGCCGAGGTCCTCCGCCTCGACCTTCTCGCCGAGCAGCGGGCAGGGGCGATAGGCGTCGCCGAGGACCTCGTGCATGTACTCTAACACGTGGTAGCCAACGTCGATGCCGACCTGGTCGGCGAGCTCGAACGAGCCCATCGGCAGGCCCATGTCGAACTTCGTCGTCGAGTCGACCGCCTCCATCGTCGCGTCGCCGGACTCGACGATCCACGCCGCCTCGTTCATCAGCGGGACGAGGATGCGGTTGACGATGAAGCCGGGGCTGTCCTTCCGGACCCGGACGGGCGTCTTCCCCATCGACTCCGCGAGCCCCTCGATCAGTTCGAGCGTCTCCTCGCTCGTGTGCTTCCCGGAGATGACCTCGACGAGGTCCATCCGCACCGGCGGGTTGAAGAAGTGCATCCCGCAGAAGCGCTCGGGGCGGTCGGTGACCTCCGACAGCTCGGTGATAGAGAGGCTGGAGGTGTTGGTGACGAAGACGGCCTCGTCGGGCGCGTGCGCGACGACGTCGTCGTACACGTCCTTCTTGATCGCCATCTTCTCCGGGACGACCTCGACGACGACGTCGGCGCCGTCGAGCGCGTCCTCGAGTTCGACGAACGCGTCGACGCGGTCGAGCGCGGCGTCCGCCTCGTCGTCACCGATCCGGTCCTTCTCGGCGAGCTTCCCGAGCGACCACTCGATCTGGTCGTACCCCTTCTGGACGAGCTCCTCGTTGATGTCGCGGAGGGACACGTCGTAGCCGGCGAGCGCGGCCACTTCCGCGATGCCGTGGCCCATGTTTCCGGCACCGAGCACCGTCACGCGCTGGACGTCTTCGAGCTTCATACCTGAGAGTCGGAACCGTCATGGTTGAACGTTTTCATCTTCCAAACGTAAAACGAACTGTAAGTTTATCGGCGCGGTCCGGCGCTCCCGGCGGCGGGCGTGGGAGGCGACGCGACCGGATCCTACTCGTGCCTGCGGCCCTCAGACGGCGACATGGACGACGGAGTCGACGGCGCCGCCGAGTCGCCCGGGGCCGAGACGCCCGCGGACGCGACCGATCCGGTCGCGGCGACGCTGCGCGAGGACCCGACGATGGCGACGCTGGTCGACCGGCACGGCCCCCTCGACGTCGCGCCCGCTGACGACGAGTTCGCGCGGCTCTGTACCTCGATCGTGAACCAGCAGCTCTCGACCGCCTCCGCGGCGGCCATCCACGAGCGGTTCGTGGGCGTGTTGGGCGGCGACCCGACGCCGGACCGCGTCCTCGCGGCCGACGAGGCGGCCCTGCGCGAGGCCGGGCTCAGCGGCACGAAGGTCGACTACCTGCGCAACGTCGCCGCCGCGTTCCGCGACGACGAGCGCGACTTCACTCGAGAAGGGCTGGCGGGCGCGAGCGACGAGGCGGTCGTCGACCGGCTCACCGAGATCACGGGCGTCGGCGAGTGGACCGCGCGGATGTACCTCATCTTCGCGCTCGGGCGCGAGGACGTGCTCCCGCTCGGCGACCTCGCGGTTCGAAAGGGGATCGAGCGGGTGTACAACGGCGGCGAGTCGCTGTCGCGCGCGGAGATGCTGGAGATCGGCGAGGCGTGGCGGCCGTACCGGAGCTACGGGACGCGGTACGTCTGGGCGGAGTACGAGTCCTGACCGCGCTCGCTCGGGGAGAAGGTGGTCCGGGTTGGTTCCGGATCGGAGTCGCGGGTTACTGGTTCCGGGTGGGCGCTTTGAGGCTACCGGTTCCGGCTCGGCGGCTCCGGCTCGGGGTCGGCGGGCGGCGCCGGCTCCCCGCTCGCCGCGTCCTCGCGGTACAGTCGGAGGAGCTCCTCTAAGAGGACGGCGTGGCGGTCGCCCGGCACGTACTGGTGGTCGATGAAGTCCTCGGCGTCGCTGAAGTTCCCGCGGAGCGCGAGCTTCCGGACGAACGCCACGGAGTCGAAGAACGGCGGCCCGTCCGCGTCGGCGTCGCCGCCGAGCTCCCGCTCCGCGTCTGGGATCACCTCCGCCTCGATCGCGTCGTAGTCGATCGTCTGCGGGTCGTACTCGTCGAGCGTCCGGGAGAGCACGTAGTCGGCGGAGAAGCGGTAGAACTCCGATTTGCTCTCGAACTGCCCCTCCTCGACGAGCGATTCGATCTCCTCGACGACCGGCTCCGGAAACCGAACCGTGCTCTTCACCATGTGTCCTGTCCTCGACAGCCTCGCTCTTATACTTTTGTCAGACGCCTGCGAGTCCCGATCCGCCGGCGTCGAACCGTTCTACTCCTCTTCTTCGAGGATCTCGCCCGCCTCGCGCTCGGTCTCGTCGGTGTCGGCGCGCCGCCGCACGTCCACCCGGTAGTCGGTGAGGATGTCGCGGCCGAGCAGCAGCGGGTACTCCATGTGGCCGCGGTCCTCGACGCTCGCGGTGACGGTGTGCTGGTTGCCGCCGATGCCGATGACGAGGTCGACGACCGGGCGCGCCTTCCCGCCCTTCACGCTGCCCGACTTGACGCGCGTCATGCTCTTGATCGGGCCGGCGCCGATCTCGGCGGCCAGCTGGGTGTCGATGCTCGTCCGGGTCGCGCCCGTGTCCGACTTCGCGAGCGCCTGCGTCGAGCCGGAGGTGCCGGTGACGACGACCTCCTCGATGTAGCCGATGTCGGGCTGCTCGGTCGGGCTCGGCTTCGGGGCCGGGGCGCAGGACGGCCGCGAGTCGTCGAGCGTCGCGGCGACGCGCTCGACCGCGTCGTCGTCGACCTCGCCGCCGACCGTCTCGATCGCCAGCTTCGCGATGTGCGGGGCCGGGCTGGTGCCGGTCGCCTCGAACAGCCCCTTGAACCCGGCCGTGGGGTTCACCTCGAGGACGTACCAGCCGTCGTACCCCTCGACGAGGTCGACGCCGGCGTAGTCGAGGTCCATCACCTCGGCCGCGTAGAGGGCCGTGTCGGCGGCTTCCTGCGGCATGTCGTCCGTGGCGTCCTCCACCGCGCCGCCCAGCGCGACGTTGGTGCGCCAGTCGCCCTCGGGCGCGTAGCGGTACATCGAGCCGACGATCTCGTCGCCCACGATGTACACCCGCAGGTCGCGGTGCTTCTCGTCGTCGCGGTCGATGAGCTTCTGGAGGAACGCCTGCCGGTTGCCGACCTTCGGGTTCACGCGCTCGGTGAGGTCGACCTTCCACGTCCCGCCGCCGTGGGTCCCGATCGCGGTCTTGTACACGCCCACGTCGCCGAAGCGCTCGCGGCCCTCGTTGAGGCGGTCGTTCGACAGCGCGAGCAGCGCGTCGGGCACGCGGATGTTCCAGTCGGCGAGCGTCGCGGCCGTGGCGAACTTGTGGATCGACGCCAGCACCGCGTTCGGCTCGTTCAGCATCGGTCGGATGCGCTCGAACGTCGCCGCCAGCCCGAGCAGCTCCGCGGGCTGGTCGGTGTTCGACAGGAGCAGCCGGTTCGCGATCACGTCGACCGCGGGCTCGACGGCGACGTCGCCGTCCTCGACGCTGACCGCCGCGTTCTCCTCGCGGAGCCACACGGGTTCGTGGCCGAGGTCCTCGACGGCGTTACAGATCGCCTTCGTCTCCTTGCTGTTGTGTAGCGACAGCACTCCCACCCGAACCGAGTCCGAACTCATACGTGTCCCTGCGCGGGCCGACCTAAAAGACGCGCCGATCGGTTCTGCCCCGTGGGACCGCGGGTCCGCGGGTCGCCATATATATACCCGCCGCCGCGCTGCGGTGAGGCATGAGCGACGACCGGGCGTTCACGTACAACGGCGGGGCGGTGCCGCCCGGCGAAACGCAGAACATCCGCTACGGGATCAGCGAGACGTACCTCGGCGACCCCGTCCGGATCCCGGTCACCATCGTCAACGGGGAGCGCGACGGGCCGACCGCCTTCCTCACCGCGGCGGCCCACGGCGACGAGCTCAACGGGATCGAG
This sequence comes from uncultured Halorubrum sp., assembly GCF_937146585.1. Lineage (GTDB taxonomy): Archaea > Halobacteriota > Halobacteria > Halobacteriales > Haloferacaceae > Halorubrum > Halorubrum miltondacostae. Next base: position 22,587 of record NZ_CAKZRO010000072.1, on the reverse strand, counting down.
GTCGTCCGCGAGGTCGCCCACGAGTGGGACCTCGCCGACCTCGCCGGAACGCTAGTCTGTCTCCCCGTCCTCAACGTCCCCGGTTTCATCGCCCAGCAGCGGTACCTCCCCGTCTACGACCGCGACCTGAACCGGTCGTTCCCGGGCAAACCCGGATCGACCAGTTCGAAGCGGATGGCCCACCAGATCTACGAGAACTTCATCGCGCCCTGTGACTTCGGGCTCGACTTCCACACCTCCACGCGCGGCCGGACGAACATGCTCCACGTCCGCGCCGACATGACCGACGAGGCGGTCCACCGGCTCGCGCTGGCGTTCGGCTCCAAGGTGGTCATCGACAGCGACGGACCGAGCGGCACCCTCCGCGGCGAGGCGACCGCCGCCGACATCCCCACGATCACGATCGAGATGGGAGAGGCCCACCGCTTCCAGCGCCCGCTGATCGACGACGCGCTCGCCGGCGTCCGATCCGTCTTCGCGGAGTACGGCCTCTTAGCGACCGACACGGTGCGCTGGCCCGGCTGGCGCACCATCGTCGCCGGTACGGGCGAGAAGACGTGGCTGCGCGCCGACTCCGGCGGCATCGTCGACACCCACTTCGAGAGCGGCTCGCTCGTCCGCGAGGGCGACCGCATCGCGACGATCACCAACCCGTTCAAGGAGGACGCGGTCGCGGTGGAGGCCCCCTTCACCGGGCTCCTGATCGGCCTGCTGGAGAACCCGGTGGTCTACCCCGGGAACCCGCTCTGTCACCTCGTCGAGATCGGGGAGCCGACCCGCCGCGCGATCGAAGCGGGCGACGCGCCCGAGCCGGTGGGGCAGCCGACGCCCGCGCAGACGGCCGAGGAGTGAGGTCGCAGCCCGGCGGGTTGCCGTCGCTGCCGCCGTCATGACTCCGTCTCGTCACTCGCCGCCGAGCCGCCCCCGCAGCGCGACCGCGGCCCCGGCGACGACCGCGAGGAAGCCGACGAGGAACGCGATCGGCTGGACGAGGACCCGCTGGACGACGACGGCGTTCGACTCCCGCTCGACGGTCCGGGTCCAGAGCTCGTACCGCCCGCCGTCGCGCTCGACGATCAGCAGCCCGTCCCCGAGCGTCGGGTCCGTCGGGTACGAGAGCGAGTCGACCTGCTCGTCGGGGTCTTCGACGCCGAACCCGCCCTCCGGCGCGTCGCGGGCGCGGTCGAACGCCGCGCGGGCAGCCGGGTCGAGGTCGTCGTACGCGACGACGGCGTCGGAGGCGTTCGTCCCGCCGGCCGCGGGCGACTCGAACCCGGCGACCGACCCCTCGCTCACCGGCTGGACCGTGTGCGTGTAGGCGGGGTCTGGCTCGCCGACCGCCACCGGGAGGAAGAGCGGGTTCGCCATCAGGCAGACGCCGAGCGCGACGAGCCCGGCGGCCGCGAGCGGGGTGCGCATACGCCGCGTTCGGCGGGGCGGGAGTTGAGGCTTTCCGACCCTCGCGTCACCGGCCGACCGTTCCCTCTCGCTTCACCGCCCGATCGTCCCCTGCCGCGTCACCGGCGCGTCGGGGTCGATCAGGAACGCCACGACGGTCGCCCCCCCGTCGCCGGCGGTGACGGTCGGCGGCGCGCCGTCGCCGGTCCAGAGGGCGCTCTCCGTCTCCGAGAGCGCGGCGTCGCCGACCTCGACCGACCCCTCGAAGACGTACACGTAGGCGTCTCGACCCCCGATATCGGGGAGCGTCGCGGCCGCGCCGGCGTCGAGACGGAGGTCGTAGCAGTCGACCGTGTTGCGCACGGTAAACGGGTGGTCCGACCCCGCGGGCGCGAACACGCGACGCCACTCGTTCGGCTCGGGGTCCGGGAGCGGACCGTGCTGGATCCCGGGCTCTAACCCGAGGTCGTGCGGGCGGACGAATATCTGGAGCATCCGCAGCGGCGGGTCGTCGGCGAGCGTCTCCTCGGCGTGCCAGAAGCCCGACCCGGCGTTCATCACGAGGAGGTGTTCGGCGTCCGTGACGAGTTCGTTCCCCTCGCGGTCGTCGTGGCGCATCACGCCCGCCGGCACCCACGAGACGATCTCCTCGTCGCGGTGCTGGTGCATCCGGATCAGCGTGTCGGGGTCCATGAACGACTCGACGACCGTCGAGAGCGGGCCGTACCCGTGGTCGTCGTGGTCCGGGAGGTTCCGCCCGGGGAAGTTGAATCGCGTGCGGAACTTGCCCTGATCTCGAAAGACCTCGGAGCGGGGCGCGGGGAAGAGGTCGCGGTCGGCGGCGGCGGTGGAATCCATTACCGCCCGGTAACCCGCTCGCCGCAAAAAGCCGTCCGGTGGGGGCAGGCGGGCGGTCGGTGGCGGCGACGCCCTCTTACTCCCGGCGCCCCTGATTCCGGTATCGTGACGACCGTCCTCTCGGACCGCGACCGGCGCAAGCGAGACGACCGCCCCGACGGGACGTTCTACGCCGACCCGCGGTTCGTCACCCACGCCGACGACGCGTTCCTCGACCGGCTGACCGCGCTGTACGCGTCGGTGACCGAGCCCGGCGACCGCGTCCTCGACGCGATGAGCAGCTGGGTCTCGCACCTGCCGGACACCGACTACGAGCGCGTCGTCGGCCACGGGCTCAACGAGGCCGAACTGGCCGAGAACGACCGGCTCGACGAGTACGTCGTGCGCAACTTCAACCGAGATCAGTCGCTCCCGTTCGCCGACGACTCCTTCGACGCGGTCGGCTGTGCGCTGTCGGTCCAGTACCTCCAGTACCCCGGTCCCGTCTTCGCCGAGTTCGCCCGGGTCCTCGCGGCCGGCGGGACGGTCGTCGTCAGCTTCTCGAACCGGATGTTCCCCACGAAGGCCGTCCGCGCGTGGCGGGCCGCCTCGATGGACGAGCGCGCCGACCTCGTCGAACGCTACCTCGCGGCCGGCGGGTTCGACGTGACGGACCGGATCGCGGAGCGCCCGGGCGGGGACCCCTTCTACGCCGTGGTCGGAACGCTCCCGTGACGCCGCGCCGCGTCGCGGCCGTCCTCGTTGACCTCGCGCTCGCCCTGGCGCTCGGCGCGGTCGCGCGGCTCGCGCACGTGCTGTGGTACCGCGCCTTCGAGACGAGCGTCGCCGTCGACCTCGGCGGGTCGGTCGCTCTCGGGGTCGTGCTCGCCGCCGGTCACGTCCTCGTCGCCTCCGGCGACCGCGTCCTCGCCGCGGCGGAGCGGCGGCCCGACTCGCGGGCGTGGGGGCCGCGGTCCGTCGCCGCCGCCGGCGCGGCTGGCGTCGCGCTCCACGTCTCGATCGCGCCCGCGTTCACGCCGTTCTCGCTCGAACCGCCCGGCGTCAACGCGGTGCTCGCGGCCGGCGGGGTCGCGGTCGGGCTCTGGTCGGTCGCGATCCGGCGGGCGGCGCGGTTGAGCGCGTAGTCGCCCGGAACGACGTCTGTCAGTCCGCGGCCGCCGGGTCCGTCGAGCGCAGCCCGGAGCCGCTCGGCGGCCGGAGGACGAACACCGCCAGCCCCGCGGCGACCGCCAGCGCGCCGCCGAGGGCGAACGTCGGCGTCCAGCCGAGCGTCGCGACGAGGTACCCCGCGACGGTGCCGGAGAAGACGCCGCCGCCGACCTTCGCGGTGTACAGGACCGCGTAGTTGCCCGAGGAGTTGGCCGCGCCGTAGTAGTCGGCCAGCATCGACGGGAAGAACACGTACAGCGGCGAGGAGAAGAACATCGCGCCGAGGACGAACGCGACGAAGACCGCCCCGTTGCCCGCCTCGCCGGCGGCCACGAGGCCGATCCGGAACAGCCCGGCGAGGAGGAACGAGCCGGCCATCACGCGCTTGCGGTCGAACCGGTCGGTCGCCTCGCCGAGGATCAGCCGCGAGACCCCCGCGGCGATCGGGAGGAGCGTCGCCGACAGCGTCGCGATCAGCGCCGCGAGCCCGAAGTTCTCCGCGAACCGGACCACGTTGGCGATGACGAGGAGGTCCGCGCTCGCCATCGCGATGAACATCGCGTAAAGCAGCCAGAACTGCCACGTCGAGAGCATCTCGCGCGTCGAGTAGTTCCGCCCGCGGATCGAGGCGGCGAGCCCCTCCTCGTCGCCGTCGTCGTCGCCGGAGCGGTCCAGCCAGTCCGTCGGCGGGTCCCGGAGGAGGAACGACCCGACGAGCGTCACGACGAGGATGCCGATCCCGATGTTGCGGAGCACGGCGCTGTACGCCGCCGCGGAGTCGTTCGCCCGCACGTACGGGACGACGAGGGCGCTCCCGGCCGCGAACGCCATCGTCCCGACGCCGGTCGTCAGCCCCGTGCGGTCCGGGAACCACTTGACCGCGGTGTTGACCGCGACCGTGTAGACGATGCCGACGCCGATCGCGCCCAGCGAGTACAGCACGTACAGCTGCCAGAGGCTCGTCGCGTACGCGAGCCCGATGTACCCCCCGCCCGCGAGCAGCGCCGCGAGGAAGGTGAGCGCGCCCGGCCCCCGGCTGTCGCGCCACTTGCCCGCGGGGAACTGCGAGAGCGACTGGAACACGACGTAAAACGAGAACACCGCGCCCAAGGCGGGCAGCGCGATGTCGAGGCTCTCCGAGAGCGCCGGCGAGATGGACGACCAGACGTACTGGTACGGGCTCACCGCGGCCATCATCCCGGCCGCGGCGGCGATCTGCCACCAGCGCGAGAAGCCGAGGGTGTCGGCCGCGCGCGCGGCGTAGTCCATCCCCCCGGTCGACTCGTCGCCCGCGGCGTCGTCGTCCGCCCCGCCGTCAGCCATCGTCCCCGTCCGTCGATCGCGTGGTGGTGGTCGGTGTCATGTCGTGTCTCTCGGACCGCGACGCCGGAATCGCCGGTCGCGTTCGTACCGGTACTGTCTGGAGTGACCGATTAAAACGCGTCGTTGGAGGCGAGCGGATCGTGGCGACCGCCGAGGCCGCCGACGCGGCGTCGACGCCCCGGTCGTGATCGTCGCTCCGGACGACGACTGATCGGGCCCTCTCTCCGGGTCGTCGCCCAGGATAGGGTCTCCGCTCTCCCGCCGCACGCGACCGGTTAAGTGGTCCCGGCCCCAACGGTCGGTGTGACAGACGTAGGCATCGTCGGCGCGGGCGCGGGGGCGGCCGCGGCGGCGTTCGTCATCGACAGGACCGTGCCCGACGCGGACGTGACCGTGTTAGAGAAGTCGGGCGGGCTCTGCGGGCGCGCGGCGACCCGCCGCCACGACGACCTCACGTACGACTACGGGGCGAACTACCTGAAGAGCGACGACGACCGCGTCGTCGAGCTGATCACCGAGACGCTCGACGACGAGGGGCTCGTCGAGGTGACGGAGCCGGTGTACACCTTCGACGTCGACGAGACGGTGTCGCCGGGCCGCGACGCCGACGACCACAAGTGGAGCTACCGGCGGGGGCTCACCCAGATCGCGAAGCGCCTGTTCGGTCGCACCGACGCGACCGTCCACCGGCGGACCCGCGTCGAGACGGTCCGGCGGACGCGCCCCGAGGACCGGTGGGAGCTCGACGACGCGGACGGCGAGACCCACGGCCCGTTCGACGTCCTCCTCCTGAATCCGCCGGCGCCGCAGACGGCGGAGCTCCTCCGGACGGCCGAGTGGGACGACCCGCTCCGCGAGACGCTCGTCGAGGCGGTCGGCGACGTCGCGTACGGCAGCGTCTGGACCGCGGTGTTGCGCTACCCGTTCGCGCTCGACGTGCCGTACTACGCCCTCGTCAACACCGACAAGGAGCACCCGGTCGGCTGGATCTCGCGCGAGGAGTGTAAGGCCGGGCACGTCCCCGACGGCGAGACGCTGCTCGTCGTCCAGGCGAGCGGCGCGTGGTCGACCGAGCACTACGACGACGACCCCGCCGAGAACGTCGCCGCGCTCGCTGACCACGCCGCCGACGTCGTCGGCGACGAGCGGCTGGCCGACCCCGCGTGGACGGACCACCAGGGGTGGCGCTACGCGCTCCCCGACGAGGGCGTCGATAGCGGCCCCGTCGACTCGGCGCGCGACGAAGGGCTCTACCTGCTCGGCGACTGGGTCGCCGGCGAGGCGCGGCTCCACGCCGCCCTCGCGAACGGCCTCGACGTGGGCGAGCGCGTGGCGTACGGGCTGTAAGGAGAGAGTGCGGCGGCGTCGCGTCCGATCCCGGCGTCGCCGCTGTGCGAACGAGCTTTTTCGAAAAGCGGTTCTGCGAGCCGCCGGCCCGCGGCCGGGCGGTCAGTTCTTCGTGATGCGGTACTCGACGGTCCCCAGGCCGGGGAGCGTGAGCGTCTGGACGCGGCCGTCGCGCCGGCGCAGGGTCCGCAGGACGGACCGCGACAGGACGGCGAGCGCGACGGTCCCGGTCAGCAGCGCGACGGTCGCGACGGGGTAGGCGAACGCGACGAACGGGGCGAGGACGAGCGCGAGGAACACGAGCGTCCCCAGCGGCGAGCGGCTGCCCGGGGGCGAGTCGGAGCCGATGGGGCGATGAGCCTCCGCCGGCGTGATGGAGCCTTGGTACATATCTCACCGTACGCACTCCGACGACTAAAACCTTTCACTTTCCAAATAGGTTTTGAGAAACGATACCATGGAACACGCCCGTAAACCATCCGAAACGGTCGTTCATGCGGTGTAAGGCGTACCATGGTACTCGTTGGTACACTTCTCAACTATCTGTAAATTGGCGGCACGGACTGCCGCGAGATCCGCTGTCACGGGAACGTGTCAGTCCCGACGAGCGCTCGCGAGACCGGCGGGAGCACCGCGCTCGCACGGCGGTGCGGACCGCGTTCGCCGGTGCTTTTATTTCGCTCCGACCGATCCCGTACATACGGACAGACACGATGACACTCGATACCCCCACCACCGATTCAGCGACCGTCGTCGGATCGCCGGAGCGCGGGCGCGTGCTCGCCGGCCTCGCCGACGGCACCGTAGAGACGGTCGCGGACCTGCGCGTCCGCGGGCGGGCCGACGAGATCGCCGCCGAGCTCCGCGAGACGCATCTCCCGGCGCTGGAGGAGGCGGGCTACATCGAGTGGGACCGCGAGGCCGGCACCATCGAGCCCGGGCCGAACTTCGAGGAGGCGGCGAGTCACGTCGCCGACCTCCCGATGCCGGACGTCGAGCCCTCCGACGACTGACCGCCGCGGACGGTCCGGCGCGGGACCGACCCCGTAGCCGACCGCCGCGGACGCGGCCCGAGACGTTTATCATTCGGCGCGGGCGACACCCGACAGCGATGGCCGAACCGATCCTGAAGTGGGCCGGCGGGAAGCGGCAGCTGCTCGACGAGCTGTACGCCCGCTTCCCGGCGGAGTTCGGCCGGTACCACGAGCCGTTCGTCGGCGGCGGGGCCGTCTTCTTCGACCTGGAACCGCCCCGCGCCACGATCAACGACGCGAACCCGCGGCTCGTGAACTTCTACGAGCAGGTCCGCGACCGCCCCGACGAGCTGATCGCCCGGCTCGCGTCGTTCGACGACCCCGAGAGCGACCCGGACCCGGCCCTCCCGTACGCCGAGGAGACGGCGCGCGGGCGGGAGGTGGACGCCTACTACTACCAGCAGCGCGCGCGGTTCAACCGCCGGCCGTACGAGGGCGAGTTCGACCCGCTCGAGGAGGCGGCGCTGCTGTGCTACCTCAACCGGACCTGTTACAACGGGCTCTACCGCGAGAACGCGGACGGCGGTTTCAACGTCCCGATCGGTCGGTACGCCGACCCCGACTGGGTCCAGCGCGAGCGCGTCCGCCGGGCGAGCGACCTCCTCGCCGACGCCGAGGTCCGCCGAGGCGACTTCGCGTACGTCCTCGACGCCGCCGAGGCTGGCGATCTGGTCTACTTCGACCCCCCGTACGAGCCGATGAGCGCGACGGCGAACTTCAACGAGTACAGCGCGTCGGGGTTCGACCGCGAGGACCAGCGCCGCCTGCTCGACGTCGCGGCCGAACTCGACGACGCCGGCGTCTGGGTCGTGCTCTCGAACAGCGGCGTGATGTACGACGCGTACGCCGACGCGGGCTTCCGCGTCGACCGCGAGGACGCGACCCGGGCGATCAACAGCGACGCCGACGGCCGCGACGCGGTCGACGAGATCGTCGCGACGAACGTCCCGCCCGCCGAGCGCCGGGAGGCAGATCAGCGGGAGCTCACCCGGTACTGAGGGCGGCGCGATCCGACGCCCCCGGGTTCGCTACGCGCCCGGACCGATTCCGACCGCGACGAGCCCCCACCCGACCGTCGTCGCGGCCGCCAGCGCGACCATCGTCGCCACCGCGGGCAGCGGCTCGTCACACCGCGTGAAGCGCCGATAGCCGGGGACGAGTCCGATCAGCGGGAGCAGCGTCGCCCCGGTCACGACCGGCGGGACCACCCGCCCGGCGAGCGCCACGGTCACGACCGCGGCGGCCGCGCCACCGACCCCGTACGCGACCCGCAGCCGCCGGGAGGACCAGCGCGTGGCGAGCGTCCGCTTTCCGACCGCGGCGTCCGCTCGCCGGTCGGGCCACGTCGTCTCCAGGAGGTTCACGAACACCACGACGCCGAACGGGAGCGTCGCGAGCGCGGCGGGGAGCGTGACCTCGCCCGCGACGACCGCGAACCCGTACAGCGGGAGCGCGACGCCGCCGAGGAGCGCGTTTGTCGGCGCTCCGAGCCCGTTCCACGCGAGGCGGAGCGGCCCGACCGAGTACTGCCAGCCGGCGACGAGGATCCCCGCGAGGAGCGTTGCGGCCGTCAGGGGGAAGACGGGCTCGCCTGTGAGTCCGGTTCTTTCGCTCGCGATCCCGAATCCGACGAGTCCGACCCCGAGCCCGCCGGTGACGATCCCGGCGCGCAGCGCGAGTCCCCGCGGGAGCCCCGTGTCGACCAACGCGCCGCTCCCGCCGGAGAACGGGGTGCGGTCGGTCAGCGCGTCGGTCTCGATGTCGGCGTACTCGTTCGCGTAGTGGACGCTCGCCGCGACCGGCAACAGCGCGACCAGTCCGAACCAGACCCGCGGCGCGACTGTCGTCCCGCCGTGGCCGCGGCCGTACGCCATCGCGACGCCGAGCGCGTACACGAGGGCTATCAGCGCGAGCTGCGACGGTCGCGAGAGCCGCCAGAGCGCGGCGGGGACGCGCCGGTCCATCGTCAGTCGCCGCCCAGCGCGCGGACCTCGGCCAGCAGGTCCTCGATCTCGGGGCGGTCGGCGGGCATCCGCCCCTCGTACGTGTACGCGACGGCCGGCTCGCCGGCGCGGACGTCGAGAACTAATGCCACCGGCATCCGCCCCACGAGGTCGTGGAGCGACCCGAGGATCCCGAACCGCACGGGCTGGTCGTACGCGTCGCTCACGTCCGCCTCGGGGTCGGCCAGCAGCGGGAACGGGAGGTCGTACGACTCCTGCCACGACCGGGCCCGGTCCGGGGGCTCGGGGAGCACGGAGACGACCGTCGCGTTCAGGGCCTCGAACTCGTCGTACCGGTCGGCGATCGCCTGGACCTGCTTGCGGCAGTTCCCGCAGTGGTAGTCCCGCTGGAACAGGAGCACGATCGCGTCGGTGTCGTGGTCCGCGGCCGCGGCGGAGAGGGCGAACGGGTCGGGACCCGCCCCCGCGTTGGGTAACTCGAAGTCGGGGACCGCATCGGCGGACGTCTGGGCGTCGCTCATACCCTCCGTTACGGGCTCACGCCGAATAAACTGGCAGCCGGTGTGACGCGCCGCGCGCGGAACGGGGCCACATATAGGACTGTGCGGCTCGTTTACACGCTATGGCCGAACGCGGCGCGACCGACGAGGGGACGACCGTCGGAGACCGGAGCGACGCGGCCGCGGAGCCCGCTCCGGTCGACGCCGCCCGGGAGTTCCTCCGCGCCGTTCGGACGGACGGGGACGTCGACTCGGCTCGGCGACGGCTGGACGCGCTGCCGCCGGCCGCACTGGACGCCCTCGACGCCGCGGAGCGGCTCTCGTTCTGGATCAACGTCTACAACGGGGCCACCGGCGACGCCCTCCTCGACGACCCGACGCGGCTGTCGGACCGACGCCGCTTCTTCGGCGCGCCGGTCGTCTCCGTCGCCGGCACCGACCTGAGCCTCGACGAGATCGAGCACGGGATCCTCCGCCGCTCGCAGTGGAAGTACGGCCTCGGGTACCTGCCCGACCCGTTCCCGTCGGCGTTCGTCCGCCGGCACCGCGTCGCCGAGCCGGACCCCCGGATCCACTTCGCGCTCAACTGCGGGGCCGCCGCCTGTCCGGCCGTCTTCGCCTACGAGCCGGCGACGGTCGCCGAGCGGCTCGACCGCGCCGCCGAGACGTACCTGCGGGGCGAGACGGTCGTCGCGGACGGCACCGCCCGGGTGCCGCGGCTCATGCTGTGGTACCGCGGCGACTTCGGCGGGACGAGCGGGATCCGAGATTGGCTTCGCCGATACGGCGTGATCGAGGCGGACGCGGCCCCGCGCGTCCGGTACCGCGAGTACGACTGGACGCCGTCGCTGGATCCGTTCCGCGGAGGAGACTGACGCCGAGCGCTCGGTCGCGACGGTCCGCGGGTATTGGGCGGGCTTTTTCACCTCCCCCGCCGACGGCCCGCGTATGACCGATCTCGACATCGACCTCGTCCTCGTGCCCGTCGACGGCAGCGAGGAGTCACACGAGGCGGTCGATTACGCCATCGCGCTCGCGAGCGAGTACGGGGCGAGCGTCCACGCGCTGTACGTCTTAGACGAGGATGTCGTCCGCGCGATCGACCACGGCGTCGTCGACGAGAGCGAGGTGGCCGACGACTCCGAGGCGTTCACCGACTCCGTCGCCCGCCGCGCGGAGTCGGCCGGCGTGAGCCACAGCAACTCCATCGCCTACGGCTTCTCCACGTCGGTGAAGACCGTCCACCCCGGCAGCGTCGTCCTCGACACCGCCGAGGAGCTGGAGTCGGACTTCATCGTCGTCCCGCGCGAGCCGGTCTCCGGCGACCCCGGCGAGGTGCTCGGGAAGGCCGCCGAGTACGTCCTGCTGTACGCGAGCCAGCCGGTCCTGTCCGTCTGATGGTCGGCGGCCTCCTCCCGGCGGGCACGACCCTCCCGCCGCTCCCGCACCTCCTCGTCGTCCTGCTCGCGACCGGCGGGGTCGTCGCCGCGCTCCGCCGGCGGCGCCCGCGCGTCACCGGCCGGCGCGTGCTCGCGCTCGGCCCGTGGATGGCGCTCGGCTCCGCGGCCCACGTCCTCTACGTCGTCGACGCGCTCCCGGCCTCGCTCGCGCCGTTCGCCGGCTCGCCGACGGTCTACCTCACGGTCGGGTCGCTCGCGGGCGCGGCGTGGCTCGCCGCCGACGCCGCCCGCCCGGACCGCGTGTCGGCGACCCTCGCGGCCGCCGGCGCGCTCTGTCTCGTCCCGGTCGTCGCGGTCGCGGTCGGGACCGGCCTCTCCCCCGCCGGCGCGCGCTGGTCGGCGGTGGCGCTCGCGCTCACCGTCCCGGTCGCCGCCCTCGCCTGGCTCGGCCTGACGCGCCTCCGACCGGAGGCCGCGGTCACCGGCGGGATCGGCGCCCTCGCCGTGTTCGGGCACGCGCTCGACGGCGTCTCGACCGCGGTCGGCACGACGCAGCTCGGATTCGGCGAGCGCACGCCGGTCTCGCGGATCCTGCTCGAAGTCGGCGGGCTCCCGTCGGTGCCGGTGCTGGGCGACGGGTGGCTGTTCCTCCTCGTGAAGCTCGTCGTCGCGACCGCGGTCGTCTGGCTGTTCGCGGCGTACGTCCGGGAGACGCCGGCGGAGGGGTTCCTCCTCCTCGGGTTCGTCGCCGCGATGGGGCTCGGCCCGGCGGCGCACAACCTCCTGCTGTTCTCCGTGGCGGCCTGACCGGCGGAGAACCGCCGCCGCTCCGCCCTCTCTCCTCACCAGACGGCGAGCGCGAACACGACCGCGACGCTCGCCAGCATCACCGCCTGGACGAACGCGCTGGCGAGGACGCCGACGGCCGCGTACGCCGCCTGCCGGGCGGCGGCCTCGGGGTCGTCGCCGTTCCCGTAGAGCGCGACGGCGAAGACGGTCCCGGCCAATCCGACGACGAGTCCGATCGGGCCGAGCGGGATCAGCAGCACGACGCCGATCAGCGTGCCGACGACGACGGTCCGGGTCGACGCGCCGCCGAGCCGCCCGGAGACCATGCCGGACAGGAGGTCCACGGCGGAGGCGAGGAGCGAGACGAGGACGAGCGCGACGAGCGCGGCGAGGCCCGGCTCGGCGAAGCCGGTGGTGTACGCGTACCCGACGACGGTGAGCGCCGCGAGGACGCCGCTCGGCACGAACGGGACGAAGGCGCTGGCCGTCCAGACGACGAGCAGCGCGATCGCCAGTCCGGCCGCGAGGGAGACCATACGGTCCGGACGTCGCGCGTGCGCAAAACGGTTTACCTCGGACGAGCGGGGGGCGGGGAGGAGGGTCGGGGGCGCGGGGACGCTCGGCCGACGCCGTCAGTCCTCTTCTTCGACGACTTCCGGGTCCTCGATGGCCGACTGGAGCGAGTCGAGCCCGTTGACCCACTCCGAGACGAGGCCGTACTCCAGGTCCTCGACGAGCTCGATGTCGAGGGCCTCGCCGTCGACGACGCGCGTCCCGGCCTGGACGACGTAGCCGAGCGCGGCGTCGAGGTCGTCGCCCTCCTCGGCCTCGGCGGCCGCGCGCACGAACTCGCTCACGTCGCCGTCGACGACGCCGCCGACGAGGTACTCCTCGGCCGCGTAGAAGACGGGGACGAGCGAGGTCTGGACGCCGTCGATCAGCATCACCTTGTCCTCGTCGTCGAACTCGACGTCGGCGAGGACGATGTCGCGGATGTCGCGGACCTCCTCGACCGCGCGCTCCTCGTCGATGCGGTCGTCGTCGAACGCGGCGAGCACCTTCGCCACGGCGATCGCGGCGTCGTCTTGGAGGTTCAAGAGGAGCCGCGCGGAGTCCTCGTTCTCGGGGTCGAGGTCCTCCTCGGCGAGCCTGTCGAGCCAGTTCTGCCAGCGTTCGTCGGTATAGAACGTTTCAACGGCGTCGTCGTCGGTCATGTCCCGTACGTCGCCCGGCCAACTCAAATGCCTTTCCTATCGATCGCCGCCCGAGAGGGCGTCTCACTCGCGTGAACCGTCGGATTCAGGCCTCGCGCTCCAGCGTCGCCTCGGTGTCGATCCCGTACACGGCTCGGGGGGTCTCGACGTGCGCCCGGCGGACCGCCTCGTCGTGCCCCGCCTCCAGCAGCCACCGGACGCGGCGCGGGACGGTCTTCGGCCCCAGCACCATCCCCGGGCGGTCCGGGTCGTCGACGAAGTCGGTCTCCATCAGGAACGGCGCGCCCGCCTCGGCGGCGCGCTCCAGCCGCTCCTTGTCGCTCATCACGCTCGGGGTGACGCCCGCCAGTTCGCCGGCCGCGTAGTGTTTGACGACGCGCGAGGGGTCGAGGCCCGACTCCTCGGCGACCGCGGCGAGGTCGGTCAGGTCCTCCGTGGCCTCGGTGTGGAGCTGGACCGCGCAGTCGACCTCCGCGCCCAGTTCGAACGCCCGCCGCGTGACCGCGTTCGACGCCTCCCAGACCGCCTCGGGCACGTCGTAGTGCGGCCGACCGGACTTCAGCGCGAGCGCGTCGCCGTCGGCGACGTACTCGCTCGCGACCCCGAGCCCGCCGCGCATGAGGTCGCGCGCTTCCTCGGGCGCGAAGTCGCGCTCGTCGACGAGCCGGCTGATCAGCCCGGGGTGGACGCCGAGGACGGGCCACGCGCGCCCCGGGAGGACCTCCGTCGCGGCCGCGACCGTCTCCAGCGTCTCCTCGAAGACCGCCCGGAAGTCGTCCGGCTCGTCCGGCTCGACGCCCAGCAGCCACGAGGGTTTGTTCACCACGAGCAGATGGGTGCCGCCGAGCCGGACGAACTCCTCGACGGCCTCGATCCCGCGGCCGTGTCGGGGGTCGAGGTGGAGGTGGTCGTCCAACACCGGCGTGCCGAGGTCCTCTGTCATGGGCGACCGTTCGGCCGCGCGCGATTAGAAGGATCGGTCCGCGGCGGTCGGAACGGCGACCGTCGCGAGCGCGACGACTCCGCTGCCCAGAGCGCGCTCAGTCAGCGCGGTTCGCCGCGAACCCCGTGTCGGGTCGGGGGACCGTCACGTCGGGGAGTTCGGCCTCGATCGCCTCGCGACGGCCCTCGAACTGCCCGGGCAACACCAGCCGCTCGCCGAGCGCGTCGAGCGGCTCGTCGCTCGCGTAGCCGGGCTCGGCGGTGGCGAGTTCGAAGAGGACGCCCGCGAACTCCCGGAAGTAGACCGACCGGAACCAGTGGCGGTCGATCTGCTGGGTCGGGCGCAAGCCCATCCCGGCCACCGCGTCGCGCATCCCGGACTGGTCGGCGTCGGTCGGCGTCTGGAACGCGACGTGGTGGACCGTGCCGCGGCCGGAGCTCCCCTGCCGGTCCGTCTCCACGACGTCGACGTACTTCCCGACCGGACCCTCGGCCGCGAAGCGGGTGCGCTCGGTGTCGGTCGCGGCGTCGGCCGCGGACTCGGTCTCCGTCAGCCCCATCGTTCGGAGGAGACGCTCGGTCCGCTCGGCGTCGCCGAGCCACAGCGTCACGGAGTGGAACCCGCGGATCGCGGCCGATCCGGGGACGAACGCGGTCCAGGCCGTCGTCGGGTCGTCGTCGGGAATCTCGACCGCGACCAGCTCGACGGGGAGCCCGTCTGGGTCGCGGAACGGGAGCACCGTCTCGCCGAAGCGCTCCTCGCGGGCGTCGTAGTCGACGCCGCGGTCGTCGAAGCGCTCCTCCCAGTAGCCGAGGCTCCCCTCGGGCACCCGGAACGCGGTGCGGGAGACCTGTCCCGCGCCCACCGCGCCCTCGGGGAGCTCCGTCCACGGAAAGAACGTCATGCTGGTGCCGGGCGTGCCCTCGGCGTCCCCGTAGAAGAAGTGGTACGTCCCGGGGTCGTCCTGGTTGATCGAGCGCTTGACGAGCCGGAGGCCGAGCGTCTCGGTCCAGAAGTCGAGGTTCCGCTGCGGGTCGCCCGCGACGCAGGTCACGTGGTGGATCCCGGGGGTCGGCGTCGGGCCGTCCCCGGTTCCGGCGTCGGTCGCGTCTGACGTGTCGCTCATACCCTCCCGTACGTCGCGGACCGACTTGAATCGGCGCGGACGCGGATGTTACCGGGTTCGGACGCGGAGGGGCGACGGGGCGATCGGTCAGCCGGATTGCGCCATCGCCCGTTCGATCCGTGTCCGGAGGGAGTCGAGGCGGTCGCCGACCGCGCCGACCGCCGAGAGAACCGGGTACGTGACGTCGAGACCCTGGTAGCAGTACGCCGGGAGGTCGAGGTCGTCACCGATCGCGAGCCGTCGCCGGTGGTCCGCGAGCACGCGCTGGCGGCGGCCCGCGATGCGGTCGCAGTCGTCGCGCAGCGCCTCCGTTCGGGTCCGGCAGGCGTCGAGCGCACCGAACCCGGGGGCGTCGACGTCGGCATCGTCAACTCCCTCGCTCCCGGCAACGCCGATCTCGTCCTCGATCGCGTCGATCTCGCTCCGGATCGGGTCGAGCCGGGACCCCGCGCGCTCGACCGATTCGATCTCCGACTCGACGGCGTCGATGAACGCCTCGCGATCCCGGACCGCGGTCTCGACGGCGCTCAGCAGCGACTGCTTGTACTCCTCGTGGAAGCAGTTCGTCCGAGTGAGCGCGTAGGCGAGCTCCGGGCCGAACTCCTCGGCGACGCTCCGCTCGTAGGTGTCGTCGTACTCCGTCTCGTAGTGCGGGACCGACATCACCGTGGCGCGGTACGCGTCGCGCACCGCCACCAGCCGGGAGCCGGGCGACGCCGCTCCGCCCCCCGAGCCGCCGACTGCGCCGCCGACCGCGCCGCTCACGCCCGCGAACCCGTCGGCCGCGGCGGGGTCGGGCGGGCCGGCGTTCGCGCTCTCGTCCGGGATCGACGACACCCGAACCCTGAACGCGCGGAACGCCTCGCGCTCATCGACGACCCGGCGCCGCTCGACTCGGAGCTCCGCTCGCGCCGCCCGGACCGGATCGCTCTCGCCGTCCGCGTGGGTCGCTGTCATACGTCGCGACACGCTCAGTCCCCCCGTAAACGCTTATATGAGGCGTCCGCCGCCGTCCGGAGCGGTCGGCACCGCTCCGGAGTGGTATATATTCTGGCGAGGCTCCGTCGCCCGCGACTGCCCGCTCCCCCGTGCCGGTGGACAGCGACTTTACCGCTCCGCCGCCGACCGACGGTATGGAGCCGGTCTCCCTCACCGACGCGTTCGACTCGTTCGACGAGACGTGGTCCCCGCGGCTCGCGGGCGAGCTCAACGGGCAGGCGGTCAAGCTCGCGAAGGCGGACGGCGAGTTCGTCTGGCACAGCCACGAGGCGGCCGACGAGCTGTTCCTCGTCCACTCGGGGCGGCTCCGGATCGAGTTCCGCGAGGCGGACGACGCGGTGTTGGAGGCGGGGGAGTTCACGGTCGTTCCGCGCGGCACCGAGCACCGCCCGGTCGCCGAACCGGAGGCAGAGATCGTGCTGTTCGAACCGAGCGGGACCCGCAACACGGGCGACGCGGAGACGGACGAGACCGCCGAAGTAGAACGCCTGGACTAGGACTCGGTCCCCGCGACCTCGCTCACGGGACGACGGCCCGCGCGAGCGAGCCGAACAGGGGAAGTACCAGCCCCGCGCCGACCGCGAGGTAGACGACCGGACGCATCCCCGGCACCGCGGCGGCCGACGGGCCGAGCGAGACCGCGAACGCCGCGAGGGCGACGACCCCCGCGCCGAGCGCGTAGCCGACCCCGCGGCGGACCGTCGGGGCGACGAGCGACGCGAGCGCCCCCGCGGCGATCAGCCCGACCCAGTGAACGATCGCGAGCGCGACGCCGACCCCGACCGCGGCGACGAGCGCGGCCGCGTGCGGTCTCGGTTCCGTCCGGACGCGGTCGAGGAGCGACGCGGGATCGGCCGAGGACGGCGCGTCGGCCGGACGCGGCGGGGAGTCGCTCACTGCGACCCCTCCGTCGACGGCTCGAACCGCACCGCCGGCTCGCCGCCCCCGCCGAGCGGCATCGGCCGCTGGTCGTTGCCGAGCCACCGCCGGAGCTGGTCGTCGTAGTGCTCGGAGAAGTAGTCGCCGGAGTTCCCGCCCGGCAGGACCGCCGTCGCGTCCGTGCCCGGCCGCACGATCATCCGCCAGCTCGACCCGACCGCGGAGCCGACGCGGTAGTTCTTCACGGTCGCGGGCGACCCGTCCGCCGGCAGCGACTCGTAGTTCAGGAACGGCGCCTCGCCGCCGAGCGGATGGCTCATCGACCGCGTGGTGTTGTAGTCGCCGTAGGTCTCCCACCCCTCCGCCTCGACTTCGTCGAGCGCGTCGCGGAGCGCTCGCACCGCGAGGGCGGCCCGCGACCGGCCGTCGAACAGCGGGTCGTCGTCGGGCAGCCGCGCGAGCGTCCAGTCGCTCGGGTAGTACCCCTCGCCGAGGTCGGCGTCGGCGAACGTCGGGCCGAAGACGCGCTCGCGGAAGTGCGGGAGGTAGCGGGCGAACAGCAGCGCTGCGCGCGAGCCGCGCGTCATCCGGTAGTCCCACTCGTCGAGGGCGTCCGCGGCGTCGACGAGCGACGGATCCGGGTCGTCGCGGTCGCGGACCGCGGCGACCAGCTCGGGGACCAACTCCGGGCCGCGCCCGTCGCGCACGTCGTTCTGGAGGGCGCGGTGGAAGCCGGGGTCCGTCGACCCCTCGTCGCCGGTCGCCGCGTCAAGTCGGTCGGCGATCCGGGACCCGCGGTACGGGGCCGCGTAGCTGACGCCGACGTAGTGGGTCGGGTCGTCGATCGGGCGTTGATTGGCCGTCGAGAGGACGTCGGGGTCGATCGCGTGCGGCTTCTCCGCGAAGGGGACGAACCCCTCCCACGAGGACTCGCCGAAGGGTTCGAAGCCGCTCCACTCGCCCTCGCCCGCGGTGCCGTCGAAGATCCGGTCGCCGTCGACGACCTCCCCGTCGGTGCGGCGGATCGGCAGCCGGCCGGTCGCGAAGTAGAGGGTCCGGCCGTCCGCGTCCGCGTACACGAGGTTCTGGGTCGGCAGGTCGAAGTCGCGCGTCGCTTCGAGCAGGTCGTCTATCCCCCCGCTGCGCCCGTACGCCTCGATGGCGACCGTGGTCCGCGTCGCGGTGTGGCCGGTCCACGCGACGCCGACCGTCTCCCCCTCGCGTTCGATCAGGGGACCGTGGACGGTGCGCCGCACGCGGACCTCCCGGTCCTCGCCGCCGGCGACCGGGATCGACTCGCGCTCGTCGGTCTCGAATGGGCGCCACTCCCCGTCGTACCGGTAGCGGTCGCCCGCGTCGTCGATGTCGTACCGATAACAGTCCAGCACGTCTGCGCCGAGGTTGGTGAACGACCACGTCCCGCGGTCGTTCGCGCCCGCGATGACGAACGGGACGCCCGAGAACGTCGCGCCCCGCACCGAGCGCTCGGGGGTGTCGACCGACTGCTCGTACCACAGCGGCGGCGCCTGGAGCGAGAGGTGCGGGTCGTACGCGACGGTCGGCGTCCCGCTCGCGGTCCGCTCCCCGGAGACGACCCAGCTGTTCGAGCCGACGCCCGTCGGCGACTCGAAGCCGGAGAGCCAGTCGGCCAACTCGGGGTCGACGGGGCCGACGGAGTCGCTCGGCCCGCCGTCCGACGCGCGATCGCTCGCGTCGCGGACGCGCTCGGCGCTCCCGCCGAGCCGGGTCTCCGTCCCGTCGAGGATCGTGTCGTCGTGATCGTACCGCGTCGGGAACAGCGTCGCCGCGCGGTCCGCGCCCAGATGCTCGGCGACCAGCGCCCGCCGCAGTTCGCCGAAGTCGCCGGTGAGCGTCCACGAGATCTGCTTCTCCATCAGCATCGAGTCGACCGGCGTCCACGGCGCCGGCTCGTAGCCGATCAGCTCGAACTCCAGCGGGAGCGGCAGGTCTTCCATCGCGGCGTTGACGCCGTCGACGAACGCCTCGACGAGCGGGCCGGCGCGCGTCTCCGCGACGACGTCCCACGTCGCCTCGGCGGCGTCCGCGAACCCCATCGCGACGTTGAACTCGTCGCTGTCGAGCGTCGCCTCGCCGATCACCTCAGAGAGGCGGCCCCGCATCACCCGTCGCTGGAGGTCCATCGCGAACAGACGGTCGAACGCCTGACAGTAGCCGACCGCGAAGTACGCAGCCGGCTCCTCGTCCGCCTCGATCTGCGGGACGCCGAACTCGTCGCGGGCGACCGTCGCCGCCCCGTGCGGGCTCTCGACGGTCTCCGGGAGGGAGCGGTCGGCCGCGTCCCACGCCTCGCCCGACAGCGGCGCAAACGAGTCGAGGAGGTCGGCCGCGTCGCTCGCCGCCAGCCCGGCGCTGCCGGCCGCGAGAACGCTCGCGAGGACCGCGCGGCGCGTGGTGTCACGTGTCACCTCCCAAGCGATGCCGCGGTCCTTCATTATAATTTGGATCGGACTCCGCTTCGAACCTTTATCTGTCTGACCCGCGTAGATACGTGCGGTGTGTTCACATGAAACTCGCATTGATCGGGGTCGGACAGGCGGGCGGGAAGGTGGTCGACGAGTTCCTGGCCTACGACGCGGAGACGGGCGCGGACATCGTTCGCGGAGCGATCGCGGTCAACACGGCGAAGGCGGATCTCGACGGAATCGACCGCCTCCCGACTGACCGCCGGATCCTGATCGGGCAGTCGCGAGTCAAGGGCCACGGCGTGGGCGCGGACAACGAACTGGGCGCTGAAGTGGCCGAGGAGGACATCGACGAGATCCAGGGGGCGCTCGACTCGGTGCCGGTCCACGAGATAGACGCGTTCCTGGTCGTCGCGGGGCTGGGCGGCGGGACGGGGTCGGGCGGCGCACCCGTGATCGCGAAGAACCTCAAACGGATCTACACCGAACCCGTGTACGGGCTCGGCATCCTCCCCGGTCGCGACGAGGGCGGGATCTACACGCTGAACGCCGCCCGCTCGCTCAAGACGTTCGTCGACGAGGTGGACAACCTCATGCTGTTCGACAACGACGCGTGGCGCAGTTCGGGCGAGTCCGTCGGGGAGGGGTTCGACGCCATCAACAGGGAGCTGGTCCAGCGGTTCGGCGTGCTGTTCAGCGCCGGCGAGATCACCGAGGGGAGCGACGTGGCCGAGAGCGTGGTCGACTCCTCCGAGATCATCAACACGCTCAAGGGCGGCGGCATCTCGTCGCTGGGGTACGCCGACGTCGAGGTGGACGAACCGAAGCGGTCGGGATTGCTGTCGCGGCTCCGCGACGATTCGACTGACGGGATCGACAGCACGGAGGCCACCAACCGGGTCACGAGCCTCGTCCGGAAAGCGACGCTCGGTCGGCTCACCCTGCCCTGTGAGGTGAGCGGCACGGAGCGCGCGCTGCTCGTCGTCGCCGGGCCGCCGGCGTACCTCAACCGGAAGGGGATCGAACACGGTCGCAAGTGGCTCGAAGAACAGACCGGCTCGATGGAGGTCCGCGGCGGCGACTACCCGCGACGCGGCGAGGGCACGGTCGCGGCGCTCGTGCTGCTCGGCGGCGTGACGAACGTCCCGCGGGTCAAGGAGCTTCAGCAGGTCGCGATCGAGGCGCAACGGAACCTGGGCGAGATCACCGACGAGAGCGAGGACCGCTTCGCGGATCTGATGGACAGCGACGGGGAGTTGGAGTCGCTGTTTTGAGCGCGCCTCGGCCGCTCGGCGGGGTTCGAAGCGCCGTCTCGGTCCCGAGCGGCGCGGTGTCGCCGAGCCGGACTCGTCACGGATCCGCGACCAACGGCCGCCGATCGGCGAGGACGTCGAACGACTCCTCGACGTCGCCGAGCACGAGCAGCGCGTGGTATCGGAGATACGTCACGACGGGGACCCGCGCGAGCGCTCCGACCGCGAGCACCGCGACGCCGAACAGCAACGCGATGGGAACGAGGAGGACCAGTCCGATCGGCGACGTCACCGAGACGGTCGCGTGAACGACCGCGACCGCGACGAGGACGGGGACGAGGAGTACGACCGCGACGATGCCGACGACGACCGAGACGACGATCCCGGTCGCGACCGTCAACAGGAACGCGACGACGACGTACGCCAGGTACTGTTTCCACGAACGCTTGATCGACGGCCAGAGGCGACGCCACGCCGCGAGGACGCCCGAGTCCGACTGGATCATGAGCGGCACGACGAACACGGTCGTGAACCCCGACACCAACGCGTACGCGACGCTGACGAGGCTCAAAAGGGGGATCCCGATCAAAAACGCCGCGGCGGAGAATCCGGGGTCGCGCCCGGTCAGGACCGGCACGACGAGCAGCGCGGCCCAGCCGCCGAACAGCGCGAGCGTCGGGAGTCCGATCGCTATCCGGAACCCGAACAGGCGGAGCCCCTGCCGCCACCGCCGGCGCCAGTAGCGTCGGAGCGTCACCTCGCCGGTGCGGAGCGACTCGATCAGCACGAACTCCATGACCGCTCCGATCAGCGCGACTACGGCGAGGAACAGCAGTCCGACGCCGACGGCCGCGACGGCGAGCGTCAGCAGGTCGACCGGGAGGGCTGACGGGACCTCACCGACCGGGACGTCTCCGGACGTCGACGACGTGCCGAACTGTGCCGTCGGGAAACTCACGCCGCCGCCGACGAAGAGGGCGACGAGCGCGAGCGTCAGCCAGCGGCGCGGGGTGACGGGCGTCAGGAACTCCCGGGTGACGCCGAACGCTTCCTCGAGGTCTTCGACCGCGTGGAGGGCCATGAGTCGGAGTATACGGATCGAATGGTTAGCCTTTCTGGTCGGTGCGGACGCGCGTCGTCGCACCGCCCGCGCGGTGGCGGGAAACGTACATCCGTCGCCCGACCGTACAGGGTGTCGATGCAGGTCGCGCTGATCACGGTGGGGGACGAACTGCTCTCGGGCGACACGGTGAACACGAACGCCAACTGGCTCGCCGCGGAGCTGAGCGAGCGCGGCGTCGCCGTGCCGCGGATCCTCTCGATCCCGGACGACAGGGGGGAGATCGCCGACCGCGTCCGGGAGTACGCCGCCGACTTCGACGCGGTGATCGTGACGGGCGGCATCGGCAGTACGCCCGACGACGTGACGATGGAGGCGGTCGCGGACGCGTTCGACCGCGAGATGGGCCCCACCGACCTCACGCGCGAGTCCGTCGAGCGGCGGCTGGCCGCGATCCGCGAGCGGGTCCCCGACCGCGAGTTCGACGTCGACGTCGAGGCCGAGGCGGCGGTCCCCGCGGGGAGCCGCCCGCTCGTGACCGACGCGGGGCTCGCGCCGGGCTGCGTGGTCGAGAACGTCTACGTCATGCCCGGCATCCCGGACGAGCTGAAGGCGACGTTCGAGGCCGTCGCCGACGAGTTCGCGGGCGACCGCCGCTCGCGGTTCCTCTACACCGTCGAGCCGGAGTCGAACATCGTCCCCGCGCTGCGGGAGGCGATGGAGCGGTTCGACGTCGCCGTCGGCTGTTACCCCGACCGCGAGGCGGAGCACAACCGGCTGAAGGTGACCGCCACCGACGACGACGCGCTCGCCGACGCCGCGGCGTGGCTCCTGTCGAACGTGGACGCGAGCGAGACGCCGGTGTCTCGCGACTGGTGACGCGGGAGCGGCCGACGACGCTTCGCGA
>NZ_CAKZRO010000071.1 GCF_937146585.1 uncultured Halorubrum sp. | reverse complement strand
CGAGCCGCCTTAGCTCAGACTGGGAGAGCACTCGACTGAAGATCGAGCTGTCCCCCGTTCAAATCGGGGAGGCGGCATGGCTTTTCAGCGCGATCCGCATTCGTTAGTCCCGATTGAAGATCGAGCTGTCCCCCGTCCCCGCGAGCGACAGCGAGCGGGTGAAGAAACGACGCCGAGTCGATTTGAGCAGGCGAGTCGCGAGTCCGAACGGAGCGAGGGCGAGCGTCTCGGTGAGTTCAAATCGGGGAGGCGGCATTATCCTTTCCGCCCGAGTAACACTGTGAGCGACAGCTCCGTGTGGAGCTGTTTCCTGCCTCGGCGAGGCTGGAAGCGCAGGAGTCAGACCGTCTAAAAACAGCCGCGTGAGCGTCTACGTGACGATTCGGCGAACTAGCGCCGACCCCGCGACGGGAAGGCATCGAGCGCCGCGGCCGCCGCGTTCGCCGTACAGTAGAACGCGACGAAGCTGATCGCGAACTTCCCGTCGTTCGCAGTCTCGACGGTGACGCTCCCGTCGTTGCCGGCGAACGACTGTACCTCGAGTTCGCGACCGCTCTTCACCAGCGCGTAGAGGTCGCAGTACTCGGTGTCGAACGAGACCGTCATCGGTTCGAACGCCTCGTCGCTCTTACTGGTGTAGGACCCGGCGGTGTACGCGACGCCGTCGTCGGTGTCGCCCTCCGGGACGAAGTCGGACGCGAGGCAGTCACCGGTGGCGGGGTCGGTCTCGACGCAGGCGAACTCGTACTTCGCGAGCCGGCCGTCGGCGGCGCAGTCCGTACACTCCTCGCAGACCTCGCTGATGAGCGTCTCCAGTTCGGTCCCCAAGTCCGAGGCGTTCCGAACCCCGACGAAGTCGTCGGGGGTGTCGGCGACGTCCTGCGCGAGGTAGTCGTCGAAGCCGGCGACGTCCTCGCCGATACCCACGGCGATGATGCGGCGGCCGGCGTCTCTGACGGCGTCCGCGGTGGCGGTGGTCTCGGTCAGTTCGCCGGGTTCGCCGGCGGTCCCGTTCTCGCCGCCGGTCTCCCCGCCCGTGTACGTGAACGTTCCGTACGGGAACGTCGTGTCGTCGGAGGGCGGGGCGGCGCCGTCGCCGACGAGGCCGTTCTCGTAGTTCGGGCCGCCGTCGGTGATGACGACGAGTATCTCCCTGCCGCCGCGGCCCTCTTCGTCGAGGATCGCGTTGGCGAAGTCCAACGCGCCGGGCAGGTGCGTCCCGTTCTCCTGCGGCGGAGCGTCCGTCGGGACGCCGGACTGAAGGGCCGAAGTGTTGGCGGGGGTCGCGAAGTCGAGGAGGTTGCCGGGACCGTACTCGAACGCGGCCGGCGCGTCGCCGAACGTGACGAGACCGAGCTGAACGTCGGCCGGAACGACGCCGAGGAAGCTGTCCACGCCGCTCTGGATGTCGCCCCAGGTGCCGGCGGACCGTATCGAGCCCGAGTAGTCGAGCGCGACGACGACGTCGACCGCCCCGTTACAGGTCTCGATCAGTTGTTCGTCGGCGGCGGCGGTCCCGGTGAGGAACGGCAGGCCGACGCCGCCGATCGTGAGCGCTCCGGCGGCCCCCGTCGTTCGGAGGACGGTTCGCCGCGAGATGGGTACGTTCGAGTCCGAGTTGTCCGGATAGTTTGCTGTCATGAGTGGCCGATCTACTGTGTCTCCCGGCCGCGATTCGAGGCGGTGTCGCTCGCGAACGCGGGTTCGCGCGTCGAACCGATCCGCGTCGGAGCTGAAAGCGCAGTAGTCGATTACCTGTAAGCTACGTGAGGGCATAGGTATGCGCCGCCGACCGGTGGTCGCGGGTTCGGGCCGCCGAGAGCGCGGAACCGTCGTACTCGGCGTCGGTAGGCGGCCGATACCGAACCGCGGTCGACTCCGTATCGCGATCCGGGCGGCCCGCGATCGCGTTGGCCGCTGCCACCGGCGGCGGGTGCGGCAGAGGGCGGCGCGGCTCGCAGGGCGGCCGAGAGGGCCCGCGCGCCGTCACTCGTCGCCGACGAGAACGGTCGCGAGGCGGTCGCCGCAGTGCGGGCAGTTCAGCGTCTGCCAGGTGTCGGGGTCGAGGTCGCCGAACGGCTCGGACCGGCGCGCGTCCGCGACGGCGACGCTCGCGCCGCAGGTCTCGCAGTCGTGAGTGTCGTCGGGGTCGGTCATCGTCGGGCCTACGGGCGCGTCGGCGAAACCGACTTCGCCGCGCGGCGCCTCCGATCGTCCATGAGCCGGTTCGCGGCGGTGGCGTTCGACCTCGACGACACGCTGTGCCGCCACGACCACGACGTGACCGCCCTGTATCGCCGGGCGTTCGAGGAGGCGGGCGTCGAGCCGTTCGGCGAGCCCGACGAGTTGTGGCCCCTCCTCGACGGCCCGCCGGACCCCGACGACCGCGTCGGCTACCTCGGCGCGGGGTTCGCGCGGCTGGCGGCCCAACACGGGAGAGACGTGGACCCCGTCGCGCTCGCGGCGGCGTTCGAGTCGGTCGCCGACGAGTCGCGGGTGGCCTTCCTGCCGGGCGCGGGCGACGCGCTGGCGGCCGCCGCGGCGGCGGGACCCGTGGGGGTGCTCACGAACGGCCCCGAGGACCGCCAGCGAGCGAAGGTCGAGGCGCTCGGACTGGGCGACCTCGTCGACGCGATCGTGTACGCCGGGGACCTACCTCGCCGGAAGCCGCACGCGGAACCGTTCGAGCGGCTGACCGCGGCGCTGTCGGTCGACGGGGCGGAGACGCTGTACGTCGGGAACTCGCTGTCGTACGACGTCGCGGGCGCGCACAACGCCGGGCTCCGGTCCGCGTGGCTCCGCGCGAATCCCGACGACGCGGCGGCCCCGTACCGCCCGGACTACGTCCTCGACTCGTTATCGGAGTTCCCGGGCCTGCTGGCCGAGGGGACGACGACCGAGGCGGGGGACGGTCGGTGAACGACGCGGCGCTCGACCGGGCCCTCGCCGAGACGCGACCGGGGGCGGCGGTCGCGAGCGTCGAACCGCTCGGGCGAGGGAACCGCAAGCGGACGGAGGTGGTGCGCTTCGAGAGCGCCGCGCCGGTGGTCGTCCAGTTCTCCGCGACGCCGGCCGCGACCCGGACCGAGGCGGCGCTGCTGACGGCGGTCGGCGAGCGGACGACCGTCCCCGTTCCCCGACCGCTCGGCGAGGGCGTCGTCGACGGGACGGGGTGGCTCGTGACGCCGCTGGTCGACGGGCGCGACCTCCACGAGGCGTTCGTCGACCTCGGTCCGGCGGACCGGCGGGGGGTCGCGCGGGCGTTCGGCCGCTGGCTCGCGGCGCTCCACGAGGCGTTTCGGTTCTCGGGGTGCGGGCGGCTCGCGGTCGACGGCGCGGCGGGCGGCGGAGCGACCGACGCGGAGTCGGTCCTCGGACGCGACGCGTCGCTGTCCGTCCGCGATCCGGTCGGCGCCGACGAGTGGCTCCGCCGCTTCGGGGAGCGACACGCCGACCGGCTTCCCGAAGAGTTCGACGGGCTCCGCGCTCGGCTTCGGGACGCGTTCCGGGAGTCGCCCGCGTCCGACGCCGAACCGCGGCTGTTCCCGTGGGACTTCCGCCCGGGGAACGCCCTCGTCGCGGACGGCGCGGTGACGGCCGTCCTCGACTGGGAGGCGCCGCTGGCCGCACCGCGGGGCGTTTCGATCGCGAAGACCGAGTATCTCGTCGTCGACTGGTACGTGCCGGTGGCAGAGACCGA
Organism: uncultured Halorubrum sp.; assembly: GCF_937146585.1. Taxonomy (GTDB): domain Archaea; phylum Halobacteriota; class Halobacteria; order Halobacteriales; family Haloferacaceae; genus Halorubrum; species Halorubrum miltondacostae. The sequence continues at coordinate 29,026 of NZ_CAKZRO010000071.1, read as the reverse complement.
GCCGCTCCGGCGGTCGTTCCGCGACGGCTACGAGTCCGTCGCGCCGCTGCCGCGCGTCGAGCGGGCGCACCGGGCCGCGGCCGTCGCGAGCGCGGTCGTCGACGGCGACGGGGTGGTGACGAACCCGCGCTACCCACCGGTCGACCGCGACGCGGCGGTCGAGTTCCACGGGCGTGCGCTCCGGCGCGCGCTCGGCGCTTCGGACGAGTGACGGGAGCGCGTCGGACCGTCCCGGTCAGTACAGCGCCGTGGCCGCGAGGATACCCGCGGTCTGGCCGAGGCCGACGAGCGCGATGCCGGCGACCGTCCCCGCCCCGGAGCCGGCGAGCGCGGCGACGGCCGCGCCCGCGACCGAACACGCGGCCGCGACGTGGTGGACGGTCGATCGCGGGGCCGTCGCGTCGCGGAGCCCCGTGTAGACGAACGCCGGCGCGGGGAGGAGCATCCAGCCGTAGAAGGCGACGGCGAGGAGCGCGTCCGTCGGGAGCGCGGCCGCGAACGCGACCCCGTCGCGCGCGAGGAACCCGAGGACCCCCGCGAGCGTGACCGGCGTCCCCGCGAGGACCGTCAGCTTCCACGCCCGGAGGACCCCGGTCGCCATGTCGCGCCAAGAGGCGACGACGAAGGCGACGAGCAGGGCGCTCATGACGACGTGCGCGACGAACAGCGCGTGGAGGGAGACCGCGCCGAGGACCGCGCCCGCGGCGACGCCCCACGCCGCGGGGACCAGCAGGGCCGGGCCGTTCTCGCGGAGCGTGAGGGCGGGACCGTCCGCTTGGTACTCGTGTGACACACGAGTCGATTTCGCGGCCGGAAACATAAACGTCGGCGTCCGGCGGAGCGCCGGAGAACGACACGATCCCGTCGTTCGCGCGCCGTGAATCCGCCGTGCGGTCAGTATCTACGCAGAAAACCGCGGGTGTACGGGAACGATCGTCCAGAGAGAGTCGTGATAACTGTACACTCGCAATTGTTATACCCGGTCGGGGCCTCCCTACGGTTGCAATGGCGACCGGAAAGGTTGATTTCTTCAACGACACTGGCGGCTACGGATTTATTGAGACTGACGACGCGGACGACGACGTGTTCTTCCACATGGAAGACGTCGGCGGCCCGGACCTCGAAGAGGGTCAGGAGCTCGAGTTCGACATCGAGTCCTCCGAGAAGGGCCCCCGCGCGACCAACGTCGTTCGGCAGTAAGCCGATCCGAGAAGGTGGGTCGGTCCGGCTGACGCCGAACGCGACTCTGACACACAGCAAACGTTTTCGTCCGCGTCGCGGGCTCACGTCCGCCGCGGTCGTATTTCACTCCCGACGAGCGTCCCGCTCGTCGCGTGCGCGCAGAGTAGTCGGCGAAGAGACGAGAGCGGCCGCGTCCGCGCTCAGATGTGCTGCCCGAAGAGCCCGCGGCCCTTCGTCACCTCGACGTCGCCCTCGACTGTGGTCTGACAGGAGAGGCGGACGTCGTGGCTCGGGTGGTGCGGCGGGAACCAGAGGCGGGCCTTCTCCTTTTTGCTCGGCTCGCTGACCTCGCCGTCGACCTGGACCGCACAGGAGCCGCACGACCCGGCGCCGCGGCAGTTGAACTGCTCCATCTTGCCGTTGTAGACGGAGAGACCGGCCTCTTTGAGCACGTTGCGGAGATTAGCGCCCTTCTCGCACTCGATTTCCTCGCCCTTGTAGGATACAGTAGGCATGTCGACTCACGGTACGCGAGCGATCCACAAAAGAGTCTGTGTCCGCGGGTCCGGCGGCTGGAACTGCGGACGGCGGCCGCGAGGCGTCGCGAAACGGTCGTGTGCCGAGCGTCGGACGCCGACGGGGCGTTTTTTACCCTCGGCACCGCAGGGAGGCACAATGGGACTCAGGTGTCTGCTCGGACACGACTTCGACGAGCCCGAACTCCAGCGCGAGCGCGAGGAGGAGGGCGACGAGGTCGTCACGACCGTCAGGGAGGTGAAGACCTGCGCTCGCTGCGGCGAGACGCAGATCGTCAGCGAAAACACCGAGGTGACGACGATGCAGCAGCTGGCCGACGAGGCGGCCGCGAACGCCGCCGGAACCGACGCGGGAGCGGCCGCGACGCCGGCGGACGGCGACGCCGCGGGACCCGCCGAGGGGACCGCGGCTCCCGGCGGAGCGGCGGGGGGCGTCGACGCGGACGACGCCGCGACCGCGGACGACGGGCTCACGCTCGACGAGGAGCCCGGCGCGGGGAGCGACGACGCGGTGATCATCGACGACGGGCCGGTCGACGACGATGCCGGCGCGACCGACGCGGGCCCGGCACCGGACGAGGCCGAGGGGCCGTCTGAATCGCCGGAGCGTCCGGCGCCCGGCGGCGAGGCGGACTCGGCGGCGGGACCGGGAGACGAGGACGCGGAGCTGCTCGACGCGGGCGGCGAGCCGACGGACGGCCGGTCGGCCGCGAGCGACGCTCCGGCGGAGTCGGCGTCGAGCGACGAGACGGACGCCGAGAGCGACGACGGCGTGATCCTCGACGACGAGGCGGAGGCGGCGACCGGCGAGCGGGAGCGGGGCGCGTGGCCGTCCGTCGAGGAGGGGGACGCGGCGGGCGACGGCCAGGCCGCGTGGCCCGACCACGGCGGCGAGGACGAGGGGTTCAGCGCCGAGGTCGGCGAGGGCGGCGATGCGGGCGTGGAGTTCGGCGGGGGGCTCACCCCGGAGACCGCCGAGCAGCGGGAGGGGGAGTCCGAGGAGACGGAGTACGTCGAGGCGCCCGACGACGCTGAGACCGTCTCGTTCGACGCCGGCGAGGGCGGGACGGGGATCACCCGCGGCGAGAGCCCCGACCTGGAGACGGCCGGCGCGGACGAGCCCACCGAGTACTACTGCCCCGAGTGCGGGATGGTCCGCGCCGCGGACGGGAGCTCGATGCGGGCGGGCGACATCTGTCCGGAGTGTAAGCGCGGGTACGTCGACGAGCGACCGCAGTAACCGCCGTATAAAACGCCGCGTCGGCCGCCGAGCGGCCGTGACGAAACTGGTTTACGCCGGCCTGTCGAACGGTCGCGGCATGAAGGAGTACAAGATGCGCCGCGGCGAGCATCTGGACGACCGCATGCCGGACCTGAAGGGCTCCGTCGAGGAGTACTTCGGCGAGGTCACGGGCACGGAGGAGTGGCAGGGCCACGAGCTGTACGTCGTCGGCGACCCCGACAACCCGGTGTTCGACCGGATCGTCGCGGGGGCCGCCGAGTACGGGAGCAAGAAGGACAAGCTGGCGGTCCACTTCGAGGAGCGGCCCGCCGAGGACGTCATCGCGGAGGGGAACGCCGACGCGGCCGCGGACGCCGTCGACGCGAAGAACGAGTTCTTACTGGAGGCGACCGGGCGCGACGCGAAGTCCCGCCGCGACTCGCTGAAGCGCGAAGTCGAAGACGACGCCCCCGACTACTGACCGGACTTCCCGACCGGCGGCGACGCCGTTCTCTCGTCGAGCGTCGCGTCTTCCCCAGCGCCTCGCTCGTCCGGCGGGGTCGGTCGCGACCGCACCGACGTGGCCGGGGAGTGTCAGGATCGATCGGTTAAATATTTATTCGGTTTTGAGTAAAGACTTCACCAGGCTTAATTCGGTCGGGGACGAAAGACGGGTATGAGCATCGAGACGATCGTGCTGGCGGTCGGGACCGAGGACGAGGAACGGATCGAGCGGCTCGCGGACGAGATCGTCGCCGTCGCGGAGCCGGCGGACGCCGAGGTCGTGTTGACCCACGTGTTCGGCGAGGAGGAGTTCGACGAGACGCGCGCGAAGCTCGGCTTCGAGGCGGGCAGCGAGAGTTCGACGCCCGACGCGGTCGCGGAGCGACACGCGGCCACCCGGAAACTCTCGAGGGCGCTGTCGGCGGCCGGCGTGCGCCACTCGATCCGCGGCGCGGTCGGCGACCTCGCGGCCGAGGTCGTCGAGACCGCCGAGGGGCTCGGAGCCGACCGCGTCGTCGTGGGCGGTCGCCGGCGCTCGCCGACCGGGAAGGCCGTCTTCGGCAGCGTCGCGCAGGAAGTCATGCTCTCGGCGCCGTGCCCGGTGACGTTCGTCCGCGAGCCCGCGTCGTAACGCGGTTTCGCGCGGGCGCCGCGGGTCGGTCTCCCCGCTCGACCGACCGAAGCGTCCCGCTTAAGTGAGACGGGTCCGCCGTTACACCCGATGTACTACGTGGGCGTCGATCTCGGGGCGACGAACGTCCGGGCGGTCGTCGGCGACGAGACCGCGGCCGTCCTCGGCTCCGCGTCGCGAGGCACCCCGCGCGGACCGAGCGGTATCGCCGTCACCGAGGCCGTCTTGGACGTGGTGCGGCGGGCGTGTACCGACGCCGGGATCGCGCCGAACGAGGCGACCGCGGCCGGGATCGGCTCGATCGGCCCGCTCGACCTGGCAGAGGGGGTCGTCCAGGGACCCGCGAACCTCCCGGACACCGTCGAGCGCATCCCGCTCGTCGGGCCGGTGGGGCGACTGCTCGACACCGACGAGGTGTACCTCCACAACGACACCATCGCGGGCGTCATCGGCGAGCGGTTCCACTCCGAGCGCAACCCCGACGACATGGTGTACCTCACCATCTCCTCGGGGATCGGCGCGGGCGTCGCCGTCGACGGCAACGTCCTCTCGGGGTGGGACGGCAACGCCGGCGAGGTCGGGCACATGACCGTCGACCCGCACGGGTTCATGACCTGCGGCTGCGGCCTCGACGGCCACTGGGAGGGGTACTGCTCGGGCAACAACATCCCGAAGTACGCCCGCGAGCTGTACGAGGAGGATCCGATCGAGACGAGCCTCCCGATCGAGGACCCCGACTTCTCCGCGGTCGACGTGTTCGAGGCGGCGGGCGAGGACACCTTCGCCGACCACGTGATCGACCAGGTCGCCCACTGGAACGCCATGGGGATCGCCAACGTCATCCACGCGTACGCGCCGATCGTCGTGAGCGTCGGCGGCGCGGTCGCGCTGAACAATCCCGACCGCGTCCTCGACCCGATCCGCGAGAAGCTCCCGGAGATGGTGTTCATCAACGTCCCGGAGGTGCGGCTCACCGACCTCGGCGACGACGTCGTGGTGAAGGGGGCGCTCGCGAGCGCGCTGACGAGCGGGACGGGCGACCGCTCGCGCGTCGAGAACGCGCCCTGACCGGCGGAGGAGACGGACGCTCGGCGGGGCTACTGTTCGAACTCGTCGAGCTCGGGCTCGACGTCGGCGCCGACCGCGTCGCGCGTGTCGAGGTATGCGTCGCGGTAGCGCCGGATCTTCCGGATGAGGACGTAGCCGAACGCGCCCTGGAAGACGACGACGAAGCCGAACAGCGCGACGACCTGCGGGAGGCCGAAAAGTCCCGCGGCGACGCCGGTCACCGGGCCGACGAGGGTGTTGTACAGCGCGTGGATCGCGGCCGCGAGGACGAGCCCCTTCACGATGATCGGGCCGCGGTTCCCGGGATTGAACTTCGCGAGCCCGAGGTAGTAGCCCGCGAACGCCGAGTAGACGACGTGGCCGGGGCCGGCGAGCGCCCGGAGCGCGGCGATGCCGTCGCCCGCGCCGAGCGTCGCGATCCCGACCGTCAGCTCCGCCATGTCGACGTTCTGGGCGATGTACACGAAGTTCTCGATGACGACGAAGCCGAGGCCCGCGATGGCCCCGTACACCGCGCCGTCGATGACGGCGTCGAAGCGGTCGTCGGTGTACGCGTACAGCCGCACCGCGAGCAGCTTCACGGACTCCTCGATCGGGCCGACGACGACGAAGAAGAACACGACGATCCCGAGGAACCCGAGCGGCCGGAAGTACGGCTGGAGCACGCTGTTCAGTATCGCCGCGAACGTCGCGGTGAGGATCGACAGGAGGAACGTCGCCACGAGGAGCGACAGCGGCTCGCCGGTCGTCACGTCCGAGACGTACACGTACGCGGCCAAGCCGAGGGCGGGGATCACGGAGAGCCCGAGGAGGATCGCGATGGCCGGGTCGAAGAGGAGCCCGAGCCCGAAGGAACCGAGGATCGCCAAGAGGCCGACGAGCGCGACGAGGACGACCCCGGCCTTCGCGGAGCGCGTGAGGAGCCAGTACAGCGCGACCGACAGCCCGTCGAGGGAGGTGCGCTCCTCCCACGTCGCGACGTCGTAGAGGTCGCGGTCGTCGTCGGCCCGAGACGCGATCGGGTCCTCGTCGGTTGGCATGGCCCCCGTTTCGCCCCCCGATGACTTAACCGATGGGCGGGACCGAGCGGGCGGATCGAGAACGGGGAACGGAACTCGCGTCACCGAGCGCGGCCGGCCCGCGGCCGACAGGATTGAAACCGCGGCGGGCGAAGGCGGGGTATGCACTTCGACCCGCGGGTCCAGCGCGCCCTGAAGGAGGCCGGGCTGGACGCCGACGCCGTCGCCGACGCCTCGGACCGAGTCGCGGAACTGGTCGCGAGAGACGCCGACCGGCTCCGAGCGTTCTTCGAGAGAGACGGCCCCTACTATTCCGACATGGAGATGGCGCACAGCGCCGAGTCGATCCAGGAACACGGGAGCGCCGACGTCGACCTGTTCACGCACGGGAGCGACCTCCGCGGCTACCTCTCGCTCGACGGCTGGGGCGTCCCGGTGGAGGGCGGGCGGATCCTCCGGGAGGACGGCGGCGGCGCGCCGACGGTCGTCGAGCTCTCGCTCGGGGACACGGTGAACGACCGCGTGCGGTTCGCGCGCGAGCGCGAGGCCCTCTGACGATGGCCCGTGCCCGCGTCCGCGGCATCTACGCGACGGCGCTCACCGCGCGCCTGCTCGACGACGGCCACGAGGTGGTCGACGCATCGCCGCCGATCCGCCGGCGGTTCGAAGCCGAGTTCGGGACCGAGCCGCCGGACGTCCGGATCGAGACGAGCGCGGACCGACAGGGGGTCGGCGCGAGCGGCGACCCCGACGCGCTCGACGCGGTCCGGGGCCTCCTGACCGGCGCGGGGCGCGACGCGCTCGCGTGGCCCGACCCGACGCCGCCGGGGACCGTCCTCGACGGCGAGGTGACGGAGACCCTCGGCGGCGGCGCGGTGGTCGACCTCCGAGCCGACGACGGGCGCCCGGGCGACGGCGGCGGGGCGAGGGGCGCGCCCGCCGCGGCCGCCGAGGGATACCTCCCGTACGGCGGCGTCGACGCCCGGGTCGAGACGGGCGATCCGGTCCGGGTCCAGGTGCGCGAGTCGGCCGCGCCGTGGACCGACCGCCGCCCCGAGCTCGCCGGGAGGCTGCGGGTCGGCGGCGACCTCGTCGCGCTCGAACCGGGGTCCGGGACGCGCGTCGACGTCCGGGACGACGAGGCGGCCCGCGAGCTGGCCGGGATGCTCGACCTCCTCGACCTCGACCCGCCGGCGGGCTGGCGGGCGGTGTGGCGGCCTCCGGCCGTCGACGCCGACACGGAAGCGCTCACCACCGGCCTCGACGCGGCGGTCGAGGCCGCCGAGGGACTGCGCGCGGCGACCGGAGCGGACGGCGAGGGCGGAGCCGACGACGGGCTCGGCGTACTCGACGAGAGGGGCCGGCTCCGCGACGCCCCGCTCGCCGCGCCCAACGCCGGCGTCTGGGTCTGGTTCGGCCGGGAGAGCCGGGGCGGGCTCGACGACGCGCGGCGGACCGCGACCGCGACGATGCCGGGTCACCACCGCGTGAAGGCCGGGTCGTCGGACGCCTCCGCCGGGGTCGACCTCGCCGAGGCGCTCTGCGCCCCCGCCGCCGACGCCGAGTTCCCGTTCGCGGTCGTGGCCGACGCGTTCGGCCCGCGCGAGGGCGACGCGCTCCGGATCGACCACGGGAAGCCCGACGGGCGGCTGATCACGCTCGGGGAGGCGACGGTCACCGGGGTCGACGCGGACGGGACGGTCACCGTCGAGCGGGAGATGAGCGGCGGCGGGACCTACGACGGCCTCGGCGTCGACCGCGAGGCCGGCGACGTCGCCGAGACGAGCCTGAAGGAGGGCCGCTGGTGGTACCCGACCACGTACCGCGGGCGCGACGGGGCCGTCCGCGGGACGTACGTCAACGTCTGTACGCCCGTCGAGGTGTTCCCCGACGCGGCCCGCTACGTCGACCTCCACGTCGACGTGATGAAACACCCGGACGGGACCGTCGAGCGCGTCGACGACGACGAGTTGGCCGAGTCGGTCGCGGCCGGCCACACCCCCGAGCCGCTGGCCGAGAAGGCGCGGAGCGTCGCCTCGGCGCTCGAAAACGCGTTGTAGGAGTCGGTCCGAGAGCGGCGGTCCGGCCGTCGGGACGCGTCGACTCGGTCGTTTCGAAATCCAATCACTTCGATTCGTTACAATAGCATTATTATTCATCGCATACACGCTGCGGACGGAATGAGTGAGAAACGATCACAGCAAACGTTCGGAGAGACGAGCCGGCGGGGGTTCCTCGGGAGCGTGGGGGCGCTTGTGGCGGCGGCCGCCTACTCGCGGGACGTGTCGGCCGACGACGCCGCGCCGGTGGCCAACGACGCCGACGACCCGGTTCAGACGATCGAATCGCCGGACGGGTCGATCGCGGTGACGGTCGACGTCTCGGACGGCGTCCCGACCTACGAGGTCGCGCGGAACGGGACGACCTACGTCGGCCCGTCGCGGCTCGGGTTCGACTTCCGGAACCAGTCGGCGTTCGGCGCGAGCGCCGAGGGGGCGGACGGGCCGGTCGCGGTCACCGGGACGATCCGGGCGATCTCGACCGAGGAGTGGGAGCCGGTGTGGGGCGCCTACGACGAGGTCGAGGCCGAGTACAACGCCCTCAGCGTCGGGCTCGCGGACGCGGCCGCCGACGACTCCCCCGCCGAGGACGGCCGCACCGCCACCCTCCAAGTCCGCGTGTTCGACGACGGGATCGGGTTCCGGACGGTGCTGCGCGAGGAGTTCGCGAGCAACTCAGAAAAGGCGGTGATCGACGCGGAGAACACCGGAGTCGACTTCGCGGACGACTACGACGCCTGGTGGATCGCGAACGCGGTGACGAATCCCCGGTTCGAGCAGGAGTACGCCGAGACGCCGCTGTCTGAGATCCCGGGCGGGGTCGAGAACCGGCGACCGAACGGCACGCCGATGCGAGAGGGCGCGCACACCCCGCTCACGGTGGACGCGGGCGACGCGTACCTCAGCGTCCACGAGGCGAACCTCGACGACTACGCGGCCGCGACGCTCGCGCCCCGGAGCGACGGCGGCGGGACGGCGTTCGCGACCGAGCTCACCCCACTGCCCGACGGGTCGCGGGCCTCGCTCGACCTGCCGGCGGCGACGCCGTGGCGGACGATCCAAGTCGTCGACCGGCCGGGCGAGCTGATCGAGTCGCAGCTCGTCCCGCTGCTCGCGGACTCGCTCGACGAGTCGGCGCTGCCGACCGCGGGCGGCGAGCCGGACACGGACTGGATCGAGCCCCGCAAGTACGTCGGCATCTGGTGGACGATGATCGCGGGGCAGGCGAACTGGGAGTACCGGGCCGACGAGTCGTTCGACGGTGCGGATGACGCGGCGGCGTACGTCCACGGCGCGCGCACCGAGCGGATGAAGCGGTACATGCGCTTCGCGAGCGAGAACGGGCTCGACAGCGTCCTCGTCGAGGGGTGGAACGAGGGGTGGGACACCTACCCCGGCGACGGCACCGGCTTCGAGTTCGGGGTGGACGGCTCGACCCCCGACTTCGACGTGCCCGAGGTGACGGCGTTCGGCGCGTCGCTCCCTGACCCCGTCGAGATGACGATCCACAACGAGACGGCGGGGAACATCCCCCAGTACGAGACCGCGATCCTCGACGAGGACGTGTTCGCGGGGTACGAGGCCGAGGGGATCAACTCGATCAAGAACGGCTACGTCTCCGACCCGGGGCTCGGCATCGACGGCGACGGCGCCGACCCGACCCACAACCAGCACAACCAGCTCGCGGTGAACCACCACCGGCTCGTGATCCGGGAGGCGGCCGCGAACCGCCAGCTCCTGGAGATCCACGAGGGGATCAAGCCGACCGGCGAGATCCGGACCTACCCGAACGTGGCGAACCGCGAGGTCGTGAAGGCCCAGGAGTACGACGGGTTCGGCCAGCTCGGCTCGAACGTCGGCCGCGACCACCACGTCACGCTGCCGTTCACGCGGAACCTCGCCGGCCCGGTGAGCTTCCAGCCGGGCATCTTCGACATCACGTTCGGCGACGACCGCGGCGACCAGATCCAGACGACGCGGGCGAAGCAGCTCGCGATGTACCCGACGTACCTCAGCGGCCTCCAGATGGCCGCCGACCGGATCGAGGGGTACGTCGACGAGACGTTCGGGGTCGGGGAGGCGCTCCAGGCCGCCGCCGGCGACCTCGACGGGCTCGTCACGGACGACTCGTGGCGGGACGCGTTCGGGACCAACTTCGTCGCCGTCGACCCCAACCGCGCGCCCAGCGGGTCGTCGGTGTCGTTCACGGTCGAGGACGTGCCGAGCGCCGGGACGTACGACCTTCACCTCCGGTACGCGAGCGACGCCGAGGAGAACGCGGGCCGCGTGATCGACGCCGGCACGCCGCGGGCGACGCTGCGAGTCAACGACGAGCGCCGAACCGTCGAGCCCGACTTCACCGAGTACTGGGACGACTGGCAGGTGTTCACGACCGAGGTCGAACTCGACGCGGGCGACAACGAGGTCGCGATCGAGCTCGACTACGAGAGCGGCGACGGCGGCTTCAGCGGCGACGTGGGCGGCTTCAACCTCAACACCGTCGCGGTCACCGAGTCCGGCGAGCCGTCGCCGGTCCCGGCCGAGTACGAGGGGTACGTCCCCGAGAGCGAGAACTTCGACGCCGAGCCGGAGTTCGGCTTCATCGAGTCGGTCCCGGCGGCCGGCTGGGACGAGACGCGCGTCGTCGGCGCCGCGATCGGCGACTACCTCGCGATCGCCCGCCGGCACGGTGACGAGTGGTACGTCGGCGTCATGACGGACGGCGACGGCCGCGCGGTCGACGTGCCGTTCGACTTCCTCGCGCCCGGCAACTCGGGGAACGCCCCCGGCAACTCCGGCGGCGCGCCGGGACGCGGAAAGGGGCGCGGCGAGGGCCGCGGCAACGGCAAAGGGAAGGGCCGCGGCAACGGCAACGGCAACGGTCGCGGCAACGGCCGTGGAAACGGAAACGGTCGCGGCAAGGGCCGGAAAGGTCGGAAGTACGTCGCGGAGATCTACTCGGACGCGGTCGGCGCAGGCGTCGACCTGGACCCGACCGGGGTCCGCATCGACGAGGCGGTGGTCGACCCGTCGACCACGCTGCTCGCGTCGCTCGCGCCGAGCGGCGGGACCGCAGTCAAGTTGCGTCCGGCGCGGGGCCGCGAGATCGACCGGCTCCCCGAGTACGAGCGCCCGGAGCAGGACTTGACGGTCGAGATCGCCGACGAGGCCGACCTCGACGAGGCGTTCATCACCGCGACCGGCTCCAACGACGCAGACTTCGTCGGCGGGACGAACGTCGAGATACTCGTCGACGGCGAGGTCGAGGCGCTCGGCAACGTCCGGCTCCCGCCGAACGCGACGGACGAGACGGTCGAGATCGGCTTCCGCATCTCGCGGATCGGGACGTTCGATATCGTCGTCCGAGAGCCGGACGGCGGGGCGGAGTTGGCGTCGGGGACCGTCACGGTCGCGCCCGGCGACCTCATCGCCGAGTTCACCGATCCCGCCGGCGACGACAACGGACCGGGTGGGTACGCCTATCCGACCGACGGCGCGTTTCAAGACGGCGCGTTCGATCTGCGCTCGTTCCGCGTGCTGGAGACGGACGAGGAGTACCGGTTCGCCTTCGAGGTCGAGAACCTGTACGACGCCTTCGGCGGGACCTTCTCGCCACACTACTTCGTCGTTTACCTCCGCGACCCGTCGGCGAGCGGCGGTCGGACGACGGAGATCGGCGACCTCGGCGTCACCGCCGAGTTCGCGGACCCGTGGCAGTACCGGGTCTCCGCCAGCGGCTTCGGGAGCGGGATCGTCGATGCGAACGACAACGGTCTCGGCTCGCCGAACGTCTTCGCCAGCTTCGAGTCGAACGTCGCGATCGTCTCGATACCCAAGACGGCGGTAAACGGGGCCGAGATCGCCGACTGGGAAGTCTGCCCGGTCGTCGGCTCGGAGGACTTCGGCGCGTTCCGCGACGTACAGGTCGAGGCCGGCGGGTTCGTCTTCGGCGGCGCCAAGGAGGGCGCGGCGGGCAACGCACCGAGCGTCATCGACCTGATCACGCCCGACGGTACGTCGCAGGCTGACGCGCTCGCTTACGACGCCGACACGCTGGCGACGATACCGTTCACGCCGCTGTAGCGGAGGAGAGAGAAGAGCCGCGGCGGGAGCGCCCGCCGCGTTCAGAAGTGGTTCGCGGACTCGGTCTCGTGTTTGAGTTCCCCGCCGCGGCCGCCCTCGACGGTGGACGCACCGTTGTCGCCGGAGGAGGCGGTCCGGACGGTGACGTTGTCGACCTCTTCGAAGTCCATGATGAGGTCGCGACGGATGTTGTCGGCGGTGATGTTGGAGATGCCGCAGCCGGAGCAGGTGCCGCCGAGTTCCACGACGACCTCGCCGGTCTCGGGGTCCGCCTCGCGCACGACGCTCGTGCCGCCGTGCATCTGAATGATCGGCATCTGTCCGACCATCCACTGCTCGACCCGGTCCGCGAGGCTTTCGTCGCTCTCGTCGCTCATTACATCACCTTCGCCGCCGACGGTATGGAAAGTTGCGGTTTAGGAGTCGCAGAAGCGCGCGAAAGGAACTGTGTCATCGTCGATGAGACGGAACGGCGGCAGCCGAGCGCGCTATCGCTCCCCCTCGTCGGTTCCGTCAGTGGACTCGCCGGACTGGCTGGGGAGCCGCGTGGGGTCGGCCGCGTCGTCGCCGTTCAGCGAGTCGTCGCGTTCGAGCACGTACAGCAGCGGCCCGAGCGCGGTGAGGACGAGGACGCCGGGCAGGGGCGCGTCGGGGACGAGGATCAGCGTGACGAGGCTCGCCCCGCCGGTGAGGACGACGAGCGCGGCCCACGCCGCCGGCGAACCGAGGTCGACGCCGACGCGCGCGGCGTCGCGGTAGACGGCCGCGGCGATGAGCGCGACGGCGACGCCTCCGCCGCCCCCGACGAGGGCCGTGGTGAGGGACATGCGACTCGTTGGGGCGAGACGCGAAAAAGGGTGTCGCGAGCGGACGGAGAGAAGTTGAGGGCGGCGGAGTGGGTGCGGCGGAGAGCGGTCGCCGGCGGGGCTACGGCGCTTCGCCGGTCTCGATGCTGAAGGAGTCGCGCGGGTACGCGACGCAGGTGAGCGTGTAGCCGTCGTCGATCTCGGCCTCTTCGAGCATCTGCTGGTTGTCGTGCTCGACGAAGTCCTCGCTCGGCCCGTCCGCGATCTGGCCGGCACAGGAGACGCACTGGCCCTGGCGGCAGGCGTACGGGAGGTCCCACCCCGCGTCTTCGCCCTGTTCGAGGATCGGCTCGTCGTTGGAGAGCTCGATCGTCTCGCCCTGCTTGACGAACTCGACCTCGAAGTACTCCACCTCGTCTTCGGGGATGTCGCCGGGGCCGGCGCTGACGGTCTCGCCCCCCTCGAGTTCGCCCTCCTCGCCCTCGCCGGCGGCCGGGATGGCGCCGCCGCCGCCGCCACCGCCGCCGACCGCGCGGTTGCCCGGCTCCGGGAACTCGGTCTCCGGGACCGCGGACGAGCGGCGTTCCATCACTTCGTCCGAGATGTCGGTGGTGGGCTCCCACCCGGTCCCCCTCACCGACGTGACGAGGACGATGAGCAGCGTCGCAATCGCCCCGATAGCGATCGCGGGCGTGTTTGCGACGTTCGCAATGAGCGGATTGAGCATACGAACCGATATGGAGAGGTAGCATAAGGCCGTTTTGATCGATCCAACCGCGTGAGACCCCCGACGGCGGTGATCGGCGGCCCGTCACGGCGCGGAGCGGTCCATTTATCGGCCGAGCGGTCGACCGGACCCCATGGAAGTGAAATCCCGGCACCATCTCCGGAGCGACCAGATCACGGCGATCCGCGACGCGGTCGCCGACCACCTCGGGGTCGACATCGACGGGGACACGTTCGAGTTCGTGGAGTTCGTCGACGCCGGCTACGAGCTCGTCTTGGTCGACGGCGACCCCGCCGTCTTCTACGTCGACGACGACGAGCCGTTCCTCACCGTCCGGGGGGCGAACGACTACGACCCGGAGACGGGCGTCGTCACGGTCGACGCCGGCGCGATCTCGTTCGTCTCCGACGGCGCCGACGTGATGCGCCCGGGCATCGTCGAGGCCGACCCGGAGATCCGCGCGGACGACCTCGTCGTGATCGCCGAGGAGACCCACGGCAAGGTACTGGCGGTGGGCCGCGCGCTGGCCGACGGCGACGAGATGGTCGGCGACAGCGGAAAGGTCGTCGAGTCGATCCACCACGTCGGCGACGACCTCTACGAGTTCTCGGTGTGAGCGGCCGAGGAGCGGCGGTCGATCGCCGCCCGTGAATCCGTCTCGACGGGGGCAGACGCCCGCCGGCCGCGCGCGGCCGCCCCGGTCGCTCCGCGCATTTTAATCGGCTCCCCATCGACCCCAACGGTAATGACCGCGATCCGGGTGCTGAGCTACAACGTCCGCTACGCCAACCGCGGCGACCACCACGACGCCTGGCACGACCGCCGAGACGCCGTCGGGCGGCTCGTCCGCTTTCACCGGCCCGACGTCGCCGCGTTTCAGGAGCCGGTCCCCGAACAGCGCCGCGACCTCCGGGACCGGCTCCCGGCGTACGAGTTCGTCGGGCGGGGCCGCGAGGCGGACGGCGAGGGCGAGGGATGCCCGATCGGCGTCCGGAGCGACCGCTGGGAGATCGTCGACAGCGACACGTTCTGGCTCTCCGAGACCCCCGAGACCCCGTCGACCGGATGGGGGGCGACTCACCCGCGGATCGCGACGTGGGCGCGGGTACGCGCCCGCGACGGCGACGCCGCGCTCCGCGTCGTCAACACCCACTTCGACCACGTGAGCGCCCGCGCGCGGCGCGAGTCCGCCCGCCTGCTTCGCGAGCGGCTCCCGACGCTCGCGACGAGCGACGGAGCCGGAAGCGGGAACGGCGAGAGACTCCCGGTCGTCCTCGTCGGCGACCTCAACTGTACGCCCGGGTCGGAGCCGCACCGGATCCTCGTCGGGGACGACGGCGAAATCGGCGGGAACGACGGCGAAACCGGCGGGAATGACGCCGAAAACGGCGGAGTCGCCGGCGGCGGATCTCCCGGCGACGGCCCCGAGCTGCGCGACGCCGCGGCCGCCGCCGACCTCCGGCACGGGCCGGAGACGAGTCTCACCGACTTCGCTCGCCTCATCGACGGTCGGCGGATCGACCACGCGCTCGTCTCGCCGGGGGTGTCCGTCGAGGCGTTCGCGACGCTCGCGGACCGGGACGACCGCGGGCGGTACCCCTCCGACCACCTGCCGATCCTCGCGCGGCTGTCGGTGTAGGCGAGGCCGCTACTCCCCGGCGTCGTCGGCGGCGTTGCCCTCGGTTTCGTCCTCATCGCCCGTCGCCTCGTCGCCCGCTTCCTCGTCGTCTTCGTCCTCCTCCGCGTACTTCTCCAAGATGGTCTCGTAGCCGCGCTTGGCCGTCTCGTACGTCTCGCGGAGGTCGGCCACCGGCGTCTCGCTCGCGTCGACGCGGAGGTCGTTGTAGTACGGGTCGTCCGCCTCCTCCTCGGTGGTCCGGACGAGCAGCGCGGCGGACTGGACTTCGAGGTCCTCGCGCTTGTCGCCGCCCGCGGCGTGCCCCGCGGCGAGGGCGTCGATCAGCCGCTCGGCGAGGGGCGCGTCGCCGTGGGCGTCGGACTCGTAGGCGGCCGCGGTGTCCTCGACCACGTCCTCGCCCGTCAGGAGGTTGCCGGCGACCGTGTAGTTCTGCCCCTCGCGGTGGCCGTACCAGCCGTTACACTCGTCGCCGGAGAACGCGAACGTCCCGTCGGCGTCGACGCCGTGGAGCTGGCGCTGGGCGCTACCCTCGTCGGCGTTGAGCAGGGCCTCCAGGGCGTCGTCGACCGCCAGGCCGTCGCCGAGGTACTCGATCCCCTTCCGCCCCAACTCGACGTTGACGAGCGACTGGGTCGCCACCGCCCCGTCCGACGAGGCGAACGGACACAGCGTGCCGACGCCCGGCAGCCGGGTCGTCACCGCCACGCCGAACCGGATCTGGTCGTCGCCGTCATCGTCGGTGTACCGCTCGCGGACGCAGATGCTGAACGTCACACCGGTGGTGCGGGGGCGTCCCGCAAAAGGCTGCGTGCCGGGGCCGATGGTTCCGGTTCCAAAACGGGTCGCGGCGTCCGCGCGCGAGCGTTCGCCCGGAGGACGCGCCGACCCCCGCCGTCGATCTCACGAAGCGTTGATAAGACCGACCGAAGGACCGTCGGCGAACCGGGGGGACTCGGTGAGGGCGACGGGGCCGGACGGAGCGTGACGAGTGTCAACGGGCGACATACTTATCCGTGAGAATCTCTCCCACATATATAGCCTCGGATACGGGCGAGGCGACGACCGGCACCGACACGGAGGACGACGACGCGCCGCTCGCGGTCAGACGAGTTGTCGACACGCGCACGGTGAGCGACGGCTCCGGCCGTCGCGTCGGGGCCGAACGACGCCGCCCGCGATCCGAGCGAACGTGATACGATGGCAGAACGACACACGCTCGAACGGCTCAGCGAGGAGTACCGGACGGAGGTTCCGGACGATCTCAGAGCGGCGCGATCGTTCGACTGGTACCTCGACGCGCTGTACGACGACCCGCGGATCGCGCGGAACGCCCACCAGCGCGTCGCGGACATGTTCGACTACTACGGGACCCACTACGACGAGGAACGCGGCGTCGTCGAGTACGCGCTCGCCGCGGAGGACCCGCACCACGACGGCGAGAACGTGTTCTACGGCCGCGAGGTCCACGAGGCGATCCACGAGTTCGTCAACAAGGTGAAGTCCGGCGCCCGCGGGCTCGGCCCCGAGAAGCGGATCAAGCTCCTGCTGGGGCCGGTCGGCTCCGGGAAGTCGCACTTCGACTGGCTCGTGCGCCGCTACTTCGAGGCGTACACCCGCGAGGACGCCGGCCGGATGTACACCTTCCGGTGGGTCGACCTCTGTTCGGTGATCGACGACCAGGACCCGGACGACGACACGGTCCGCTCGCCGATGAGCCAGGAC
Organism: uncultured Halorubrum sp.; assembly: GCF_937146585.1. GTDB lineage: Archaea > Halobacteriota > Halobacteria > Halobacteriales > Haloferacaceae > Halorubrum > Halorubrum miltondacostae. The sequence goes on along the minus strand of NZ_CAKZRO010000071.1, from coordinate 11,827 downwards.
CCGCTCGTCCTCCTCCCGAAGCCGCAGCGGCAGGCCGTGATCGACGACCTCAACGAGCTGCTCGACGCCCCCTACACGCTTCGGAACGACCAGCACCCGGACCCGGCCTCGGAGTTCTACCTGAACGAGCTGCTCGCGCACTACGACGACGACTTGGAGCGCGTCCTCGACGAGCACGTCGAGGTCGTCCGGCTCGTCGCCGACGAGAACCGCCGGGAGTGCATCGAGACGTTCGAGCCGAAGGACAAGAAGAACCAGGACGAGACCGAGCTCACCGGCGACGTCAACTACGCGAAGCTCGCCGTCTACGGCGAGTCCGACCCGCGGGCGTTCGACTACGCCGGCGCGTTCTGTAACGCGAACCGCGGCCTCTTCTCCGGCGAGGAGCTTCTCAAGCTCCAGCGGGAGTTCCTCTACGACTTCCTCCACGCCTCCCAGGAGTCGACGATCAAGCCGAAGAACAACCCGCGGATCGACATCGACCAGGTGATCGTCGGCCGGACGAACATGCCGGAGTACCGCGAGAAGACCGGCGACGAGAAGATGGAGGCGTTCAACGACCGCACCAAGCGGATCGACTACCCGTACGTGTTGGAGTACGAGAGCGAGGCGAACATCTACGAGAAGATGCTCGCCAACGCCGACGTGCCCAACGTCCACGTCGAGCCCCACGCGCTGGAGATGGCCGCGCTCTTCGGGGTTCTCACCAGATTGGAGGAGCCGACCGACGAGACGGTGAGCCTGTTGGAGAAGGCGAAGGCGTACAACGGCGAGCTCGAAGACGAGGAGATCGACCGGCGGAAGCTCCGGGAGGACGCCGCCGAGTCCGCCGACGTCGGCGAGGGGATGGACGGGATCTCCGCGCGGTTCGTCGGCGACGAGATCGCCGAGGCGATCATGGACGCGACGCACCGCGACCGCAGCCACCTCTCGCCGCTGTCCGTCTTCGACCACTTCGAGGCGAACCTCGGCGGCCACGGCTCGATCGCGGCCGAGGACCTCGGCCGCTACGAGCGGCTCTTAGAGACCGTCCGCGAGGAGTACCGCGAACGGGCGATCGAGGACGTGCGCCACGCGCTGGCGTACGACGTCGACGAGCTCCGGCGGCAGGGCGAGAAGTACATGGACCACGTGATGGCGTACATCGACGACGACACCGTCGACGACGAGCTCACCGGCCGGGAGACCGAGCCGGACGAGACGTTCCTGCGCGCGGTCGAAGAGCAGCTCGACGTCCCCTCCGACCGGAAGGACGACTTCCGCCAGGAGGTATCGAACTGGGTCTCCCGGCGCGCCCGCGAGGGGCGCGGGTTCGACCCGCAGGAGAACGACCGTCTCCGCCGCGCCCTAGAGCGCAAGCTGTGGGAAGACAAGAAGCACAACATCAACTTCTCGGCGCTGGTGTCCGCGACCGACCTCGACGACGAAGACCGGAGCGCCTGGGTCGACGCCTTAGTCGACCGCGGCTACTCCGAGGACGGGGCCGCCGAGGTGTTGGAGTACGCGGGCGCGGCGGTCGCGCGCTCGGAGATCGAGGACGGCGGGGACTGAGATGAGCGAGCGCACCCGACCCGACGGCGAGGGGTTCGTCGACGCGGCCGACGAGGCGCTCCGGGGGGCGTACGACCCGCCGATGAGCATCGAGTCCTACGTCGACCGCGTGCTGGAGCGGCCGACCGCGGCCGCCTCCGGCGCGGGGTACGTCCTCGCGGCGATCGAGTCGCAGGGGACGCGGGAGGTCCGCGAGCGCGGCGAGACGCTCGACCGGTACCGCTTCTTCGACGACCCGGCGAACGACGGGGAACACGCCGTGTTGGGCAACACCCGCGCGCTCAACGCGTTCGTCGACGACCTGCGCGCGGCCGCGACCGGGCGCGGCAACGACGAGACGATAGTCTGGATCGACGGCCCGACCGCGACCGGGAAGTCGGAGTTCAAGCGGTGCCTGATTAACGGCCTCCGCGCGTTCTCGAAGACGGACGCCGGCCGCCGGTACACCGTCGAGTGGAACGTCACCGGCGCCGGCGCGGGCGGCGGAGGCGGGGCGGGAGCCGCGTCGCTCTCGTACGGCGACGGCGGCGACACCGGCGCGTGGTACCGCAGTCCGGTCCAGACGCACCCGCTGTCCGTCTTCCCGGAGCCGGTCCGAGAGTCGGTCGCCGACGCGGTCGACGGCGACGCCTACCCGATCGCGGCCGACGTGGAGCTCGACCCGTTCAGCCGCGAGGCGTACGACCACCTGGAGTCGACCTACCGCGAGCAGGGGCGACGGGACCTCTTCTCGGCGATCACCGACCGCGACCACCTCCGCGTGACCAGCTACGTGGTCGACGTCGGTCGGGGGATCGGCGTCCTCCACGCCGAGGACGACGGGACGCCGAAAGAGCGGCTCGTCGGCTCGTGGATGGGCGGCATGCTGCGCGAGCTCGACTCGCGCGGCCGGAAGAACCCGCAGGCGTTCAGCTACGACGGCGTGCTCTCGCAGGGGAACGGCGTCGCGACCGTCGTCGAGGACGCGAGCCAGCACGCCGACCTCCTCCGTCGGCTGCTCAACGTGCCCGACGAGCGGCGCGTGAAGCTCGACAAGGGGATCGGGATGGACCTCGACACCCAGCTGATCGTCATCTCGAACCCCGACCTCGACGCGGAGCTGGACCGGCACGCCGAGCGCGGCGACGCCGACCCGCTGAAGGCGCTGAAGCGCCGGCTCTCGAAACACGAGTTCCGCTACCTCACGAACCGCCGCCTGGAGGCCCGGCTGCTCCGTCGGGAGATCGCCGGGGCGACCGCGGCCGGGGGAGCGACGGTCGAGGGCGACGCCGGTCCGAACGGCGCGGCGTCCGGCGGGCCGGGCGTCGGCGCGGCGGCCGGCGGCGGCGACGCGGACGACGCCGGGAGCGACCCGGGCGTCGCGCCGCTGTCGGTGGACGTCCGGGAGTCCGACGGGAGCGTGGCCGAGCGCGAGATCGCGCCGCACGCGATCGGCGCCGCGGCGCTGTACGCGGTGGTCACGCGGCTCGACGCCGACGACCTGCCCGGCGACCTCGACCTGATCGAGACCGCCGAGCTGTACGAGACCGGGGAGGTCGGGCGCGGCGACGACGCGGTCACCGTCGCCGACGTCGACCTCGCCCCGGGCGACGGGCGCAACGGGATCCCGGTCACCTACGCCCGCGACGCGGTCGCCGACCTGCTCGCGACGACGGCCGACCGCCACCACCCGGAGCTCCCGGTCGAGCGCGTCGTCACCCCGACGGACGTACTCGACGCGATGGCCGACGGGCTCGCCGACGCGCCGCTGTTCTCGCGGGCGGAGGTCGCGGAGTTCGAGGGGCGGCGCGGGGCGGTCGCGACCCGGGTCCGCGAGCGACAGCGCGAGGACGTGATCGACGCGATGCTCGCGGAGGAGACCGTCTCGACGGAGACGGTCGCCGAGTACGTCGAACACGTGTACGCGTGGGACGACGAGGACCCGACGACGCGGGGCCGCGAGGACGAGGCCCCGGACCCGCTCGTCATGAAGGTGTTCGAGACGGAGACGCTCGGGCGGTTCGACGAGGGCGACTACCGCGGGACCGAGCCCGGGCGCGACGTCGAGCAGTTCCGGCGCAAGCGCGTGATCCGGGGACTCACCCAGTACGCGTGGCGCAACCGCGACGACGCGTTCAGCGTCGACGACGTCGACCTCGCGGAGGTGCCGGAGCTGAAGGCGGTGATCGACGCGAACGAACTGGCCGACGTGAAGCGCCGGTTCCCGGACCTCGACCCCGCGGCGTGGCCCGACCCGCCCGCGGACACCGAGACGGAGCGGGTGAAGTCGGAGACGATCGACCGGCTCTGCGAGCGCGGGTACAGCCCCGCGTCCGCGGAGCTGACAAGCCGGGCCGTGATGGAGCAGGTCCGCGACGAGTGGCCCGAGGTCGACGGCGGGCGCGTCGGCGACGACCCGGACGACGGCGTCGGCCAGAACGGGGGTGAGAGCCCGTGGGACTGACCGAGGACCGCGAGCGCTTCCGCGAGGTGGGCGAGACCCGCCGCGCGGACCTCTCCGAGTTCATCAGCCACGGCGACCTCGGCGGCTCCGGCGCGGACCGGATCCGGATCCCGATCAAGGTCGTCGACCTCCCGGCGTTCGAGTACGACCAGCGCTCCGCCGGCGGGGTGGGGCAGGGCGGCGACGGGCAGCCGCAGCCCGGCCAGCCGGTCGATCCCGAGCCCGGCGACGGCGACGAGGAGGGCGACCCCGGCGAGGAGGGCGGCGACCACGAGTACTACGAGATGGACCCGGAGGAGTTCGCGCGCGAGCTCGACGAGGCGCTCGGGCTCGACCTCGAACCGAAGGGGAAGCAGGTGATAGAGGAGGTGGAGGGCGACTTCACCGACACCGCCCGCTCCGGACCGCGGGGCACCCTCGACGTGGACGAGTTCTTCAAGCGGGGGTTGAAGCGCCACCTCGCCACCGACTTCGACGAGGCGTACGTCCGGGAGGGCCTGTTCGTCGACGGGGCCGACGTGGACGACGTCTTCGCGTGGGCGCGCGACCAGGGGACGCCCGTCTCCCGGGCGTGGATCGCCGACGCCGCCGCGACCGTCGCGGACGAGGCGGGCGAGCCGGTCGCCGCGCTCGACCGGTGGGAGAGCTTCGAGGCGCTCGACGACGGGGTCGACCGCGAGCCCGTCACGCACCGGATCCGGCGCGAGGGGCTCGACAGCGTCCCGTTCCGCAGCGAGGACGAGCGGTTCCGCCACCCGGAGGTGATCGAGAAGCGCGAGCGCAACGTCGTGGTGATCAACGTCCGCGACGCCTCCGGCTCGATGCGCGAGACGAAGCGGGAACTCGTCGAGCGGGTGTTCACGCCGATGGACTGGTACCTGACCGGGAAGTACGACGCCGCCGAGTTCCGGTACGTCGTCCACGACGCGGAGGCCTGGGAGGTCGACCGCGAGGAGTTCTTCGGGATCCAGTCCGGCGGCGGCACCCGGATCTCCAGCGCGTACGACCTCGTCGAGGAGCTGTTGACGGAGTACCCGTACAGCGAGTGGAACCGGTACGTGTTCGCCGCGGGCGACTCGGAGAACGCCGGCAGCGACACCAGAGACAACGTGATCCCGGCGATGGAGTCGATCGACGCCAATCTCCAGGCGTACGTCGAGACCCAGCCCGGCGACGGCGCGGCGAACGCCCGCCACGCCGACGAGGTCGAGTCCGCGTTCGGCGACGCCGACGACGTGGCCGTCGCGCGCGTCTCCGAGCCCGACGACGTCACCGACGCCATCTACGAGATCCTCAGCACGGAGTCTGGCGGCGGGGGAGGCGCCCCCGACGGGGCGACCGTCGCCCGCCGGACCGACGGAGGTGAACACAGATGAGAGACGACAGGATCGAGGCGAAACGCGAGGCCGACGCCCTCGACGAGCCGGCGCGCGAAGCGCGCGAACTCGCCGAGCGGCTCGGCTTGGAGCCGTACCCGGTGCGGTACTGGGTTGTCGACCACGACCAGATGAACGAGCTGATCGCCTACGGCGGCTTCCAGCGCCGGTACCCGCACTGGCGGTGGGGCATGAACTACGAGCGGCAGCGCAAGAAGGACCGCCACGGGCTCGGGAAGGCGTTCGAGATCGTCAACAACGACGACCCGTCACACGCGTTCCTCCAAGAGTCGAACGCGCCGGCCGACCAGAAGGCCGTCATCACGCACGTCGAGGCGCACGCGGACTTCTTCGCGAACAACGAGTGGTTCGGGCTGTACGCCGACCGCGGCGAGGGCGGCCCGAACGCCGCCGCGAGGCTGGAGCGCAACGCCGACCGGATCGCGTCGATCGCGAAGCGGGGCGACGTCGACCGCGACGAGGTCGAGCGGCTCGTCGACGCCGTGAGCGCGTTGGAGGACACGATCGACCAGCACAGCCCGGTCGACGCCGCCCGGTCCGTCGAGGAGCCGGGGATCGCGGCCGACGTCAGCGACGGCGACGAGGACCCGGTCGCGGCGATCGAAGCCCGGATCGACGACCTCGACCTCTCCGAGGAGGTGCGCCGCGACGTGTTCGACGACGAGTGGCTCGAGGCGCGCGGCGAGGGCGTCGAGCCGGAGACGCCGCGCCCGGACGTGCTCGCCTTCCTGCGCGACCACGGGAAGCGGTACGACCCGGAGAGCGGGAAGGCGATCGACCGCGAGCCGTGGGAGACGACCGTCATCGACGCGATCCGCGAGGAGGCGTACTACTTCGCCGGCCAGAAGCAGACGAAGGTGATGAACGAGGGGTGGGCGACGTACTGGGAGGCGACGATGATGGGCGGCGAGGGGTTCGCCGGCCCCGACGAGTTCCTCACGTACGCGGACCACATGGCCCGGGTGCTCGGCTCGCCCGGACTCAACCCCTACAAGCTCGGGTTCGAGCTGTGGACGCACGTGGAGCTCCGCGCCGCGCGCCGGGAGGTGATCGACAAGCTGCTCCGCGTCGAGGGAGTGACGCCGGAGAACTTCCACTCGCGGATCGACTTGGACGAGGTCGCGGACCTGCTCGAACCGCACCCGGCGATCGCGGCCGCGGGACCGGCGACGCTCGACGAACTCGCCGACCTCGCGGCCGCGGGCGACTCGCGGGTCGACGCCGAGGCGGTCGACCGGGCGCTGTCCGCCCGGGACGGCGACGACGAGGCGAGCGACGACATCGACGTCGAGCGCTACCCGTGGAAGCTCCTCACGCGCGAGGGGCTCGCGGAGCGACACTACGTCCTCTCGCGGCCGGAACACCGCGGCGCGCTCCGCAACGTCTCGCGGGAGGCGCTCGAGGAGCAGGCGCGGTACCTCTTCGACGTCGACCGGTACGAGACCGTCGAGGAGGCGATCGCCGACGTCGACCGCGCGGCCGGCTGGGAGCGCATGTTCTCGGTCCGCGAGAGCCACAACGACGTGACGTTCGTCGACGCGTTCCTCACGGACGAGTTCGTGCGGGAGGGGAACTACTTCACCTACGAGTACAGTCAGGCCGCCGAGGAGCACCGCGTCGCCAGCGTCGACGCCGAGGACGTGCGGAAGAAGCTGCTCCTCCGGTTCACGAACTTCGGGAAGCCGACGATCGTCGTGCTGGACGGGAACTTCCGGAACCGGGGCGAGCTCCTCTTAGGCCACCGGTACAACGGGGTCGCGCTCGACGAGGAGCGCGCGAAGGCGACGCTGAAGCGCGCCTTCGAGCTGTGGGGCCGCCCGGTGAACCTGGCGACGATCCGCGTCGAGTACGACGACGGGGCCGTCCGGCGCGCAAAGCGCCGGGGCGAGGAGCCGGACGGCACCGAGGTCGGCGTGCGCCTCCAGTACGACGGGGGCGAGGTGACGGAGCACGACCTCGACGAGTCTGTCCGAGAGCGGATCACCGCCGACGAGGTCGACTACGACACGAAGCCCGACGACTGGCTGGCGTGAGCCGAGCCGCCGGTCCGGCCGTCCGACGACCCGGACCGTTCGGACCGACACTTATGACCGTCGAATGACAACGACACGCATGGACGCTCCGGAGACGGAGGACGGCGAGTACGCGGCCGAGCGGGCGGAATCACCACCAGAGGAGACGCCGCTCTCCTTCGCGGAGCGCGACCCCGCGGCACTCGACGACGCGACAGAGCTGTACCTGCTGGATCGACACGCCACCGGCGACGGCACGGTTCGGGTCCAGCTGCTCGGGTGGGACCGCGACGGCGACACGGTCCGGGTCGCGTACGCGCTCCCGACGGGCGAGCGGCTCCGCGACCGGTATCGGTGGCCGACCGCGGGGCGGTACGACGAGAGCGACTTCCTCGACCTCGTCCGCGGGCTCGGCTATCCGCCCGGGGCCGCCGACCTCGTCGCCGGCGAGTTCGCTCGCGCTCGCAACGAGTACGGCCGCTGGCGGATCGTGACGGGACGGCGGTCGGAGGGCGACCGCGGTGCGAGCGGGAAGGCCGACGGAGCGGGTCGCGACCGAACGGGCGACGACCGAACGAGGGCGTTCCCGGACCTCCGGCGCGGCGTCGGGGACGCCGACCCGATGGCCTTGGGGCTCGTCTCGGTGGCGCTCATCGGCGCGGCGGTCGGCGTGCCGGCCTCGGTGGCGACGGTGACGGGCGGGCTCTCGGCGTCGCTGACGGCGGTGGGCGGGGTCCTGTTCCTCACGGCGCTGGCGACGCTGGGGCTCTCGATCGCGGCGGTGTCGTGACGAAGCACGCCGGCGAGGGGACCTACGAAAGCGACGCGACCAGTTCCGCCACCGCCGCGACCTCTTCCTCGTTGATCCCGTGTCCCATCCCCTCGTAGATCCGCTCGTCCGCGTCGGCCCCGAGCGCCTCCAGCACCGCGGTCGTCTCGTGGACGCGCTCCTCGGGAATGTGCGGGTCGACGTCGCTACACCCGAGGAACGCGGGCGTGCCCGCGAGGGGACCCTCGGAGCCGTCGCTCGGTTCCGACTCGTCGCCTCCGGTCGCGCCCTCGACGTACTCGTCGACGCCGACCGCCTCGCCGATCAGTCCGCCGCTGAACACCGCGAGCCCGCCGTACCGGGTCGGGTTGCGGGCGACGAACTCGCTCGCGAGGCACGCGCCCTGCGAGAACCCCCCGACGACGACGCGTTCGCGAGGGATCCCCGCCTCGACCGCCTGCTCGACCGCCGCGCCGACGGCGCGGAGGCCCGAGCTCCGTCCCGGCTCGTTGTCGGCGACCGGCGCGAGGAACGGGTTCGGATACCAAGTGTTGCCGGCGGCCGCCGGCGCGAGGATCGCGACGTCGCGGTCCCCCGCGAGCCGTTCGCCGAGGTCGACGACGCTGCGTGCGGTCGCGCCCCGACCGTGGACGAGCACGAGCGCCGCGTCCGCGTCGACGAGCGGCGTCCCGGCCGTGACTAACGGTTCGTCGCCGTGCGGGTCGTCCCCGCCGTGCGGCCCCGGCGACCGGGCGGGCATCTCACATCCCGACGCCGGCGTCGGCGTCGGGCAGGTCGTGTTTGTTCACCGGCAGGCCGAGCTCCTCGAGCGCGCCCTCCATGTGTCGGTCCTGGGCGAAGTCCGCGCCGTCCTCCTCCCGGAGCCGCTGCGCGGTCGCGAGCACCTCGCCCTTCCGGTCGCTGGGCATCTCGTACTTGTCGGCGGAGAGCTCGATCACGAGCCCGTTGTTGTCCTGCGTGTAGATCGAGTGGAAGACGCCGCGGTCGAACACGTTGTACCCCTTCCCCGCGTCTTCGAGCGCGGCCATGATATCCTCGTAGTCGTCGGGGTCGACGCTGAAACACAGGTGGTGAACGGCTCCCGTGTTGACGCGCTGCCCGCGCGCGGACGCCCGCTCGTCGCTCACGAACACCGTGAGGATCCGCCCGTCGCCGGTGTCGAAGAACAGGTGCGTCTGCGAGGGGTCGTCGAGGTTGGGCTGCCGCAAGACGAGCGGCATCCCGAGCAGGTCGCGGTAGAACGCGAGCGTGTCCTCCTCGTTGCTGCCCCAGACCGTGACGTGGTCGGTGCCGCTGGTGTGAAACGGTGCGTCCGGGCGCTCCGACGTGACCGGAGCCGGCTTCTCGTCGCTCATACCGATCCGACGCGACCGAGGCGTATAAAATCGAGAGGGACGGGACCGTGACCGGCTGACACCGGTGTTATCGGTCGGTGAATCGCACGCCGAAACGTTCCGTCCCGCTCCACGCTGGGCAGGAATCCGGCGCGGCCGGCGGTCGGGCCCGACTCCCAGTGGTCGGACGGACGGTGGCGGGCCGTCGAGCGCTCACCGTCCGAGCCCCTCCGGATCGCCCACACGACGGGGACGCGCCCGCACGGACCGAGCCGCCGTCCCGGCCGGCACCCTCACCGTTGCCAGACGGGCGGGGCGACGCCGAGCGCGCGGACGGCGAGGGGGTAAGCGAAGGCGATGACCAACACGATCACCAGCGACAGAGCGAGCCCGAGTTCGCCGGCGGCGCGCTCGACGAGCGCCAGCGCGGCGAACATGACGACGAACATCACCGCCCAGTGCGGAGCGAGCTGTCGGACCTTCTCCGCTGTCGATGTCATGCTCGAGGTACACGTGCCGCGGGCTAGTGGCTGTCGGTGAAAGCGAGTGAGGTGAAACCGAATCCGGTCCGACCGCCGATCAGTATCGCGACGGGATGAACGCCATCCCGGTGAGCATGACCGACGACAGGACCGCGAGGATGAACACGCGCGAGAGCCCGCTGTTGTACTGCTTGTACTGGTCGATCTCGGAGACCTGCGCCTCGTACGCCTCGATGTCCGACGACATCTGAAGCGTCGACGTGTCCTCGAAGTGCGCGACGTAGTCCGTGCCGCCGAGCGTCACCACCGAGTGCTGCCCGACCTCGACGCTCTGCGTCTCGGTGGTCTCCCACACGAGGACCGCGCCGCCGGCGGTCACCCCGTCGACCGTCACCGTCTGTCCGTCGTACTCGAGGGTCTCTCCCGTCGCGTACGACCGCCGCTCGGGCGCGGGGAAGTACTCCTCGACGGGCACCAGGGTGCGCTCGCCGGAGTCGTCCGTCACGGCGACGTACTCGCCGTCGTCGAGCGTGACCGTCTCGTTTTCGGCCGCGTCGTCGGCCTCGAGGATCGCCTGCCGATCGAGCACCTCGACGAGCGTGAACTCGGTGGCGTTCTCGCCGGCAATCTCGACGCGCCACTCGCGGTCATCGACCGAGACGGTCGACCCGTTCGCCCACGTCTCGGAGGTCTCCGCGGTGAACTCGCGTTCGAGCGTCCCGGTGATAGTGGTCGTCGCCGACCCACCGTGACCGCCTCCACCCTCTTCCGTCTCGGAGATGTCGGCCACCACGTACGACTGGCCACCGGCGTCGATCGTGTCGCCTTGCGAGGCGTCGATCTCCGGATTCTCGAGCGCGATCTCCGGACTATCGGCCGTCGCGGTCAGCGCGCCCGCCACGCCCGCGACGGCGAGGAACAGCGCGACAAACACGGCCACAGCGCGTCGTTGCATAGTTGACGCATGGGTCACCCGGTGTTTAACGGTTACTAAGCGGGTCAGTTCAGGGGACCGGTCTCGCGGCGCGTCGCGACCGAAATAGAAAGCCAAGGGCCGGATTTGAACCGGCGTTGGGCGGCTCTGCAGGCCGCTGCGTCTGACCGAACTCTGCCACCTTGGCGCCGTCCGAACGTACCGCTGTGGAGCGTTTAAGCCTAGCGGTCGCGCGTGGGTGGCGCGGCCGCTCGCTATACATGAAAAAAGCCCACGGACGTAGTGTCCGTGGGCCGAGTGGGAGTATTCTCCCGAATGAATGGGCAGGCGGCGACCCGTGGTTCCCAGAGGATCGCTCACTCCAGTACTTCACGGTACGCTGGTGGGCTTAACTTCCGTGTTCGGAATGGGTACGGGTGTTTCCCCACCGCTCTGGCCGCCTTTACGCCGACTCTCGGAGTCGAACCGAGACTCTCTGCTGAGAGACTCCTGTGTCGGTCGTGGTTCGATACCAACCGCGTAATACGTGCGATCCAGTTACCGCCTGAACTCATGCGAGTCGTGGCGCGTCAGCGCCAATGAATGTGGCTCGGTCTGTTAGTGCTCGTGGGCTTAACACCTCGTTGCCTCGGTGCGTACACCCCGAGTCTATCGAACTCGTCTTCTACGAGTGACCTCTGTGGTACCTCTTTTCCATGTGGGTTTCGAGCTTAGATGCGTTCAGCTCTTACCCCGTGTCGCGTGGCTACTCGGCATCTGCCCTTCCGGACAACCGATACACCAGTGGCGACCAAACGTAGTTCCTCTCGTACTATACGTTCGTTCACGTCAGGTACCTCACACCCCCAATAGATAGCAGCCGACCTGTCTCACGACGGTCTAAA
>NZ_CAKZRO010000070.1 GCF_937146585.1 uncultured Halorubrum sp. | reverse complement strand
TCGCCGCGCTGGAGGACGTCGACATCGAGGAGGCCATCGAGACGGCCGCCGCGGCCCCGGCCGCCGGCGCGTCCGCCGGTGGCGCCGCCGACGCCGACGCGTCCGCCGACGAGGCGGACGACGACGACGAGGAGGAGGAGGCCGAGGCCGCCGACGAGGCGGACGACGACGACGAGGAAGACGGCGACGGCGGCGAGGGCCTCGGCGAGCTCTTCGGCTAACGCCGGACCGCCCGCGCCCCCGACCCCGTCGACCGACGCTCGATCGCGAATTTTTTCTCGGACCCGCTATCCGAAGTGATAACGCCGTCCGCGAGTTTATGTGTCAATCGCGGGAACCGAGGACCGATGAAGATCGTCGACGGCGACAAGGCGGAGTGCGATCGCTGCGAGTCGGTGTTCCCGCTCGAGGACGTCTCGCTGCTCGAGAAGGAGACCAACCGCGACTACGAGCGGGTGCTGTGCGAGGAGTGCGTCGGGGTCGTGGGCGTCCCGCAGGGGTACACGCTCCGCCGGGACGTCACCTTCCTCGCGCGGTGAGCCGCGAGGCGGGGAAACCGTAGGCGTCGGCGTCCGCGGGGGGCCGGTCCGGCCGGAGCGACTCGACGTAGACGGCCTCGACGACGGGCTCGTGCGCGCCGTACGCCTCGTTGGCGTCGTACGCGGCGACGAGGCGACCCTCGTCGGTCCGGTAATCGTCGGCCCGATCGGTCGTGACCGCCGTCACGATCAGGTCCTTCCCGGTCTCGCGGTCGCCGACGACGTCGCCCGGCGCGAACGCGTGGCGGTCGCAGAGGTGCGACTCGCCGCCGTCGACCGGAACGAACGTCTCCCGCCCGCAGACCGCACAGGCGCCGACGCGCTCGCCGGGGGCCGGGACCGCGCCCGCGGTCACCGACATCGCGACGCGGCGGAGGTGCTTGCACCGGGCCCCGCGGATCGCGTGGTCGGGGCAGGTACAGTCGCCGGCGTCGAGGTCGACGACGTACGTGCCGCCGTCGGTCTCGACGACGTACCGGCCGTCGGGGAGCCGGCGGACGGTCATGGGCTCGGTCGCGGCGCGCTCGGCGCGGGGGTCGAGGCCGGCGAGACGCGACGTCGGCGGGGGGTCGCGGCGGGGCGATTCGGCGGCCGGTGACGCGGCCGTGTTTCGGGTGTGCGTCATGGGACGACCGCGAGGCGGGGGCCTCGCTTCGCCCCGAAGTAGGCGGCCGAGACTGGTAAACGCACCGCCGACCCGTCCGAAACCGGGCGTCTCGCCGCTCGCGAGCGCCCGAATCCGGGGCGGTGCCGCCTTCATCGAAGTCCTTTTTTAGTGGCGACGGAAAATCGCAGGCATGGAAATCGACGCGGAACTCCGTCGGCAGATCACCGTCTCGCTGGCGGCCGCCGCGGTGTTCGTCGTCGGGTTGATCGGGATCGGCGTCACCTTCGGCGGGTCGACGGTCCTCCCGCAGGCCGGGGCGATCGCCCTCATCGCACTGCTCGCCGGGTTCGTCCTGTTGATGGGCGGCGTCGGAATGTTCCTGATGCGGGCGGGCGACGAGTCGTAGTCGACGCCCGTCGCGGTTTCCCTTCGCTCCTCCCGCCGCAGTTTTCGCTTCGTCTCGCTGCGGTCAGGCCTCTCCCGTCTCGTCTCCCTCTCGTCCGTCCCGCCAGTCCGTCACCTCGTCGGCGGCCGCCACCTGCTTCTCGTAGTACGAGAGCGGGTCGGCCGCGACCTGCATGTGGTCGTCCTCGTTGTGGCAGATCCCGTAGTTCGCGAGCGTCTCGCAGGTCGGCGGCGGGTACTGGGTGCCCCGGTCGTCGGTCAGGAACTCGGTCTGGTAGCGGATCCCCTCGGCGTCGAGGCTCGTGTCGGCGCAGAACGCCACCACCTCGTCGGGCGTCATCCCGATGCCGACGAGGAACGCCATCAGCGCGAACGACTCGGCGGCGGAGAGCGTCACGTCGCGCTCGGCCTTCTCGATCAGGTTGGTCATACAGGGCGGGAACAGCGCGGGGGCGACGACGTCCGGCGGCTCGGTGTACGTCCGCTCGGAGAGCAGCCGCCGGAGGTCGGCCACGCGCGGTTCGAGCGCCTCGGCGAGCGACTCCCCGAGGTCCTCGAAGGGGAGCCCCTCGGCGACCCGCGCCTCGACGGCGGCCTCCAGCGCCGCGAGCAGCTCCTCGCGGGAGACGCGCACCGCGCCGTCGGCGAGCGCGCGGTTGACGAGCCGCCACGAGTCCCCCCACTCGGGCGAGGTGAGCCGGAGGTACGGGCCGACGTCGATCCGGTAGCCGTCGGGGTCGCGGCCGGTCCCGCCCGCGCCGGCGACGCCCCGAGCGCCCGCCGGCGCGGTCGCGTCGGGACGCACGGCGTCGGCGAGGTCGAACTCGGCGAGCAGGTCGTCGAGCGCGACCGTCGCCGACGACACCGACCGCAGCTCGTCGTCGGCCTCGAGGTCGCGGCGGACCCGCTCCATGGCGGTCGCGGCCTCCGCCGCGGCGTACTTCTCGATGGCGGGGTCGGAGTCGAGCAGCGAGACGAGGATCCGCGCGATGGGGTACGAGAGCAGCTCCGCCTGTACGTCGTACGCGGACTCGCCGGGGAACGCGCCGCTCTCGGCGGCGACCGTCCCTTCGAGGAGCGCGCGCTCGACGCGCTCGCGGGCGCGCTCGACGGCGGGGGCGTCGGCCGCGACGAGGTCGGGCAGCGACACCCCGGCCGACGCGACCGCCTCGCGGGCGCTCGCGAAGAACGGGTACTTGGCGTCGAGCGCGTCCATGTCGGCCGGACGTAGTGAAGGCCGGCGAATAAGCGGTGCGGTCCGCGGTCAATCGAGCGGGTCGCGGACGAGTCGCGACGCGGCCGCGAGCTACTCCTCGGGTTCCTCGACGGCTGCGCCCGGCGCGTTGGACTTGACGCTGCGGAGCCCCTGTTTCGCCTTCTGTTTGGAGGCGTACCCCTGCCCGCCGTCGGCGATCACGTTGCCGTTGTCGTGGCGGAGCCGCCAGCGGTACTCGTCCGCCTTGTCGCGGAACAGCTCGAACGTCGCGTCGCTGCCCCCCTCCTCGGGCGCCTCCTCGTCGCGCGAGACGTCGACGACGTGCGCGCCCGGCGCGTTCCGCTGGACGCTCTCGATCCCCGAGCTGGCGTCGCGCTTGTCCGCGTATCCCTCGCTGCCGTCGGCGATGATGTTGCCGTTGTCGTGGCGAAGCCGCCAGCGGTACTCGTCCGCGCTGTCGGCGTACAGCTCGAACGTCGCCTTGCTCGCGGCCGCCTCGACGTCGACCTCGGCCTCCTCGTCGGGCCACTCCATCTCGACCTCGAAGTGGACCGTCCCGTCGGCGCGTTCGAGTTCGACCTCGACGTCGCCGGTCCCGGCCGCGTCGACGGTCACCGTCCCCTCGTCGTCGACCGGTACCGGCTCGCCGCGTCCCAGCGCGCGGGCGATCCGCCGGAGGTAGGTCGCCAGCCCCTGTCGGCTCCGCGACTGCGTCGACTCGTGGATGGTCTTCTCTGACATACAGGGATCCGTCACCACCGCGAAACAAAAGCGTATGCCCGAACCGCGGGCGCGCCGGCGAGTCCGGCGCTAGGCCTCGGCCGCCGACGCTTCCGGGGCGTCCGACTCTTGCGAGGCGGTCGACCGCTCCGCGACGATCGTCTCGCCGGCGCGGACGCTGTCGCCCTCGGTGACGAGCAGCTCCTCGCGGGTCACGTCCGCGGGCAACACCACGTCCGCGCGCGAGCCGAACGAGACGTGGCCGACGCGGTCGCCGCGCTCGACCCGGTCGCCCGCCTCGACCGACGGGTGGATCCGGCGGGCGAACCAGCCGGCGATGACGAGCAGTTCGTAGTCGCCGAAGTCGATCGCGACCTGCTCGTTGCGGTCCGACTCCTTGTCGAACGCGGGGCGGTTCGCGCCGGGGCGGTGGCGGACCTCGCGGACCTCCCCCGCGATCGGCGCGCGGTTGACGTGGACGTCGGTGACGTTCATGAACACGCCGACGCGGAGCCGCGACCCCTCCTCGCGCACGGCGGAGACGGTGCCGTCGGCCGGGGAGACGACCGTCCCCTCGACGTCGGGCGGCTCGCGCTCCGGGTCGCGGTGGAACCAGAGGATCCCGACGGCGAGCGCGACGAGCGCGACGCCGACCGGCGGCAGGAGGGGCAGCGCGACGGCCCCCGCGAGCGCCGGGACGAGCGCGAGGTCCCAGGCGGCGTCGACCACCGGGAACGGGAGGAGCCGCGAGAGCGGCGGCGCGCGGCTCACGGGGCCACCTCCGCGTCGCGCAGCGCGGGCGAGAGCTCGGTCCGCCCCGCCGCCCACGCCGCGAGCAGGTGGACGAGGTGGGTCGCGTCGTCGAGCCCGTCCGAGAGGTCGAGGTCGGCCTCGCCCGCGAGCGCGTGAAGCCGCGCGAGGTCGTCGCCGCCGTACTCGGATCCGGCGCGGGCGACGCGGAGCGTCTCGCGGAGCAGCTCCCCCCCGTCGTACCCCTCGTCGAGGAGGTCGTCGAGCGTCGAGCGCGCGCCCTTCAGGTCGCCGTCGCGGGCGGCGGCGAGCGCCTCGCGGAGCGCGTCGTCGTCGCCCACGTCGCCGAGCGTCTCGTAGGCGGTCGACATGGTGATCGCGTCGCCCTCCACGGCGGTCGCCTGCGCCGAGAGGATCGCCTCGCGGAGGTCGCCGCCGGCCGCGCTGGCGACGAACTCCAAGCCGTCGTCGTCGTACTCGACGCCCTCGCGGTCGCAGATCGTCTCGAGGACGTCGATCGTCTCGTCCGTCGTCGGGGAGCGCACGCGGACCGGGAAGCAGCGCGACCGGATCGGAGCGATGAGCTTCGAGGGCTGGCGGGTCGCGATCACGAACTGCGTGGTCCGGTGGTGCTTCTCCATCACGCGGCGCAGCGCCTGCTGGAAGTCCTCGCGGATCGCCTCCGCGTTGTCTAACAGGACCGTCTTGTACTCGCCGGACATCGGCGCGTACGACGCGGACTCCTTCAGCACGCGGTTTATCATGTCCCGCTTCGCCATCCGGCTCCGGCCCTCGAGGAACCCCTCGAACCGCGGGTCGGTGCGGATCTCCTTTTTCGTCCGGCCGAAGAAGTCGGCGACGTTGATCTCGATCAGGTCGGCGTCCGGGTCGGCGTGCGACGCGTCGGCGAGCGCCCGCGCCGCCGCCGTCTTCCCGACCCCCGGCGGCCCCTGAACGACGAGGTTCATCGGCTCGTCGACGGCCCGGCGCAGGCGGTCGCGGGCCTCGTCCTGCCGGATCTCGTCGAGATCGGGCGCGTGCGTGTCTATCCACAGCGGTCCCTGCATTACCGACGAATCGGGGCCGCGCGCTCAAGAATCGGTCGGTCGCGGCGGCCGCCCGACCCCTTACCGTCGCCGCGCGCGCTCGACGGCGCGGCCCCAGAGGTACGCGGCCACGAGGAGGCCGTAGGCGAGGACGAACGTCCCGAACAGCGGCCCGGCGCGCGAGACGGTGAACAGCGCGCCGGCGAGGCCGACGGTGACGACGAGCGCGGTGAAGCCGAGCGTCCACCCGAAGAAGTAGGCAGCGTGCCCGGCGACCGGGCGGAGGGCGTCGAGGGAGAACGCCCGGCGGAGCGATCCCTCGCGCCCGTACGCGGTCAACGCGATCGGAGCGAGGTACGTGCCGAGGATCCCGAGGAAGAGGACGGCCGTCGAGCCGGCGAGGATGCGACCGACCGGCGCGTTCGCCCCGGGCTCCAGCGAGACGACGCCGTAGAGCGTCACGAGGAGGGCGGCGAACGGGACGCCGAGGTACGCCAGCGAGACGACCGCTCCCCCGACCGACCGCCGGGCGAGCGTCCGCGGCTCGGCGAGGAACGGCGGGATCGACTCGCCGCGCTCGGTGGCGGCCAACACGCGGACGAGGTACCCGACGACCGGCACCGCCGGGAGCACGGGGACGACGACCGACAGCGCGAGCAGCAGCCAGACCGCCAGCAGTGGTCGCTCCGCGGCGTCGCCGGCGATCGGGTACGTGACGGCGGCGGTCGAGGGGC
Source organism: uncultured Halorubrum sp. (assembly GCF_937146585.1). Classification (GTDB taxonomy): domain Archaea; phylum Halobacteriota; class Halobacteria; order Halobacteriales; family Haloferacaceae; genus Halorubrum; species Halorubrum miltondacostae. Next base: position 6,879 of record NZ_CAKZRO010000070.1, on the reverse strand, counting down.
GCATGGGTACGCTCACCGCCCCGACCGTAGTATGCTCGTCGGTCCGTCGCCGATCAGGCGGAAATCCAGATACGGCGGTACGACCCCGCGGCGGCCAGAGAAGCGTACTTGCGAAATTGTTCTAAAAGAATGAGTAAGTATATATGCCAAAGATCCATTGTACATCGTGAAGTACCATGACAGACCAAGACAAGCGGTTGTCGCGGCGACACTTCGTCGGAGCGACGGGGGCAGCGACGCTCGCAGGACTCGCTGGCTGTTCCGGCGGCGGTGACGGCGGCGACGGGAGCGACGGCGGCGGAAACACGCTGGAGGTCCTCCACGCGTGGACCGGCGGCGACGGCGCCCGCGCGGCCGAGGCGCTCGTCACCGCGTTCGACGAGGAGTACCCCGACGTCGACCACGAGTTCAACCCGATCGGTGGCGGCGGCAACCAGAACCTCGACGCGGTCGTCGCGAACCGGCTCCAGAACGGCGACCCGCCGAGTTCGTTCGCCAACTGGCCCGGCCCGAACCTCCAGCGCTACGACGGCGTGCTGGGCGAGGCCGGCAGCGTCTGGGAGTCCGAAGGCTTCGAGGACGTGATGGTTCAGGAGGCGGTCGACCTCCACCAGTACGACGGCGCGTACCGGGGCGTCCCGCTCGGGTCGCACCGGCTGAACTGCCTGTTCTACAACACCTCGGTCGTCGAGGACGCGGGGGTCGACCCCGACTCGCTGACGAGCGTCTCGGCGCTGATCGACGCGCTGGAGACCGTCCAGAGCGAGACGGACGCGATCCCGATGACCCACGGCGCGAGCGGGACCTGGACGACGACCCAGCTGTTCTCCTCGACCATGCTCGGTCAGGAGGGGTACGACGCGTACATGAGCTTCCTCGACGGGAGCCCCGACGAGGCCGCCGTCCGAGCGACCTTCGAGTCGCTGGCGGAGATCCTCGGCAACTACATCAACGAGGACGCCTCCTCGATCGGACTCACGGAGTCCAACCAGAACATCATCGAGGGCAACGCGGCGTTCATCCACCAGGGTAACTGGGCGGCCGGCGCCTACCGGAACGCCGAGGACTTCGCGTACGACGAGGACTGGGGCTTCAAGACGTACCCCGGCTCGGAGGGCATGTACATGCTCCACTTCGACTCGTTCCTCTACCCCTCGGACAACCCGAGCCCGGAGGCGACGGAGACGTTCCTCTCGTTCGTCGGGAGCAAGAAGGCACAGGTCGCGTTCAACCAGTATAAGGGTTCGATCCCGACGCGGACGGACGTCGACATGAGCGAGTTCGGCCCGTACCTCCAGGAGACGCAGCAGGACTTCGCCGATGCCGACCAGCGGCCGCCGAACCTCCAGCACGGGCTGGGCGTCCCCTCGGAGACCATGACGGCCCTGAACGACGTCATCTCCAGCGAATTCTCCGGACCGTACAACGTCGACGCCGCCACGGAAGGCTTCGTCGACGCGGTCTCTAACTGACTCCGGTCCACGATGCGACCGGATTTTAGCGGTTTCGGCGCACGAAGAACCATATGACACGAAATACTGACACCGGCGACGACAGTGGCGACGCGGTCACGGACGGCGGCGTCGCCGAGGAGGGGCAACGCTCCGGCTTCAGCCCGGTCGCCGCGCTGAACGAGCGGTTCGGCAGCGACTTCGTGGAGTCGTCGCAGTTCTGGCTCCCGCCGTTCCTGCTGGTTGGCCTGTTCGTCTACGGGGCGATCATCTGGAACCTCCTCATCTCGCTGACGGACTTCACCGGGTTCGGGACGCCCGACTACAGCGACCTGGACTTCCAGATGTACAGTCGGGCGTTGGCCGACAGCGGATTCGTCGACGCCGCGATCAACACCTTCATCCTGCTCGTCGGGTTCACGCTGGTGACGCTGGCGCTCGGGCTCGGGTTGGCGATCCTGATCGACCGCAACATCCGGTTCGAGAACACGTTCCGGACGATCTACCTGCTGCCGATGAGCCTCTCGTTCGTCGTCACCGCCCAGTTCTGGGCGTGGATGTTCAACTTCAACAACGGGGTCATCAACATCGTGATCACGTCGCTCGGCCTCGGCCGAGTCGACTGGATCGGCAACCCGGACATCGTCCTCTGGGCGGTGATGTTCGCGCTGATGTGGCAGTTCGCCGGGTACGCGATGGTCGTGTTCCTCGCGGGCCTGCGGGCGATCCCGAACGAACACTACGAGGCGGCGAAGGTCGACGGGGCCTCCACGGTCAGGATGTACTGGCGCGTGATCATCCCCCAGCTGAAGGGGTCGACGATCAGCGCCTCGGTCGTCCTGATGGTGTTCGCGCTGAAGGCGTTCGACTTCCTCTACTCGCTCGTCGGCGGGTACCGACCGCCGAACGGGGCCGACATCCTCGCGACGAAGATGGTCCGCGAGGCGTACGCGAACCTGAACTGGGCGTACGCGTCCGCGGTCGCCATCACCCTGTTCGTGATGACGCTCGGCATCGTCGGTCCGTACCTCTACTACCAGTACAACCGAGGGAACCTATGAGCAACGACGCACGAACCGACGGCGGCACGGTAACGGAAGCGGACCCCGGAGCGTCCGCTGGACTACTCTCGGGCCTCGACGCGTACCGGGTCCTCCTGTACCTCGGGCTGCTCGGGATGTTGACGTTCTTCCTGATCCCGATCGAGTCGGGGCTCGTCACCTCGTTCAAGACGCCCAGCGGCGTGAGCGGGTCCCTTCCCTTCGCGCCGCCCACGGGCGGTACGTTCACCTTCGAGAAGTGGCGGGCGGCGTTCGACGCGCTCGGCCGGGGACTCATCAACAGCGCGCTGTACGCGATCCCGGCGACCGTCATCTCGGCGCTCCTCGGGAGTTTCACCGCCTACGGGCTCACCCAGTCGAATTGGAAGCAGAAGTACAAGGCGCCGGTCCTCGCGCTGTTGGTCGCCGGGGTATTCATTCCCTATCAGGCCGTTCTCGTGCCGCTCTCGCAGTTCTGGTCGATGATCCCGCTCCAGGAGTGGTTAGGGTTCCTGTGGGCGCTCGGGATCAACAACGACTACGCCAGCGTCATCGAACTGATCATCACGCACGTGGCGTACGGCCTGCCGATCTGTACCGTCCTGTTCAGGTCGTACTACAAGAACATGAGCGAGGAGATGATCGAGGCGGCGCGGCTGGACGGCGCGTCCATCCGCCGGATCTACCGCCGGATCGTGCTCCCGCTCTCGGGACCGATGTTCGCGGTGGTCCTGATCTATCAGTTCACGCAGATCTGGAACGACCTCCTGTTCACCCTCGTGCTGGTCCAGACGGAGTCCAGCGCGGCCGCGCCGATCGTGTTGATCCTCGCGGGACTGGGAACGTCGCTCGAAGGCCAAGACTTCGCGCTCCGCATGGCGGGCGCGTTCATCGCCGCCCTCCCGACGCTCGCGGTGTACATCGCGTTCGGCGAGGAGTTCGCCGAGGGGGTGGCGACGTGACCGCCATCGCTCGCCAGCAGCAATCTATGACTCGACAGCACTCACGCAGCCGACCGGAGGTATCGCTCTCGAACGACCGCGCGACGCCGCGGGGGCGATAGCATGGGGACGCTCGAACTCGACGGCGTGACGAAGGTGTTCCCCGACGGCGACGGCGAGGTCGTCGCCGTCGACGACGTCGACATCGAGATGCGCGACGGCGAGTTCCTCGTCGTCGTCGGCCCCTCGGGCTGCGGGAAGTCGACGACGCTCCGGATGGTCGCGGGGTTGGAGACGATCTCCAGCGGGGAGATCCGCCTCGCGGGCCAGCGGGTCAACGACGTGAAGCCGCAACACCGGGACATCGCGATGGTGTTCCAGTCGTACGCGCTGTACCCACACATGACCGTGGAAGGGAACATGGCGTTCGGCCTAGAGGAGTCGACGGAGCTCTCCGACGAGGAGATCGAGACGCGCGTCGCCGACGCCGCGGAGACGATGGGCATCGCCGAGCTGTTGGACCGCAAGCCCGCCGACCTCTCCGGCGGCCAGCGACAGCGGGTGGCGCTCGGGCGGGCGATCGTCCGCGACCCCGAGGTGTTCCTCATGGACGAGCCGCTCAGCAACCTCGACGCCAAGCTCCGGTCGGAGATGCGGACGGAGCTCCAGCGCCTCCAGGACGAGCTCGACGTCACGACGATGTACGTGACGCACGACCAGACCGAGGCGATGACGATGGGCGACCGGATCGCGATCCTCAACGCCGGCGAGCTCCAGCAGGTCGCGACGCCGCTGGAGTGTTACCACGAGCCGGCGAACCGCTTCGTCGCCGGCTTCATCGGCGACCCGTCGATGAACTTCTTCCCCGTCGAGCGGGACGACGAGACGCTCGTCGCCGACGTGTTCGACTACCCGCTCTCGGCGCCGACGCTCGACGACGTGGGCGCGGTGACGGACCTCACCCTCGGCGTCCGCCCGGAGGACATCGCGCTGGCCGGCGACTCGTCCGGCGAGCACACCTTCTCGACGGTCGTCGAGGTCGTCGAGCCGATGGGCGACGAGAACACCGTCTACCTCCGGTTCGCGGACGCGCCGGAGGGCGAGACGTTCATCGCTACCGTCGGCGGCCTCCAGCAGGTGTCGGCCGGCGACGAGATCACCGTCGAGATCCCCGAAGAGACGATCCACCTCTTCGACGGGGTCTCCGGAGAGGCGGTCCACAACCGCGAGATCGACGAGTAACGCGCCGGAAGCGCGTTTCGATCGGGCGAGCGGAGCGACGACTCGTTTTCACTCTCGCAGTCGCTCGACCTCGCGGCGGACCCCCTCGCGGACCCTGTCCGCGACGTCTCCTGCGGGGTCGTCGACCGTCTCCGCGTCCTCCGTCTCCAGCAGGCGGTCCAGCTTGCGTTCGAACTCCCGCTCGTCGATGTCGCCGTTCGCGTAGCGCTCGCGGAGGGCGTCGAGCGCGGGGTCACCGGTCGCGTGTTCGTCCTCGTCGGCGTCGTCTTCGGGGACGGGCTTGGTGAGGACGTGGAGGACGGGGAGCGCGATGAAGAGGCCGAAGAACCACACGAGCGGGAGCCACCACCAGACGCCGGTGAGGAGGGGCGCGGCGACGCCGGCGCCGACGACGCAGAGGGCGAACACCCGCCGCCAGCGGTGGCGGAGGTTCCACGCGACCCGGCGAGCGAGTCCGGTCATGGTCGGGGCGACGCCGGCGACGCTGAAAGCGGTTTCGTCGCCCGGCGCGGCGACCGCGCGGCGGCGTCAGTCGCGGTCGATCACGAGCCGGTCCCCGGGCTCGACCCCGTGGCGCTCGCTCCAACCGCGGGGCACTTCGAGGACGTACTTCCCGGTCCCCTCGTAGCGGGTGAGCGAGCCAGACTCCGGCGCGGCCTCGTGGACCGTCGTGACGGTCCCGTCGGCGTCGAGGAAGACGATGTCGATGGGGAACGCCATATCGCGCATCACGTAGGCGCGTTCCGCGGCGTCGCCGTGGACGAACAGCATCCCCTCGCCCGCGTCGAGGTCGTCGGTCGCGGAGAGCCCGACGTACTGCTTCAGGAAGCTGTCGGCGACGCGGACCTCGACCGTCGCGAGCGACGCGCCGGTGTCGCCGTCGACGGCCTCGACCGTGGCGGTGTCGTAGCCGGTGATCAGGAGCGCGGGGTTCGTCGCGGCGACGGCGACGGCGGCGAGGAGGACGAGCGCGAGCGCGGCCGCGACCCCGACGAGACGGCGGTTCACGGTCGATCGTCGCGCCGGAGAAAGAAACCGTTTTCCGCTCCCGGCGGGTTCAGACGGGTGAGGGCTCGTGGTCTAGCTGGTTATGACGCGGCCTTTACAAGGCTGAGATCGGCGGTTCGAACCCGCCCGAGCCCACTGTCGGCGCCGCGAACATATTGTGAGCGGCGCCGCTGTGACTGTTTGAGGGCGGTCGAACCCTGAAAGACGCAGCGTCAAGCGGAGCGAGACGACCGTCTTTTTTCGGTTCGAACCCGCCCGAGCCCACTACCTGCGGCGAGCAACTCCGCGAGCCGCAGGTGCGGAGCGGCGCTCAGAGGTCGTCGGTGTCGAACTTCAGCAGGCCGGCGAGCGGCGGCGCGAGCGTCCAGAACACCAGCATCGCGGCCGCGGAGAGCTGCTGGTTCGCGCTGTCGCCGGTGAACAGCTGCTCGCCGAGGAACGCGTTCGACAGCGCCTCGACGGCGGTCGTGGGGTTCGAGACGCGGAGGAACACTCGGACCTGCGTCGACGACACCGGAAGGGCGTCGACGACGGGTCCGGCGGCTCCGACCAGGCGACCGGTGATCGCCCCCCACAGCAGGACGAAGAGGACGTATATCGCGACGCCGCCGATGAGCGCGCGGCGCTGGGTCGACGACGCCGCCGAGCAGCCCACGGCGATGGCGACGAACACGACGCCGAGGGCGGCCGCGAAGACGGTGTAGCCGAGGAACGCGCCGGCGTTGAACGCGACGGGCGCGGCGATCAACACGAGCGCGGGCAGCAGGAAGCCGGCGAACACCGCGAGCGCGAGCGCCGCGCCGCGGCCGACGACCTTGCCGAAGACGACGTCGGCGCGCGAGTGCGGCAGCGACAGGAGGAGCTTCAGCGACCCGGACTCGCGCTCGCCGCTCACCGCGTTGTAGCCGACGACGACGCCGACCAGCGGGACGAGCGTCGTGACGAGGAAGCGGCCGACGAAGACGCTCAACAGCACTTCCGTGGCGAACTGCTCGCTCTGGCCGGTGGGCCGGACCGCGTAGGCGAACGCGGCGACGAGCAGCGAAAACAGCGCCACCAAGGCGATCATCCCGCGCGACTGGACCGTCTCCTGGAAGTCTTTTCGGGCGATCGCGGCGATACTCATCGGTCCACCTCCTCGGCGGCCGGGTCGTCGTCCCCCGGACCGGCGTCGGTCGGGTCAACGTCGGTCGGGTC